>JBGVTJ010000027.1:0-21264 GCA_041862515.1 Thermodesulfobacteriota bacterium | reverse complement strand
GCCCGAAATGTCAGTGGTTATCGGCCTGTTGCCCAAATACCATTCCGCTCTCTGAAAAGAATTTTTGACCATTCTAGAGTTCGCTTCACTGCAAACCCAAAACTCGCCTTTCAGGCTCAGACATTGGGTTTGCGGCCGTTTCACTTCACTAAGAATGGTTACCAAAATTCTTTAATGTTCGCTCCAGGGATTTCGGCAACAACCCCTTGAGATCCTATGGTGAAAGGGGTTTCAGCCCATCTCCCCTCAACTCAGCTTCTTGGATCTCGCGGATTTGATCCCTCAGGAGCGCTGCCCGTTCAAAATCGAGCTCTTGGGCGGCCTCCCGCATCTCTCTTTTCAGCTTCTTGACCACCTTGGGTATTTCCTTAAGGGGTATGTACTCTGCCCGAGTCTCTGCAACCAGGGGCACGGTGTAGTAATCCGCCTCGCATATTGAGGTGAGGATGTTTTTAATGGACTTCCTGATGCTCGTCGGGGTGATCTTGTGGGCTCGGTTGAATTCCTCCTGGATCTTCCTCCTTCTCCGAGTTTCCTCCAGGGCCATGCCCATGGATTGGGTAATCAGATCCCCATACATGATTACCTTTCCAGAGACATTCCTCGCCGCCCTTCCGCAGGTCTGGATGAGCGACTTGGTAGACCTCAGAAACCCTTCCTTGTCCGCATCGAGGATGGCGACCAGGGAGACCTCGGGGATATCCAACCCCTCCCTGAGCAAGTTGACTCCAATCAGGACATCGAATTTTCCGAGCCGGAGATCCCGTATGATCTCCACCCTTTCGAGGGTATCGATCTCCGAATGGAGGTACTTGACCCGGACCCCAAGGTCGGCGTAGTATTCGGTGAGGTCTTCGGCCATTCGCTTGGTCAGCGTGGTGACCAGTACACGCTCGCCCTTCTCAACACGCTTTCTGACCTCCTCCAGAAGGTCGTCAACCTGATTCCTTGCTCCCTTTACCGTGATATCGGGATCGATCAACCCGGTTGGGCGAATGATCTGTTCCACCACCTCCCCCCGCGCTTGTTCGAGTTCGTAATTCCCGGGGGTGGCCGACACATACATGACCTGATGGATGCGGTCTTCGAATTCGGGGAAATTGAGGGGACGGTTGTCCAATGCGGAGGGAAGCCTGAAACCGTATTCGACCAGGGTTTCCTTTCTCGATCGATCCCCCCTGTACATCCCCACCAGTTGGGGAATGGAGACGTGGCTTTCGTCTATGATCAGGAGAAAATCCCCGGGGAAGTAATCCAGTAAGTTCGGGGGAGGCTCCCCTGGCCTTCGACCCGTCAGGTGGCGGGAATAATTCTCGATCCCGGGACAATAGCCGAGTTCCTGAAGCATTTCGAGGTCGAAACGGGTCCTCTGTTCCAAGCGTTGGGCCTCGAGAAGTTTATCCTGGGATCTCAGTTCCTCCAATCTTTCCGCCAATTCGATATGGATATTCTCGATAGCGCTTTGCATCCGCTCCTGGGTGGTGACGTAGTGGCTCCCTGGATAGATGGCGATTTTGTCCAGACTCTCGGCCACCTTTCCCCGCAGGGGATCTATCTCCGAAATAGCCTCTACCTCATCGCCGAAAAGCTCGATGCGAATGGCTCGGTTTTCCTCGTATGCGGGGAAGACCTCCACAACATCCCCCCTTACCCGAAATGTCCCTCGGTGAAAATCGATGTCGTTTCGCTCATACTGAATTTCCACGAGCTTATTGAGGATTTTCTCCCGTGGCACCGTAGCCCCTCTCTCCAAAAACAGGAGCAAGCCGTGATAGGCCTCGGGAGATCCCAACCCATAGATACAGGAAACACTGGCTACAATGATTACATCATTTCGGTCCAGGAGGGATCTGGTGGCTGAATGCCTCATTTTATCGATTTCGTCGTTGATGGAAGTGTCCTTTTCGATATACGTATCCGTCGACGGGATGTATGCCTCGGGCTGGTAATAGTCGTAATAGCTCACGAAGAATTCCACGGCATTTTCCGGGAAGAGATCCTTGAACTCCCCATACAACTGAGCTGCCAGGGTTTTATTGTGGGAGATGACAAGCGTGGGTTTTTGGACCCTTTCGATGACATTGGCCATGGTAAAGGTCTTCCCGGAGCCAGTAACGCCTAGGAGGACTTGGTGTTTCTTTCCCTCCAGTACCCCCGTGCTCAATTTCTCGATGGCTTGGGGTTGATCCCCCGTGGGCTGGAATTCCGCAACGAGCTTAAAGGCCTTCATGTTCGTCCAAGTGCCTCCTTCGCCGCCCATATTCCACTGGCCGATGCCTGGAGAAGGCCCCGGGTAATTCCGGCCCCGTCTCCGATAATGAAGAGGTTATCGATTTCTGATTCCAGGTTCCCGGTTAACTTGATGCGATGGGAATAGAATTTAACCTCCACTCCATAGAGCAACGTGTGTCGCGAGAACACGCCTGGAGCGATCTTATCCAGGGCTTCCAACATCTCGATGATATCCCTCAAATACCGATAGGGAATCACGAAACTCAAATCTCCCGGCGTGGCTGATCCAAGGGTTGGGCGGGTAATGCAGCGGGAGATCCTCTCCGTGGTCGATCGTCTCCCCTCCATCAGGTCCCCGAGCCTCTGGACGATGACCCCCCTACCCAGGAGGTTCGCCAGTTGGGATATATACTTCCCATACGCTATTGGATCATCAAAGGGTTCTGTGAAGGAACTGCTGACCAAGATCGCGAAATTGGTGTTTTCGGTCTTCTTTGTGGAATAGCTATGGCCGTTTACGGTGATAATTCCATTCGTTTCCTCCGTTACCACCTCCCCGTAGGGATTCATACAGAATGTCCTCACCTTGTCGTCGAAGGTCTCCGCATAGTATATGAGCTTCGATTCATAGGCGATATCGGTTATACTTTGGAGTACAGCCGCCGGCGTCTCCACCCTGACGCCGATATCGATGGGGCTCGGGACGGCGGATAGTCCAAGACGCAGGGCTTCTTCTCTCATCCAGTTGGACCCGGTTCTCCCTGGGGCTGCAATCACTACTTTTCCGTTAACGGACTTTCCACGATCGAGATCGACTCCAACGGCCCTCCCCCCCTCTACCCGGATCCTTTTGGCCCTGCAGAGAGTTCGGATCTCTGCCTTATCTTCCAAGTCCCTTCGCATCGCCTTGAGGAGGGGCAAACAGTTCTCCGTTCCGACATGCCTGATTTCCATCTGGATGAATTCCAATCCGACCTGTTTCGCTTTGGCGTACAACTTCTCTGTTTGATCCGAGATCTGCCCATATGTCTTCCGGGGAGCCCCATACTTAAGGTAGATCGTATCAGTCTCTTTGAGGAGTCGGTCCAGATCCGCCTTGGGGATAAAGTCCCCGAGAAAGCCACCGACCTCCGATGAGAGGGTAAGTTTTCCATCGCTGTAGGCTCCCGCACCGCCCCACCCGCAGAGGATATCCTTTCCTCCCCTTCTCTGTCTCAAGTTTATATCATTTCCCTGCTCCAAGATGAGGATGGGCTTAACCCCTGAATCCACCAGCGTCAATGCGGCAAAGATCCCTGCTGGCCCCGCGCCAATGATTATGGCCTCATATTGTTTCATCAACCCCATCTCCATTTCATGGCAATCTCGATTCGTTATTCGGTCACCTTGAGGTGAGTCGTGAGGAAAGGGACCATTCGTATGATTGACGGCCCCTAAGAAAAGAGGCCTTTTCTCCGGCGAGAGCGTAACGTTACTGATATACTATGCTACCTTTGGTATTCCATTTTGTCAAGAAATGCCCGTGGTTTCGGGTTCCCACGTCTTCGGTTAAACTTCTTAGGGCACGATCCAGCGAACGAATACCTGGAGAGAGTTCCTCAAGGGGGAGTGTGATCCTAATCGTCCTCATCGGGTCATCTCATTGGAAAAATATTCTCCCCTTCCCTTGACAAAGGGGGGTATAGTGATTAATTTCAAATATCACGTTAGGCGTTTTGTACCTCTGGTTACTCCGAAAAACTGTTGTTCATTCCGTGGGAAAAAGGGTAAAGAACTTTTCCGATCAATAGTACCTGGTAATAACAATTCGGCCATAAAATAAAGAAAGGAGTATTTGGAAATGGCAAAGGCGAAAATGAAGATAAGGCCATTGCAGGACAGGGTAATCGTGAGGCGGCTCGAAGAAGAGGAAAAGACTGAGGGCGGGATTATCATCCCGGATACCGCCAAGGAGAAACCGATGGAAGGTAGGGTGGTTGCGGTAGGGAAAGGCAAGGTCCTGGAGGACGGAAAGGTAGTACCCCTCGATGTAAAGGCAGGCGACCGAGTCCTTTTTAGCAAATACGCGGGGACCGAGGTTAAGCTGGATGGTGAGGAACATTTGATTATGCGGGAAGACGACATATTGGGGATTGTGGAGTAGTTGAGGAAGGAAAAACGAGCACAATAGGGCGTGCATTCACTAAGGGAGGTTAATGAAAATGGCAAAGGAACTCAAGTATGATCAAGATGCGAGGACCGCAACCCTCAAGGGGGTGAACATCTTAGCCGAGGCGGTGAAGGTGACATTAGGCCCCAGGGGGAGGAACGTGATATTGGAAAAATCCTTCGGTTCCCCGCAAGTGACCAAAGATGGGGTAACGGTGGCGAAGGAGATCGAGCTGGAGAACAAATTTGAAAATATGGGAGCCCAGATGGTTAAGGAGGTGGCCACCAAGACCTCAGACGTGGCGGGTGACGGAACGACTACGGCCACGGTTTTGGCTCAGGCGATCTACCGGGAGGGAGCCAAAATGGTTTCGGCTGGAGCCAACCCCATGGAGGTCAAAAGGGGAATTGATGCGGCGGTGGATGTAGTGGTCGAGGAATTGAAGAAAATGAGCAAGCCTACCAAGGACCAGACGGAGATCTCCCAGGTGGGAAGCATTTCCGCCAACAACGATGAAACCATTGGTCGGATCATAGCGGAGGCCATGAACAAGGTGGGCAAGGAAGGCGTCATTACCGTGGAAGACTCCAAGGGCATGGAAACGACCCTGGAAGTGGTGGAGGGGATGCAGTTTGATCGGGGCTATTTAAGTCCTTACTTCGTGACTGATGCCGAAAAGATGGAAGCGGTGGTGGAAGAACCCTATATCCTCTTGCACGAGAAGAAGATCAGCAACATGAAGGACCTGTTGCCGTTATTGGAGCAGATCGCGAAGATGGGGAAGCCGCTCCTGATAGTAGCAGAGGATGTTGAGGGTGAGGCGTTGGCCACGCTGGTGGTGAACAAGCTCCGGGGCACCCTGAAATGCGCGGCGGTCAAAGCGCCCGGATTTGGGGATCGGCGCAAGGCGATGCTGGAGGACATTGGCATTTTAACCGGTGGTCAGATGATCAGTGAGGATTTGGGGATCAAGCTGGAAAATGTTAAGTTGTCGGATTTGGGCTCGGCCAAGCGGGTGACCATCGACAAGGACAATACTACCATCGTAGATGGGGCTGGGACGAAGGAGGCCCTGGAGGGTAGGGTCAAGCAGATTCGCGTACAGATCGAAGAAACGACGAGTGATTATGATCGGGAAAAGCTGCAGGAGCGGCTCGCGAAACTCATTGGAGGAGTGGCGGTGATCAATGTGGGGGCGGCCACGGAGACGGAGATGAAGGAGAAGAAGGCCCGAGTGGAGGATGCCCTCAACGCAACCCGTGCAGCGGTAGAGGAGGGAATTGTCCCGGGAGGTGGAGTGGCGTATTTGAGGTGCTTGGGCGCGCTGGATAAATTGAAGTTGGAAGGTGATCGCCAAGTGGGAGTGACAATCGTGAAGCGAGCACTGGAGGAACCCATCCGTCAGATTGCCAACAATGCAGGTCAAGAGGGTTCAGTGGTGGTCGAACGGGTGAAGACGGAAAAAGGGGCCTTCGGGTTTGATGCGGACAAGGAGGTGTACACCGATCTCATCAAGGCCGGTATTATCGATCCTACCAAAGTAGTCCGGTTTGCCCTGCAGAACGCCGCCAGTGTGGCGTCGTTGCTGATAACCACGGAGGCCATGGTGGCTGAGAAACCGGAGAAGAAGGCTGAGATGCCCCCGATGCCACCGGGGGGAATGGGCGGCATGTATTAACCGAGGCTCAACCCGGGAGACCAGAGGTCCTCCCGGGTTTATTTTTTTATTCCCCTACAAGGGGCTTCTCGTTTTATCCCCGCCTTTTTTCAGGAAACGCTCCGTATAAGATCCGCCGAAGGAGGGATGAAGGGGCCTTTGAGTTGGGCACATAGTGTCATGACTTCCAGGCACAGGGAAAAGATTTCCCTCAAGGAGATGGTCCCCTCTATAATCCGTATCAGCGGAAGGCCTTATGGAAGAGATAATCCTTGCCGTCGATTTGGGTGGCACCAATGTGAGAATAGCTACCGTGAATCTCGGAGGCAAGATCCTCGATAAATTGAGCTTCCTCACCGAGGTCTCACGGGGTAGGGAAAGGGTGATGAAGGATATCCTGTCGAGGATCCAAGGATTCCTGCGAGGATTTCCGGGGGAGGAGTTCGAGGTCATAGGAGGGGGTTTTGGAATTCCAGGAGCCATTGCTTTGGACCAGGGAGTCGTAACACAGTCACCCAACCTTCCCGTTTTGGACGGCTTTAATATCCGATCCTGGCTCCAGGGAAGACTTCGGATGCCCATCTTTGTCGAGAACGACGCCAACGCTTTCAGCTTGGGGGAAGGATGGATGGGAGCTGCCAGGGGTGTGAAGGAATTTTGCTGTTTGACCCTTGGCACCGGCGTTGGAGGGGGAATCGTGTTAAATGGCGATATTTGGCATGGGACTGAGGGCAAAGCAGGGGAAATTGGCCACATGGTCATTGACGTGGATGGTCCTCCCTGTCAGTGTGGAAGCCGAGGTTGTTTAGAAGTATTCGCATCGGGGAGCGCCATAAGGCGCATGGCCATAGAAGCCATAGAAGGTGATGAGAAGACGGACCTGGTCGAGCGATGTGGGGGTGAAATCAAGAAGATTACCGCAAAAACGGTCTATGAATCCGCCAGGGGTGGTGATCGCCTTTCCCGGGGGATTTTCCAGCGAGTGGGCATATATTTGGGGGTGGGGTTGGCGAACCTCGTCAACCTGTTGAATGTGGAACTGATGGTCATCGGTGGAAGGGTATCCGAGGCCTGGGATCTTTTTATCAATCCCCTGAGAGAGGAGCTGGAGAAGAGGACTGTCGGGTCAATGGGCAAAGGGGTCCGAGTGGAGAGGGCGAGATGTGGAGACGATGCCGGTATTTTGGGGGCCGCATACCTGGTAAAAAAGGAATTCGAAAAGCACAAAAGGAGACGATAAGATCGGGCCGGATTCGTTTTTAAACATTCCCCGCCTATGAGCCCCGAAAGGGGTACTTGGAAAGCACTGAGGCGAAGGGATAAGGGGGGTTCCCTCATTAGAAAGGATAACCTACGGTAGAATTGACAGGCTCCATAAATCCTTCCTCTGAAATAAGTGTCAGTAAACTCCAGTCTTTTTTCCTTGACGGACTTCTGTTTTTCTGTTAATTGGTAATATTGGGTTATGGGAGAGATTCCGCGGGCGAATTACTACGCGGAGCGCCGAAGGTGAAACCCCGCAAAAATGGGGGAAACTCTCAGGCAAAAGGACCGTAGCCCATTGGATCCTCTGGAGAGAGCCCTAAGGGGGGCCACCGAAGGGGAAAGCCCAAAGCCTCGGGGCAGCGGGTAATCTCTCAGGTAAAAGGACAGGGGAGCTTTGGAATAATTCCGAAGCTCCCCTGTTTTTCTTGGGAGGTTTTTCTGATCGGAATGGTTCCCGGATTTTAGGACGTGGTTTAAAGCCAGCGTTTCATTGGTTACTTTTGGGGGCAGTTATGGGCGGCGACATGAAGACTACCAGGCTCCATGACTGGCATCTGGCTCAGGGAGCCAAGATGGCGGACTTTGCTGGGTATGAGATGCCGTTGTGGTATGCAGCTGGTCCAAGAGAAGAGCATTTGGCGGTGCTGACCAAAGTTGGGATCTTTGACACAAGCCACATGGCGGTTGTTCTGCTTTCTGGTTCTGGGGCGTTCGATCTGCTCCAGCTGTGTTTCACCAAAGATTTGCGGAGGTGTATTGGAAAGGATAATACCCCTTTGTCCCCGGGAAAATGCACGTATGGGGCCTTTCTCAATGATCGTGGTGAGGTGATTGATGATTCCATTGTTTGCCAAGTCGGACTAGACCTCTACATGGTGGTTGTCAATGCTGGCATGGGTGCCCCTGTTTCTGAGCACCTCAGAGAGCATCGAGGTGAGCGTGCTGTCGAGATTACGGATTTCACGGATCAGTTGGGCAAGGTCGACGTTCAGGGGACTCGGGCTGCTCGGATTATGTGGAAGCTCCTGGAAAAGCCTGAGCAGGTCTTCGAAGGTATGAAGTATTTCAACGTTAAAGGGCATTTTGATCCCAAATCTCCACATGCCGATGCCGTGCGCTTGGCTGATGGTACCCCTATTATCCTGTCCCGCACGGGGTACACGGGCGAATTTGGATTTGAGATTTTCGTGACCTCTTCTGGTAATGTCAAGCTGTGGGAGATGATCCTGGAGGCCGGCGAGGAGTTCGATATCCAACCATGCGGGCTCGCTGCCCGGGATTCCCTGAGAACTGGAGCTACTCTCCCTCTCTCTCATCAAGACATCGGCCCGTGGCCTTTCATCAACAACCCGTGGCCTTTTACTCTCCCTTATAATGCTGATCAGACGGGTTTTACGAAGGACTTTATTGGGAAGCGTGGGGTGGAAAGTATCGCTTCCCCGGAGTACACGTACCCTTTTGTGGGCCATGATGTGCGTAAGGTTGAGGTTCACGATGAGCAGGCGGTGGTATTGGATGGTGATGGTCATCAGATCGGGATTGTTCTGAGCTGCGTCTCTGAGATGGGAATCGGTCGGCATGAGGGGAGAATTTACAGTATTGCGAGCCCTGACAAGCCCGATGGATTCGTACCCCGCGGTTTGAGTTGCGGCTTCGTCAAGGTGAAAACCCAGCTGGTTCCAGGGAAGGAGGTTTTCCTGAGAGATGCTCGACGAGAGATCAAGGTTGAAATCGTGTCGGATATTCGCCCTGACCGCACTGCTCGCGCTCCCATGAACACGATGCTATGCTCATGAAAGGAGTTACACACCCGTTATTTTAGGAGGATTGGCTATGAAATCGATTGATGAGTTAATTCTGCCCAAGGATTATCGCTATGCTGATGACCATGAATGGGCAAAGGTTGAGGAGGATAAGGTGAGGGTTGGCATTGATGATTATGCGCAAGATCAGCTGCAGGCGATTGTGTATGTGGAGTTGCCTGAGGTGGGGGCTCAGTTTCAAAAGGGTGAGCCGTTTGGGGTAGTAGAGTCGGTTAAAGCAGTGGTGGATTGTTATATGCCTGTTGGCGGAGAAATTACTGCGGTAAACACCGCATTGGTGGATTCGCCGCAGCTCGTGAATGAGAGTCCGTATGAGGAGGGGTGGATGATAGATGTCAAGCCGACTGATCTTAGTGAGATGGATACCCTTTACACCAGCGAATTAATCAAGGAAGAAATTCTCAAGAGAATGGAGGAGGGTAAGTAGATGCGCTATTTACCTCATACGGATGATGATATTTCTGCTATGCTGAAGGTAGTGGGGATGGGCAGCCTCGAGGAGCTTTTTTCCACTATCCCGGAGGACTGTCGAAAAAGAGAGTCCCTCAAACTCCCCGACCCCTTGAGCGAATGGGAATTGAATCGGCATATGGCCTCGCTTGCTGCCACCATGGCCACGATGCCGGATTACAAGGTTTTCGTGGGGGCTGGCAGCTACGAGCATTTTATTCCTTCATCGGTTTTGAGTTTGCTCGGGCGTTCGGAGTTTGTCACGTCCTATACCCCGTATCAACCCGAGGTAAGCCAGGGAACCCTTCAAGGGATCTTTGAATATCAGACCTTGATCTGTCGCTTGCTGGGAATGGAAGTAGCTAATGCCTCCATGTATGATGGCGCATCCGCTTTGGCCGAGGCTCTGCTTATGGGAGCTCGCATTACCAAAAAAAAGAAAGTTGCCATCTCTCGCCTTATACATCCTCATTACAGGGAAGTTGTTAAGACCTATCTTTGGCCGACAGGTTACGAGATACTGGAGCTTCCCTATTCGGAGGGTGGGAAGACCGACCTTTCGGCGTTGGATGGAATGACCGAGCTTGCGGCTATCGCAATCCAATCGCCTAACTTTTTCGGCTGTATTGAGGATCTGGCTGCGCTCCGTGAAAAGGCATCGGAACGCGAGGCGATGTCCATAGTGTCTTTCACAGAGGCCCTTGCCTACGGGCTCCTGAAAAACCCGGGGAGTTATGAAGCAGATATCGTCTGCGGCGAGGGACAGAGTTTGGGCATTCCACAGTCTTTCGGTGGGCCATCTCTCGGTATTTTTGCCAGCAGGATGAAGTACGTGCGCAGTATGCCTGGTCGTCTCGTGGGCAAGACCGTTGATATGGCTGGCAAGCGGGGATTTGTTTTGACGTTGGCAACGAGGGAGCAACATATTCGGAGGGAAAGGGCTACGTCAAACATATGTACGAACCAGGGTCTCTGTGCATTGGGGGCCGCCATGTACATGGCTTCCCTTGGCAAGCGGGGCCTACGAGAGCTGGCCAAGCTGAACTACGACAAGGCTGAATATCTCAAGCGGCGATTGAAGGAGGCTGGTTTCAAGATCGGGTTTGACAGTCCTACATTTAATGAATTCGTTGTCGAGTTTCCGAGTAACTTCAAAGCTACTTACGAGAGATTGTTCGATCAGAAAATAGTGGCTGGCCTAGCGCTTGCCTCTTACTATCCCGAACTGGCCAATCATTATCTGATAGGCGTGACAGAAACCAAGACCAAAGAGGATATAGACATTTTAGTGAAAGGAATTGGGTCATGAAGGAAATAGGAGGGACTACGGGTTTGGTATTGAATGAATTGCTGCTGTGGGAGAAGGGCGGGAATGGAAGGTGTGGATTTTCGATGCCCAGGCGGGATGTTGAATCTTCTCCGATTGATGAGGGACTTGTGGGTTCTGTCCCAGATTTTCCCGAGCTGAGCGAAGTGGACGTGGTAAGACACTATACCCGGCTTTCCCAGTGGAACTACGGAGTGGACACGGGCATGTATCCCCTGGGCTCCTGCACCATGAAATATAATCCCAAGATAAACGAGAAGTATGCAAGCCTTCCCGGATTTGCGGGCGCTCACCCCTTTCTTCCCCCCTCGATGGTCCAGGGAGCACTCAAGCTCATGTACGACTTGGAGCGTTTCCTTTCCGAAATCACGGGAATGGATGCGACTACCCTTCAGCCGGCAGCGGGTGCCCAAGGGGAACTGACGGGGACGATGCTCATCTATGCCTTCCTGAGGAACAAGGGGGATCATCGGTCGAAGTTCCTCATTCCTGATACGGCTCATGGCACTAACCCCGCAAGCGTTTCCCTGTGTGGTTTCCATCCGATTCCAGTAGAATCCAATGAAGATGGCATCCTTTCTCCAGAGGCTGTAGCAAAAGTCATGGACGAGGATGTGGCTGGCATCCTGGTGACCAACCCGAACACCCTCGGTCTTTTTGAGGAGAATCTCAGAGAGATTAGCGAAATTGTCCACGGAAAAGGGGGCCTTGTCTATTGCGACGGGGCAAACATGAATGCGGTCATGGGGATTGTGGAGATGGGCAAAATCGGGGTTGATGTAATGCACTTGAATCTCCACAAGACCTTTTCGACTCCGCACGGGGGCGGCGGGCCTGGCTCCGGTCCGGTATGTGTCAAAAAGCACCTTGAGCCCCTCCTGCCCGTTCCCCGGATTGTCCAGGTAGAGGGGACCTATCGGTTGTCATACGATTACCCCCAATCTATCGGGAAGGTTCACGGGTTTTATGGAAATTTTGGGGTGATGATCAAAGCATACGGTTATATCATGAGTATGGGGCCAGAGAACCTCAAGAGGGCCAGTCAACTAGCCGTGTTAAATGCGAACTATATTAAAGAGAGTCTCAAGACGGTGTTCAATCTCCCTTACGACAGGGTCTGCATGCACGAATGCGTCTTTTCCGACAAAAAACAAAATGTATATAAGATTACTACCCTAGATATGGCAAAGCGGCTCATAGATTGTGGTTTTCATCCGCCTACTATCTATTTTCCCCTGGTGGTCCCCGGAGCTATCATGGTAGAACCGACGGAGACCGAATCGAAGGAAACCCTGGACGAATTTATAGAGACGTGCAAAGCCATAGCAAATGAGGCAAAGGAAAATCCGGACCTGCTGCATGAAGCACCGAAAAACTCCAAAGTAAGAAGGTTGGATGAAGTGGCCGCGGCACGCCAGCCGTGTCTTATTGATTGAGGTATTTCCACTTTTCATGGCCCATTGAGTTGCTTTTCACCGGATGGCCCGATATCCCGTTTTACGGCCTGGCGGGACTGGGGACAGGTCGGCTGGTAGACTAGTAAGCGATATGACAGTGGGGCGTTCCAAAATCCCATGGAGAAGACAATATCATGTCCGAATATCAACCCTTGGAAATAGTAATCGTTGGACTTGGTGTAAGCGGACTTTACGCCTCAAAGGGCGCTCTTAGCTTCAACCGCAAATGTCATGCAACCATTATTGAGAAAAGAGACTTCGACCAATTCTCTCCCTGCGGTCTTCCCTATGTGATCGAGGGTCTCGTTAAGGACTTCGACGAGCTAAAGTATTCTGTCCCCGAGATAAGGAACAAGTTGACCAAGCTCCTCCATCATGAGGTTGTCTCCGTTGATAACGAAAAGAAGGTGGTCAAAGCCCTGGACCTTAATACTTTGGAGGAGAAGGAGATCAGCTACGATTCATTGATCCTTGCAACAGGTGCATCTCCCATCAACCTCCCAATTCCTGGTGCTAATCAGCTTTTGGGGAGGGGGGTCCATTTCGTGTCGGACATTGAGAACAGCAGGGGTCTTCTTGAGGCTGCCAAATCGTCGAAGAAGAAAAGGGCGGTGGTCGTCGGTGGTGGTGCTACAGGACTGGAGGTGGCGGTAGGACTACGAGTGCTGGGACTCGATGTGGTGGTGACGAAGAGAACTCCGCCTCCGTTTCCACGCAACCTGGATCCGGTGATGGGCAAGATCATCGTTGAGCATCTGGAAAAGCTAGGAATAAAGGTGCTCTTCGGTAAAGGGATCGACCGCATCAACGGGACTGAAAAAGTGGAATCGGTGGAGATAGCCGGTGAGACAATCGATTGCGACATAGTGGTCATGGCCGTTGGCATGAGGGGGAACACGAAGCTCGCTGAAATGTTACGGGCAAAAACCGAAAAGGGATCGGTCGTGGTGGACAATAGAATGGAAACATCCGTCAAAGGCGTGTATGCCGCTGGAGACCTTGTGCGAACTTACTCCCGCATAGATGGAACGCCAACCACGATGCAGCTTGCCACATCAGCCTATAGGCAAGGGATGGTGGCCGGAACGAATGCTGCCGGGGGAAACACCGCCTATCCTGGGGCTCTTAATACTTTCCTCACGGTCATAGGGGGGCTGGAAGTCGCGTCTACCGGGTATTCCCTAGAGAATGCGAAGAATTTGGGCTATGACGCCGAGGCCATCTCCACCAAGGGAGAAATAAAGCCTCATTACATTCCCGATGGAAAGGAGATGAACCTGAGGGTCATTGTGGATTCCAAGGACGGGAGGATTCTGGGCGCCCAGGCCGTTGGTGAGGAGGGGGCCGGTTGGAGGATTAACATCTTCGCCCTGGCGATACATGGCGGGATGACCCTTTACGATCTTATGGATGCAGAATTTTCCTACAGTCCTCCCGTTTCGCAAATGTATGATCCCATTTCGCAGCTTGCGGAGGTAGGGCTTAAAAGGCTCAGGCTTCCACCAAAGCAGTGCCCGAGGGTTTTCCTTCCGGGAAAAAGATAAGAAGGCGCTGCAAGACACTTTATTGCACTCTCCGTGAGCGATATGACGTCCATTTTGAATATCCGTCCAGTTGGAATGCTGGCCCCGGTAGCGATGCCAGGAGTGGATGAGTTAAGAGAATGATGGCTAGGGGAAAACCTTACGTCCCTCAATGATCCGTGAGAAGATTATAAGGGGAGAAATGAACGGGAGAATTTGGACAGCAGAATCTTCAAAAAAGTGGGTCTGTATGGAGACCCCTTGCATGGACTATAGGGAAGCCTGGGAACTCCAAATCGCCTTGGTGGAGGCCAAGCGCGGTGGGGGTAGTCTGCCGGATTTTGTCCTTCTCCTGGAACATCCTCCGGTCTTCACGCTCGGGTACCGAGGGGCGCGAGATCACCTGTTGGTATCCGAAGAGTTCTTGCATGAGCGGGGGATTCCTCTCCTTCACGTTGAGCGAGGGGGGGACGTTACGTTCCACGGCCCGGGGCAGCTCGTGGGGTATCCCATCGTGGACCTGAGGGTCAATGGGTGGAGGGTGGTGGATTTTGTGGGAGCCCTGGAGGAGGTTATGATCCGATGTTTGGCGGATTGGGGAATCAGATCGGGACGAAATTCCATGAATCGCGGTGTCTGGGTGGGAATGTCCAAGATTGGGAGCGTGGGGATAGCCGTGCGCCGGGGGATCAGCTTCCACGGTTTCGCTCTTAACGTGAACACCTTACTGGAACCCTTCGGATGGATTCATCCATGCGGCCTAAAGGGCATCCAAGCAACCTCCATGAAGCAGATACTGGGCAGGGAGACCCCCATGGAAGAAGTTCGCTGTGCCACGGCTTGCCACATCCGGCAGATTTTTGGTGTGGAATTGGAGAGGGGAAGGGTGGAGGATATCTATCGCCTGTTAGGCGCAAGGAGCCGACCGTCGCTCAGGGAGGCGAGTTGAGTTCAGGTTATGACCATAGGTCCCGTTTGAGAAAGCCGCCGTGGCTGAGGCGGAGGATTCCGGCTGGGGCTACCTACCACAAAGTCCACCGAATTCTCCAGGGGAACCAGGTTCATACTGTCTGTCAAGAGGCACTTTGCCCCAATCTGGGAGAGTGTTTTTCTCGCGGTACTGCAACCTTCCTTATCCTGGGGGATCGTTGCACGCGGAACTGCCGGTTTTGCGCGATAGCCCATGACCCAATAGGAACGCCAGATCCTGAGGAGCCCCGCAGGGTGGCTGAAGCGGTGCAGAAGATGGGCCTTCGCTTCGCGGTAGTAACTTCAGTCACGCGCGACGACCTTTCCGACGGTGGGGCAGGGCACTTTGCCCAGACCATCAGTGAGATACGGCGCCGCCTTTCCAAGGTCCGTGTTGAGGTCCTGGTACCTGATTTTCAGGGTTCGGATAGTGCCCTTACAACCGTGGTGCAGGCCCGGCCAGATGTGCTTAACCACAACCTGGAGACCGTTCCTCGTCTCTACCCAAAGGTCCGACCAGGGGCCAATTACGAGAGATCTCTGCACTTACTCAAGAGGGCTCGGGAGCTTGCCTCCGATATCCCTACTAAGTCAGGCCTCATGCTAGGGCTGGGGGAATTCTCAGAAGAGCTTGTTCAGGTTTTTGAGGACCTCGTGGAGGTGGACTGCCGCATACTTACCCTAGGACAGTACCTTCAGCCCTCTGCGCATCACCTTCCCGTGGTTCGCTTCGTCCCTCCGGAGGAGTTCAAGCAGTGGCGGCAGTTGGCCCTGGAGATTGGGTTCCGTGAGGTTGTGAGCGGTCCCTTGGTACGTAGTTCTTACGGCGCAGGAAACCTCTACGAGGCCCTGCGAATGTAGTCGTCCTGGCTCCAAAACGACCCAGGGGGTTCGGAGCCGGTAATTTCTCGTCCTCCCAGCCTCTGGGAAACCCGTTTTGCCCTCCTGCTCACCCTCCAGGGGTACCCCACCTCTCCAGGGCATCACTCGGGAGAAAGGGGACGGCCATCTCCAGCCCCTATGGACATATGGAAAGCCCCCCTTTTTTCAGTGTCAAATAAAATCCCCCCAAAGGACTGAGGAGAATCCAGTCGGATTTTCTATTGAAAAATGTAGCTATTGGACGTATTATGTGGATTATAAAAGGAAATTCAGATGAAGGGTCTGTTCAAAAGGGGTCATCTCATTATCATCGGGGGCGGTTTAGCTGGGTGTGAGGCGGCTTGGCAAGCATCATCCCGGGGAACAAAGGTAACCCTCTTTGAGATGAAGCCGATACGATTTTCACCTGCGCATCGATCGGAAAATTTGGGGGAATTGGTCTGCAGTAATTCGCTGAAGTCAACCTCTCTGGAGAACGCCGTTGGTTTGTTGAAGGAAGAGATGAGGCGGTTCGGTTCCCTCATTATGGAGGCAGCCGATCACACGAAGGTTCCTGCAGGGGGGTCTTTGGCGGTAGATAGGGAGGAGTTTTCCCGTTACATCACCCGAGCATTGGAGAAAAGGGAGGGCGTCGAACTGATCAGAAGCGAGGTGGATCGCATTCCCCTCGATCTTTCCACCATCATCGCTACGGGACCTCTGACATCGGATCGACTCGCCAAGGAGATCATGGCTCTAACGGGAACACGATCGCTCTATTTTTACGACGCCATCTCCCCCATTGTCGCCCATGAATCCATCAATATGGATGTTACCTTTAAGGCCTCCAGGTATGGAAAAGGGGGGGATGACTACATCAACTGCCCCATGACCAAAGAGCAGTATTATCGTTTTGTCGATGAATTGCTCAAGGCTGCAAGGGTTCCGACAAGGGATTTCGAGAGGGCTGTCCCCTTCGAGGGATGTCTGCCCATAGAGGAAATGGCGGAAAGGGGCGCTGATACCTTGGCCTTTGGTCCATTGAAACCCGTTGGTTTGATCGATCCCAAGACGGGCCAACAACCCTTTGCCGTGGTTCAATTGAGGCAGGATAACCTCTCCGATACCTTATACAGCATGGTGGGGTTCCAAACAAAATTGAGATGGGGGGAACAGGAGCGAATATTCAGGATGATTCCGGGGCTGGAAAGGGCGGAGTTCTTTCGATTTGGGAGTCAACATCGGAATACATTTATCAATTCCCCCAAGGTGTTGAGGAAGACCCTTCAGATGAGGAGACAACCGAATATCTTCTTTGCAGGACAGCTGACAGGCGTAGAGGGCTATGTGGAGTCTGCGGCTATGGGATTGCTGGCTGGGTTGAACGGCCACCGGTTGATGAGGGAAAGGGACTTTGTGGTTGCACCTCCAACAACTGCCTTGGGATCGTTGGTTACGTATATAACGAGCCCCGCTTTTAAGGACTTCCAGCCCATGAACGTCAATTTTGGCCTCTTTCCTCCATTGAGCCCGAAGCTCAAGGGTAGGCTAAAACGGAGGAAGTTGGCGGAAAGGGCTCTGAAGGATCTGGGAGCTTGGAAGGAAGGGATAGGGTAGGGCTTTGGGTAGTCATTTTTCAGGAAGGATTGGATGAGAAGAAAGGGTTTCGTCATCGCTTTAGCTCTGGCTCCGTTGATTTACCTCTTTTTCGTCAGACCCCTTCTCATCTCAGAGGAGGCCAGAATACGAAAGGGCATAGAGGAGGGGGTTCAGGCCATCGAGGCCGAGGACGTGGGGAAATGTCTCCAATATGTTTCGCTCCATTATAAGGATGAATACGGGTTGACATATGTGGGCGTAAAAGGCCTTTTAACCCGAATCTTTCAGGAGTTTGACACCTTTGCAATTGACCTCAGAAACCTCCGGATCACCCTGCTCGATAAGGAGATAGCTTCCGCAATCTTCGGTCTCAAGATGAAGGTGAGTTATAGGGGGGGACGAGTCTATCTCCTGGGATCTGGGGACGTTTCGAATCGGATAAAGTTGAGCCTAACCAAGGAGGGAGGCAGATGGAAGGTAACCCAAGTGGAGGGTGTTGAAGTCCATGGGATTGGGCAGGGGTTGCCAAAGGTGGTACGGGAATGGCTGCACAATACTGTTTGAAGTGCGGTAAGCGTTTGCCAGAGGGAAGCCTAAAATACGTAGTGGATATTCGGGTTTATGCGGATTTCGATGGGGTATTGCACTTTCCCGGGGGGGACGTCGAGGAGGAGGTGCACCGGTTGATGGGGGAGATTGAGAGGATGGATCCCCATGAACTGGAAAAGGACGTCTACCAAGAGATGGCTTTTCTCCTCTGTAAGGGATGTAGGGATAGATTTATGGAGGACCCCCTTTCCAGAGGTGACGGGCCTTTTCCAGCGGGGGAGGGATCCTCTCAATTTATCCATTAACGGAAATAGCGAACGTTCATGGTGTCATGGAGGCTCGTGAGTTCCACCCGAGGGGCTATGGGGAACTGGTTGCTGGATACGCATTGACCAGGATATCGGAGAATAATAGTGGACCATGGCGGGTGTTGAGATATGGCTTTAATCAAGGGTTTTCATCGTAGGAGAAGGGATACGTGGGGCAAGAAGGTGGCCGGGAAGATCGTCATCGTGTCCGTGGGGAATGTCGATGGGAGGGTATTAGAGGACTTGCAAGACTCCATAGGGAAGATCCTCGAGAAAGAGGTTTGCATGGGCCAACCCTTGAATTCCCCTGATTATGCTTACAACGGAACGAGAAAACAGTATTTTTCATCAGCCATCCTTCTCAAACTCAAGGAGGTCGAGAGGGGAATCGGGGATCGGGTTCTCGGAGTGGTCGACTTTGACCTCTATGTTCCCTCCTTAAATTTCGTATTCGGCGAAGCCGACTTGGAAAACCGGGTGGCGATCATTTCCCTTTGCCGGTTGAAACCTGAATATTATGGTTTACCCGAGGATAGAGACCGGTTCAAGGAACGCGTTCTCAAGGAAGGAATTCATGAATTAGGCCATACCTATGGGTTGGGACATTGCTCCAATCCCCTTTGCGTTATGCACTTCTCCAATAGCCTGTTGGATACGGATATCAAAAAGGCCTCCCTGTGTCCACAATGTGCAAGGCAGTTTAAGCAGGGGCGGTCAAGCCCGGCCTAGATTCTTGGTGGCCCCCTCTCTGACCCTGTTTGTTCCGCTGAATGGGCTTTCCTTGAAGGAATGAGATGTTTATCGCTCGTCCAATTTACCCCGAACGAAACCAAGGAAGCGAGCTAGAGATGTTCGAAACGATCCTCTATGATCGACTTCCCGAGAAAAGGGTCCAGTGCTCTATTTGCCAACGCCGGTGTGTTATATCGCAGGGCAAAAGGGGGTATTGTGAAACCAGGTTGAATAGGGGCGGCCACCTCTATTCCCTCATCTATGGACAGGTATCAACGATAATGGTCTCTCCCATTGAGAAAAAACCCCTTTTCCACTACTATCCGGGGAGCCGCTGGCTTTCCCTGGGGAGCTTGGGCTGTAATTTCAAGTGCCCTGGCTGTCAGAATTGGAATATCGCCCATGCAAAGCCGGAAGAGGGAGCAAGACACATGCGGTACCTCTCACCGGAGGAAGTCGTTCAGTTGGCGAAGGACAACGAGTGTGTGGGAATTTCCTGGACCTACAACGAACCGACCCTCTGGTTTGAATATACCATAGACTGCGCGAAATTTGCCGGGGAAAAGGGGTTGAAGACCAACTACGTCACGAACGGTTTTATCACAGCAGAGGCATTGGATTTGATAGGACCCTATCTTGATTCCTTTCGGGTCGATATAAAGGGATTCTCGGAAGAGAGCTACCGAAGAATCGCTCATCTGGACCGTTTTGAGGGGATTTTGGAGGTGACCATCAGGGCACAGCGTAAATGGGGCATGCATGTGGAGGTCATCTCCAATCTTATTCCCGGATATAACGATGACATGCAACAGCTGAAAAATATCGCCGCTTGGATTCGTCGCTCCCTGGGAAAATCTACTCCATGGCATGTAACCCGGTTTGTTCCCCATTTGGACCTTTCCCATCTGTCTTCCACCCCCGTGAAGGTATTGGAGATGGCAAGGGAGATTGGTCTGAAGGAGGGTTTGGAATACGTCTATGTGGGAAATGTCTATGGACACCCTGCCGAGAATACCTATTGCCCCCGGTGTGGGAATCTTCTTATTCGAAGGGGTGGATTCATCGTCCTGAGGAATGACATTGCAGATGGCAGATGTATCCACTGCAGTTCCCCAATTTGGGGAACCTTCGATTCATGAGGCACGGAGACATGGATCTCGTTCTTGTTCCTCCCCCAACGGTTGACGAAAAGGGTTTTGAGCTTTTTCTTGGCCAATTCGGTAGGAGGGCGTGGGCGGAATCTGACCGGATAGGTATCGATTTAGAGGACGTTATTTTCATCGATCCCTATGGGATGGTAGGGATGCTGGAATTCGGGTATCACCTTAAATCACTGGGCAAGGAGGTCATTTTACGCGTTCCCAGGACAGAGGAAGTTTCGAAGTATCTGGAAAGAATGGATTTTTTCCGCTCCCATATGGGACTATTTGTCTTGGACCCTCCTTATCTCGATCTTACGGAAAAATATCACAGAAGTACCTCCTCGGACGTCCTCTTGGAGATTACCAGAATAGAGAAATCAGATGACATCCATTTCATCGTTGATCGGGTGAGAGATAGAGCTGGATCGATTTTAGAGGCCCATCTTCACTACGACGAGAGGGCCATTCATCATTTTATCGTGGCTTTATCAGAGGTATGTCAGAACATACTGGAGCACAGCCAAGACATCGGGTACGTGGGGATCCAGAAATATTACTATGCTAAGAGCCTCGCCAAGAACATCGTGAAGATCGCCGTGATGGATCTGGGAATCGGAATAAAGAACTCCCTCTCACCTCGATTCTCATCGGTTTGTGGTGAAAAGTGGACTGATTTGCTGGCCATTGAAAAGGCCCTGTTGCATGGGGCATCAAGATACGAGGATATTGGCCGTGGTCATGGTCTCACGGAGGTACGCAAATTCGTGCAAGGATGGAACGGGAAAATTTCAATCCGATCGGGTACCGCTAAGTTCTCCCTGCTTCCATCCTGGGAAAAGGGATCAAGGGTACATTCCGGAGTTACCTTCTTCCCCGGAACACAGATCAGCTTGGTCCTGCCCGAAATGGGCGGATAAATGATCGTCCCCACTCCATGGGAACTCCATCGTCCATGAAGCGCGTGTCGGGGTTACATCATGGGCATTGAAACGAGAAGGGGGTACTCGGGAAGCTCTAGTGATTGAGAGGTCTGAAAAGGTCGCTCTTCGCTGCTCAAAAGCCTGTTTTCGACCATTCTAAAGTTGATGGCTTCGTAAAAAGTCGAACTTCCGTTCGACATGCTCACGGCCCTGAGCAAAGCCGAAGGGCTGCGTTGTGCTACATCCTTCGTCATTGGAGCGTACTGTAAGTACGCCTCATTCCTCAGGATTTGCGCGCCT
>JBGVTJ010000026.1:0-9958 GCA_041862515.1 Thermodesulfobacteriota bacterium | reverse complement strand
TTCCTCAGGATTTGCGCGCCTTGAATTTGGAGCTTTTTACTTTGCCATCGAATTTTGACTTTTTACGAGATCATCATTTTATAGCACTTTAAAACTCCTTTTCCGTTAACTACATTTGTAATATGGTTAATCCGTACGGAGCCGGCATAGTTTCGAAATTAAAGCCGTGTCGATTTTTTCCCGAGATCTTTTTGGGCTCTTATGATTCTTTACGTCCCGTGCCGATATGTTACTTCTCGTGTGGAGAACCGGGAGCGATTCCAAGCTCCAGGTAGGCTCAACTATGGCTCTCTCAATTTCCTCCAGAGTTTTCCGTCTTCACGCATGTATTGAAACCCTTCCTCGTTTCGATTACTATTTGGAAAGCCATGGGTTACCATGTCCTCTCTATCCTTCCGTTCAAACTGAGAACGTAAAACCGAGGATATCGACTTGAAAGATGAAATCTTCATGGAGAAGGCCTTGATACTTGCTGGAAGGGGATCGGGGAAAACCAGCCCGAACCCCATGGTGGGGGCCCTTGTGGTAAAGGGGAGAAAGATCCTGGGCAAGGGCTACCATCAGAAATATGGGGGGGATCACGCAGAGGTCATTGCCCTGAGGAATGCAAAGGGGGATGTGAGGGGCGCCTCCATGTACGTAACCCTTGAGCCCTGCTGTCATTATGGATTGACACCACCCTGCGTGGATGCCCTCATAGGGACGGGAATAAGCCGGGTTGTGATCGGGACGCCTGATCCGAACCCCAGAGTTAACGGAAAAGGTATTCAGGGCCTTCTGAATAATGGCATTCAAGTCAAGGTAGGCGTTTTGGAGGAACGGTGTCGGAAGCTCAACGAAGCCTATTTCAAATACATTCAGACGGGAATCCCCTTCGTCACGCTGAAATTTGCTCAATCCCTGGACGGGAGGATTGCAACAAAGACGGGGAATTCGCAATGGATAAGCTCTCCGGAGACTTTAAGGTTAGCTCATAAATTGCGTTCGACTCACGATGGGGTGCTCGTGGGCATTGGCACCGTTCTCGCGGATGATCCTAGCCTCACGGTCCGTTTGCTAAAAGGAAGAAACCCTCAGCGCATCATCCTGGACGGCAGATTGCGCATACCCCTAACAGCCAAGGTTCTCAATGATGAAGGGGTGGGTAAAACGAGTATCGTCACGACGGAAGGGGCGAATCGCAAGAAAGCCCAAAGCCTGAAAAACTTAGGGGCCAAAATCTTATGGGTGGCCAAAAATCGACGAGGAGAAATAGATATGGAGGACCTTCTCGGGAAATTGGGCCGGATGGGAATAACCTCGGTATTGGTTGAAGGCGGGGCCAAGATCATCACCTCCATGCTCAGGGAAAGGCTTGCCGATAAGATCGTGATAGTGGTGGCTCCAAAGCTTATCGGTAAGGGAATCGAGGCCGTCGGAAATTTGGAAATCCGGGGCGTAAACGAGGCCTTGCAGATTTCGAGGATGAAAACGAGGAGATTGGGTGACGATATCGTCATCGAAGGCTATCTTCGAGAAGGGCGTCGATGACCACGCGAGGAGAATGATATAATCGGACAGGTTCACGAGAAATCGCTCATTACACATCGACTCATGGGCCCCATGGAGAAAAAGGGCTTCGAACGAAGGGGATATGTAATCGACATCGATCTCATCGACTACCGGAGGGCGTGGGATTTCCAAAGGGAAGTCGTGGCCGCCAAGGTTGAATCGGACCTCCCGGATATCCTGATTCTCCTGGAGCATAACCCCGTAATCACCCTTGGCCGCAGGGGAAATCGCCAACACATTCTGGCCTCACCCAAAGTCCTCACTGCTGAGGGAATCCAAGTCTATCATGTGGAAAGGGGTGGCCAAGTGACCTACCATGGCCCTGGTCAGATCGTGGGCTATCCCATTTTGGACTTGAGGAATTGGCACCGGGATGTATCCTGGTACATCCTCAACCTAGAGGAAGTCCTGATCAGGACCTTGGGAGATTTCGGGATTGAGGGGACGAGGAATAGATTAAACCGTGGTGTCTGGGTGGGGGATTCCAAGATTGGCTCCATCGGGGTGGCCATTACGAGGTGGGTAACCTACCATGGCTTCTCCCTCAACGTATCGCCCAACATGACCCATTACGAATTCATCACGCCCTGCGGGCTTGAGGGAATAGAGGTTACCTCCATGAGGGGGCTCCTGGGAAAAGAACCCGATCATCGTCAGGTGAGAGATGGTATCTTGTGCCATTTTCAACAGGTCTTCGAAATGGGATTGGTGAGAACGGATATGGAAGAGCTAGGGAAGGCTCTGGAGATGCCTCCCCCGGCTTATGGGAAATCCTCGGGTGACGATCAAGAGGCCTTACCCGATAGGTCTGATGGAACCCTTTTAACTGAGGCTTAACTAACGGCCACAACGTACATAATGGGCAAAATACGAAAACCACCGTGGTTGAAAAAACGGATAACCCTGGGGACAAATATCCAGAAGGTCTCCGCATTGCTCAGGGAAGCACGGCTGCATACCGTGTGTCAGGAAGCCCACTGCCCAAATGTGCCGGAATGCTTTTCGAGGCGAACGGCGACTTTCATGATTATGGGGAATGTATGTACCCGAAATTGTCGGTTCTGCGCCGTCACCCATGGAACCCCCGCTCGCCTGGATGAGGGCGAACCCGAAAGGGTAGCCTCGGCCTCCCAACAGTTGGGCCTCCGGTACGTAGTCATCACCTCGGTCACCCGGGACGACCTGGAAGATGGAGGAGCGATGCACTTTGCAAACACCGTTGGGGCCATCAAAGAATGCCGGCCCAACACACTGGTGGAATTATTGGTTCCCGACTTTCTGGAAAATTCCTCTTCTTTGGACATCATTCTTTCCACGTCACCCGATGTCCTCAATCACAACGTTGAAACCATTCCCCGCCTTTATCCTCGAGTACGACCGCAGGCCGGTTACCATCGCTCCCTAGACCTTCTTCAGAGGGTTCGATCACGAAACGCATCAATGCTCACGAAATCGGGGCTGATGTTGGGCTTGGGGGAGAGGAAATCAGAAGTGATTGGGGTCATGCAAGACCTGCTGGATGTCGGTTGCAGGCTGCTGACTCTGGGGCAATACCTTCAACCCTCAAAGCAACACCACCCAGTCATCCGATACCTGCATCCCGAGGAGTTCGACGGTTATAAAGCACTGGGAGAGGGGATGGGGTTCTTGGAGGTGGCATCGGGGCCCTTTGTCCGGAGTTCCTTCAGGGCAGCTCAAATGTACCGCAATGCCATGGGCGGGTCAGTGTAGATATCGCTATACCGCTCCCCAAGATCATTCTCCATTTGCGGGATTGAAATAAGAAAGCGCATCCTGCACTCCAACTACATTCCCAAAATCCGTTTCACCTCAGGTGGATCCAGGCGATAGGGGCTCCCCTTACCCTGATAGAACCCGTGCTCCTCAATGAGATGAATGGCCAGGTCTGACCAGACAAGGGTCTCTCCGGTTTCTCTTTTTTCCAGCTTCACGTGGGTCTTGGGATACAGACCCGGATGGCCCCAGGGGCAGGGAATCTTTCCCCGCGCTTCTTGTACTTCGACCTCAAACTTCTCTTCGACAACAACGGGATCTCCCAACCCTTTCCTCGCCTTATCGGTTATTGCCCGCAGTCGTTGGGCGACTAACTCATGGCTCAGCCCCAGGGAATTGACCGTGCCCTGGTCATCGGTCAGAATCTCAATGAGCTTCCGCCGTTCATATCCCAGAAACCCCCCCTGGCAAAGATACATGGGCCTCATGTTCTGCTCGATTCTGTCAAGTTCAGGGCTCTGTTTCACGGGACGATCATCCATGGTTACCTCACTCATACAAGGATTAAACAAACTTATCGTAGAAAATCAACTCCTGAGGAATTCCTTTCTTCGTCAGGACTGCCACACAGGCCTCGACCATCCCAGGACTCCCACAGAGATACGCCTCCTTGTTTGCTCCGTTTCTGATGATCTTTTCCAGGACATCTGTGACACGACCCTTTTCCCCATCCCAACGATCCTCTTCTTGGGGGCTCGAAAGGGTGAAAATAACCTTCAAATCGGGGAGCCGTCCCTTGAGCGCCTCAATTTCTTCCACGTAGAAGAGACCCTTTTTGTAGCGGGCCCCAAAGACGAGGGTAGCCTTCCTGGAGATCTCTTCCTCCGCCATCTGGTAAAGCATCGACATGACGGGGGCTAGACCCGAACCTCCCGCAACGAAAAAAATCTCCCTTGCAGAATCCCTCAGATAGAATTCTCCATAGGGGCCATTGAGAGAGACCTCATCCCCCTCCCTGAGTACCTCATGAATGAAGGTCGTGGCCAGTCCTTCTGGCACCTTCGTAATCACCAAAGTAATGCCCGTGGGCTCATGGG
Source organism: Thermodesulfobacteriota bacterium (assembly GCA_041862515.1). Taxonomy (GTDB): domain Bacteria; phylum Desulfobacterota; class BSN033; order WVXP01. The sequence goes on along the minus strand of JBGVTJ010000026.1, from coordinate 5,576 downwards.
CAGGAGAGGCGATGGAATAGGCCCGGTAGACCGATTCCGGGCATTGCTCATACTCGGGAACCTGGAACTGAATGTATTGACCCGGTTTGAAGGTGAGGGTATCGGGCTCAATGAGCCGCAGACGTACCTCCCTGATATCATCGGTGAGGTTTCGCATCCCTTCAACCCGGGCCCGGAACTCCTTGATGAGGAAAAGTTCCGGGGGAATTTCAATCTCCATGTCACGCCGGACCTTAATCTGACAGGAGAGACGGACGTTCGCCTTTACCTCATCGGGTTCCAGATACGGCGTCTCCGTAGGCAGCACCGGTCCTGCACCCTCCATGACCTTCACCTTACAGTACCCGCAACTCCCCCTCCCTCCACAGGCGGAAGGGATAAAAATGCCCTGATCCATCAACGAGGAAAGAAGCGTTCCACCCCCAGAGACCTGGAGTTCCTTCTCGCCCTGGTTGATGCGAATCTGACATTCCCCGTAGAAGCCCAGGTACGAATCGGCCACTTCCAAAAAGAAGGCCAAAACCCCTCCCAGGGCACTCAGAGCGAGGAGACTCAAAAGAAGTTGCGTCATTGAGGCTAACTCACTGAATTTGGATCATTCCACTAAAGCCCATGAAGGCGAGTGCCATGAGTCCGGCGATGATCAATGTGATGCCCGGTCCTTCCAGCGGTTTTGGCACCTTGGCCCCTTTCATCTTCTGCCGAATACCTCCCATGGCGACGATCGCCAGGGTCCACCCAATTCCGCCACCGGCCCCGTACGCTACCGACTGAAAGAAGGTGTAATTCCGAATAATCATGAACAGCGCAACCCCTAAAATGGCACAATTGACCGTAATCAAGGGGAGAAAAATTCCCAAGATCACATAGAGGATCGGCGAGGATCTTTCGATTACCATCTCAACTAACTGGACAAAGGCGGCAATGACGATGATGAAAACAATATAGCGGAAATGCTCCAAGCCGAGAGGGACCAGTAGGTGGTAGTAAACCAGATAGTTAAGCGCGGAGGTACAAGTCATGACAAAAATGACCGCAAAACCTAACCCCAGTGAGGCTTTGACTTCCCGTGAGATCGCCAGGAAGGAACACATACCGAGGAAGTTGGTCAAAAGAATGTTGTTCGTAAAAATGGCTGCAAAGAAGATGACCGGGGCACTGAGACCCTGTTCCATTGAAGCTCTCCTATTTTTTGATCTCCTCCGTCTTCTCCTCCCCTGGGCCGAGAGAACGGACCACCCAAATAACAGCCCCCAACATGAAAAAGGCACCAGGAGCCATAACCATGATAACCCAATTGGTCCACCCCGCTGGCATGACATGGATCCCGAAAAAGGACCCGAATCCCATCAGTTCCCTGACAAATGCAACAGTGAGCAGGACAAAGGCGTATCCGCAACCGGAAGCGACGCCGTCAAGAAAGGAGGGCCAAGGACTGTTGCTCCGCGCGAATGCCTCACACCGGCCCATAATAATACAATTGGTGATAATCAAGCCGACATATGGTCCAAGGGCTTCGCTGATAGTTGGAACATACGCTTTGAGCAAGATATCCACGATGATCACATAGGAAGCGATGATGAGGGTTTGAACCATCATCCGAATTCGAGAGGGAGTGATGTTCCGAAGGATCGATACTGTCAGGTTGGACATAGCAGTGACAAAAATGAGGCTCAGGCCCATAATAAGAGTATTGACCAAAAGGTTGGTGACTGCTAACGCTGAACAGATTCCCAAAATTTGTCGAAAAACAGGATTCTCCCTCCACAAGCCTGAAATGAAGATTGTCCTGCTTTTGAACTTGGCCATGAGAAACACCCTGCGATTTCAGTAACTATCTATTACGAACTTCCCGTTGGTAAAGGAGTGTATCCCTCCTCAGGGCTATTTGCCTTGAGATCACATCTTGCTCGTTGATTCTCGCACTTTCCCGATTCACTGGTCATACGTGCGCCCCCTATATCGTTCCCATGGTATGCTGCTCTGCAATCCACGGCAAATAGTCCTTCAGGTTCTTATCGATCAGACGCTCCACTCCACGGCTCGTCCCGGTCGCCCCTGTTATGGCGTCCACTTCATTTTCGGCCTTTGAGGTCCCAGGGGGAACAAGATAGAAGTATCGCTTCTTCTCTCCTGGAGGATTAAGGAGCTTTCCTTTAAATTGATTCTCGAACCAGGCTTCTGTAATTCGTCCCCCGAGACCCGGTGTCTCGCTGTGTTGGTAAAAGGCGATCCCGATCACCTCTTTCAACTCAGGGTCAACGGCCATCATCCCATAGACCGGACCCCAAAATCCGGGACCAAACAGGGGGAAGGCATACCCAATCACGGTCTTGCGGTCCTCTGCAAAGCCTCGATAGATTATCCTCCCTCCCCTCGTTTCGACGTCCACCCGTTTCCGAAAGATCTCCCTCACACGAAGGTCGGATATTCCTGGGTCCTCCTCGATCTTCAGGACTCGGAGGATGATCTTCTGCAGCTTGATCTCCTCGTTGAGCGCTATCCGCTCCCGATTGATCTCATAGATGCCGCTCACCACCGCCGTGAAAAAGAAGGTAAGGAGAAACATATAGACAATGGAAAACAGTCGCTTCTTGATCATACCGTCTCCCTGTGACTCTTCCATCCCTTGACTGCCATATCCATGACGGGAACGAACATGTTCATGAACAGAACGGCAAACATGATTCCCTCGGAAAAATTGGAATACTTCCTCAAAACGATGGTCAGCCCCCCGATAACGAACCCGTAGATCCACTGGGCGACCTCGGTCTTAGGACCGGAGATAGGCTCGGTAACGACAAAAAATGTTCCAAAGAGAAAGGAACCGGCTAGCAGGGAACTCAGCGGGTCTGGAACCGCGTGGATGCCGGCTATCCGAAGAGCGAGACTCAACAGAACCCCTCCGGAAAGACAGGAGACCGCTAGTCGCCACGGAGCGGATTTCTTGACGATAATGTAAATTCCTCCCAAGAGGATCAACCATGCAGCCGTCTCTCCCATGGAACCCGGGATATTCCCCATAAAGAGTTCTGCTAGAGGGAAATCCATCCCTTCCCTGAGAACCCTCAAGGGAGTTGCGGTGGTCAAGGCATCCACGGGAGGAAACCAGACGCTGAATCCGCCGTATATTCCCCCCACTGGCTCAACCCACCGGTTGGTCATAGCGATAGGGAAGGTTATATAGATAAAGCACCGGCCAACCATGGCGGGGTTGAAAACGTTATGTCCGAAACCGCCGAAGACCATCTTCCCGAAGACCACCCCAAAAACGACTCCAATAACGGCAATCCAAAATGGGATCGTGGGGGGGAGGCTAAGAGCAAGGATGAGTGAGGAGACAAAGACAGCCGAGGTGATCGGTTTTCCCTGGCGGAGGGTGAATACCCCCTCCGTGGCAATGCCGAAGGCCAGGACCACGGCAATCAAAACCAGGGCCCGCAATCCAAAAAGATAGACGGACCCCATGATACATGGGACTAACCCATAGCAGACTCGGAGCATCAGGGGTTGGAGGAGGAAAAGTTTCCGAGGGAAACGCCCCTCTTTGATCTCACCAGCTTCTTTTTGCACCGATCACCTCCTGAGGACAAACGCGGCGAGGGAACCGCCCCCGATGCGAATGGTAAAGTAGTTTATCATTTATCAGATGTCAATACTATACTGTCTGGAGTTTCCTCAGTTTCTAACGAACACCGTTGTCCCTTCGGTTGCTCGTAGTCTGTTGCCCTAATTCCCTTTCGCTCACTGAAAAGAATTTTGCGGGGATCTTGACAAGGGAATTGTTCCAAGATAAATTTCGTATTAGTAACTATTCTCAACAAGGGCAAAAATTGACATCGGCCAAAAAATTCATGATGACCCGACAGCGGAGGGTCATTCTCGAAGAGCTGAAAAAGACCAACTCACACCCGACCGCCGACGAGGTATATGAAGCGGCGCGACGGCGATTGCCGCGGATCAGCCTGGGTACCGTTTATCGTAACCTAGACATCCTCTGCGACTGCGGAATGATACAGAAACTGGAACTGGGAGGTACCCAAAAAAGGTTCGATGGCAAGGTAGAAAACCACTATCACGTTCGCTGCATACGATGCGGCTGTGTAGAAGACGTGTCAATGGAACCACTCACTACCTTTGAATATGCTATTCGTGGGGCGTGCGATTACGAAATAATCGGGAGTCGCCTGGAATTCATTGGCATATGTCCGCAGTGTCAGAAAGAAGCCGAGAGGAGGCAGAAATGAAGGTCGAGCTCAAGTCAGGGATTTATTGGGTCGGAGCCATAGATTGGAACATCAGAAATTTTCATGGTTATTCGACTCATAAGGCTACCACCTACAACGCATATCTTGTCATGGGAGAGAAGATTGCCCTCGTTGATACGGTCAAGGCCCCCTTCTACGCTGAGATGTTGGAAAGGATAAAACAAGTCATAGCCCTGGAAGCAGTAGATTATTTGATCATAAATCACGTGGAGATGGATCACTCCGGATCCTTACCCCTCATCAGGGAGGCGCTACCGAGGGTGCAGATACTGTGTAGCCCCAGGGCCGAAGGAGAACTGAGGCTGCACTACGGGGAGGAAATCCCCGTTAAGGTGGTGAGGACCGGAGATGTACTCGAACTGGGGAGGAAGACCTTGACCTTTGTGGAGGTCCCCATGGTCCACTGGCCGGATTCCATGGTGACCTACGTAAAGGAGGACAAAGTCCTTCTTCCCAACGACGCCTTCGGCCAGCACATAGCCACCAGTGAACGATTCGACGATGAGCTCGGATGGGAGATCATCCACCCTGAACTAACCAAGTATTACGCCAACATCGTTATGCCGTATGGTGACCAGGTCTTGAGAGCTCTTGAGGCCTTGAAAGGGATAGAAATCGAGGTGATCGGACCAAGTCATGGCGTCATTTGGAGGAAGTATATCCCGCAACTGGTGGACACGTATGAAGGATGGGCGAAGGGAGAAACGGAAGAGAGGGCCCTCATCGTATACGACACCATGTGGGGCAGTACTGAGAAAATGGCCAGGGCCATCTATAGAGGTCTCACGGAGGAGGGCATTCCAACCAAGATGTACCGATTGACTGGTTCGGACATGTCCGATATCGTCAAGGAAGTATTGGAAGCTCGCGGCCTCTTGCTCGGTTCTCCTACCCTCAATAACGGCGTCTTCCCCGCGGTGGCGGAATTTTCCACTTACATAAAGGGACTTCGCCCCAAGGGAAGGATAGCCGCCGTATTCGGCTCCTATGGCTGGGGTATGGGTGCGACAAAAACCCTCACCGCAGACCTGCAAGCCGCAGGGATGGAGGTGGTGGAGGAGCTTCAGGTGAAATTTGTTCCTATGGGGGAAAAGCTGGACGAATGCGAGGGATTGGGCCGAAGAGTAGCTCAGAGGATCAAGGCATCTTAAGATAAAGAGCTCCCTCTGGTGAACTTAGGCTTGTTTTGATGGAGCTCTCAATGGTATAGGATAAAAAAGTGGCTTGCTAACGGTTTTTTAAAGAGCAAGGAGGGTGAGATGGCAAGAAAAAAGGTCGCTACTCTGAAGAAGAAGAAAAGTGTTCCCG
>JBGVTJ010000025.1:0-3490 GCA_041862515.1 Thermodesulfobacteriota bacterium | reverse complement strand
GACCGGCTCCGACGGCCTTCTCTCAAGGACGGAATACACCTGCCCCTCTGGCGTTCCCTTAAGGCGTGTTGAAATGGTATAAATAATCGGGAGACCTACCTCCCGCGCCCTATCCAAAAAGGTCTTCATCCTCGGCCCGAGCTTATGGCAAGCTAGCTGAGGATCAGCACACCGTTGGCTGATGTCAAGAACGAGCAGGGCACTTTTCTCAACGGTTATCGTTACTGATCGGGGTTGCGGTAGTATTGGTTCTGGCTTGCTCATGCAGTTTCCCCCCCCTTTCCTGTTGTTTAATGTCAGTTGTCACAGGCAAGTGCTCTCATTCGCCCCGTCCGAGGTGGTATAGATAAAGATACCGTCTTGCATGCGGATAGAGACCGGAGTCATTGCATCGACCTTTTCCGCAGGGTTTGTATGTCCAGAACCGATCACGCCGAGGATGGTGCCAAGCTTCAAGAGGTAGTTAAAACTGTCGAAAATATGCGATTCATAAGTCTATGGCAGAAACTTGATCAAATCGCAAAGTTACGGTCTCCAAGATCATGGCTTGAGGTTTTTCGACAGTCTCCAATTCTTCATCGGACCAAGAGCCCTTGCCGCATGGAAGAGGGTTATCTCGAATTTGAGATACTCGGTTGGCGAAACGTGAGCACTATCCTTCTAAGAAAAGGCACCATTCATTCCTCATATTCCGGCGCATTTTCAATCTGTTCCATCCAGTTGAAGCCGATAGCCTTGGGTATGCGGCTCGTGGTAATCAGCAAACGCGCCGGCTTCCACGCATCACTGTTGAAATGCTGGTGGGCTGAGTAGGGGGGGATGTACACGAAGTCTCCTTCCTTCCACTCGAATTTCTTCGGTTCCTCGCTCCACACCCATTTGTACTCTTCGCCGAGTTCAAAATCCACGTCCCAATGCAGATCGTAGCCCTGTCCCTCAAGCACGAAGAATATTTCTTCGGATAAGTGCCGATGTTTGCCCGACCTGCTCCTCGGCTCCAAGAACTGTACGTACATATCCAGGGCGCATTCCGTGACGTTGAGTTTTTCATTGATGACGTGCTTGATCTTCCCGTCAGGTGAGTTTTCCCACGGCATCTCCTCAGCCTTGACTACTTTTTTGCGCTTCTTATACTCTTCGCGAAACGCCTTTGACTCCTTGAGCGCCTCTTCGTAGAACTTCGCTTGTTCCTGGCCCTCATGGACGTACTTACTTTCTTCGTACGGCATATTCATACCTCCTTCCGCTAGCCTTCGGGGTGATAATCCTCATATCCGGCCGGCGCATGATCCGGGGGATACGAAATAATCCTCTGAAACATAAGATGGGAAAAGAGAAAGACCGGTTTTGCCTTAATGATGAGGTACCGTACCGGCTCATCCCCATCTGCAAAGTGTTGGTGCACACATGCATTCTCCACAATGCATGCATCGCCTGCCTTCCAGTCAATTCTCTCCCCGTCGTGCACATCATGCCCTTTGCCCTGGAGGATGTACATTACGGCGCTGTTCATGTGTCCATGCTTTTGGCCGGTGCTCCCAGGCGGTATTTCATCCATGTGGGCCTCAATCAGCTGGGTTATAAAAACCCGCTGGGGATTGATGATGTGCTTGCCGAATTTGGCTGGTCCACCTTTGAACGGAATCTCTTTGCTGCTATAAACCCTTGGCTGCTCCAATAGACTTCTGTAGACTTCTCCATACTTACCGGAAACTTCCCTCACAAATATCCGCTTCTTTTGCCAGCGTTCCCATTTTACGTCTTTTTCTTCTTCACTCATATGTGACACCCCCTTTAAGGATTTTACGAAGCCATTTTCCTCCTTTCTCATTCCACTTCAATCCCTAATATCCTGCAAAAACCACTCTGTAGGGATTTCCCGCCCTAAGCCTTTTTGTTTTGCTAACTCGTATACCTTTCCGGCCACCGCATAAAACTGCGCCCCCTGTAAGTTTCCTCGTTCGGAGTAGGTAATATCAGTCGATAATCTTCTCCCTTTCTCCCCTTGAAGGATATCCTTGAGGTATATGGCCTTATCTTGGGCGACTTCCCTTACTACTCCCTTGGCATGCCCATGCTCTTTCTTTATTTTCCCTTCCATCTGGGGGGTCACATACCTCACGAATTCATCCACGATCGGCTCGGATTGTCCAAAAGGCGCATTTGCGTTTCCGAACCGCAGGAACCTATCGATTTTTTCAAAAGTCTCTCTGTCAGGCCTGCCACCGATCGAAGTGATATGCGTCCCCTCTTCGACATATCGACCAAGAATGACCGGCACATTGGCATCCGTGCAACTGCAAAGGATATCAACCCTTTTGTACACGTCCTCGGGATTATCCAGCGGTACGGTCTCAACCCCGTATTTTTCTTCCATCTCACGGGCAAACGCTTCCCTATTTCTCCTGGTGGGGCTGTATACCTTGATTTTCTTAATCTTTCTCACCAAACGAAAAGCCTCAATATGACTTCGAGCCATACCGCCCGAACCAAACATCCCCACTACTTCAGCGTTTTCATTGGCCATGTAGCGCACGCCCACTGCTGAATCGGCCCCCACTCGCATATGCTGCAAGGCGCCGTCATTAAGCAACGCTAAAGGCTCCCCGTTGTCCACCCTGAACAAGAAGATGAGACCACAAAAAGTCCCCGGGCTAACGCAATACTTCTCCAGGGTAACGGTACCGCCATATTCACTTTCATAGAGAATGTCCGATTTCATTCGTATTGCGAAATACCCTTCGGCTGATCCCCCCTCCATAGTACCCCATCGGTATGTCTTATGTGGGTCACCTGTTGGAATCTGTAAATCTATTCGCGGCCGGCAGACTGCTTCCCCCTTTATCATCCGCACATACGATTCTTCCAGTGCTTTGATCGTAATTTCCATTGTCAAAACTCTTCTTACATCATCGTTGTTCAACAGTAGACTTATCTTTCTTCTCCTTTCCCGTTGCCGAAAAGGCGTTCGCCCGCTGACCGTCTTACGTCGCCTGTGCTTCTTTATGCGAGGCAGCTAGCAATGTCGGAACCCTAGGTTCGCCTTGATTGCGAGGATGTGGATATTTCCCCGCCGGCGTTTCGCATACATGTCCAAGGTCCTACGCTAACCGTCTTCGGGGCTTATCTTCAACCCTTTATCGTTCCCTTCTTGCCTACTACTGAGAGGGCCCACACATATTTACTGTATCCCGTAGGCCTCCTTAATCGATTTGAGTACCTCGGGAGGTAAGGTCATGAGATTCTTTACCAAGCTTACGGCCTCATCACCACTGATATATTCAATCGGCCTTTCCACCTTCTCGGCGAGTTTCCCAAGCTCCGGATCACTACAGGCCTTTCGAAACGCGTCCTGGAGTACTTTCAGGCGGTCCTGGGGAATCTCAGGTGGCCCAGCAAAAGGTCTGCCAAGCACATTGATGGCCAGCATAAGCTCGACCACGGGTTTATGTTTTTCCTCTGTAATCACATTCTGGAAAAGCGGCACATT
>JBGVTJ010000024.1:0-2659 GCA_041862515.1 Thermodesulfobacteriota bacterium | reverse complement strand
GGCATTGAGAAGCTCGCTGGCAAAGGTGTGTCTCAGGCAGTGAATCGTATATCCCTTATGGGCGAGCCCAGCTCGCTTCAGATACCTATCAAACATCACCCAAGCACTGCTGTAGCTGAATGTGTCTCTCCCGTGGGCATAGAAGAGAAACTCCTTCTGGGAATCTCTGCTGTCAAGCCAGCTCTTCAAGGCATCTCGACAATCATCGCTGAAATACACGATCCGGCCACGGCGGGTCTTTGCCCCTTCACGAATGGCGATTGTCCTTTGATCAATGTTGAGGTCACTAACCCTGGTCGCCAACAGCTCGCTGATCCTCATCCCGGTTCGCAAAAGCACCAGGACCATAGCCCGATCCCGGATGTCCTCAACAACCGAAAGGAGCCTTCTGGTATCGGCCGGATCCATGGCCCGAGGCAGATACTGAGGCAGTCTGAGCCTGATCTTTCGTACCAAGACCTCTGGAGGGACGACCTCTTCCTCAATCAAAAAGCCGAGAAAGGCATGGACCCGGTCCAGTTTGGCCTTCACCGATGAGAGCTTCAAACCTCGATCCTGTTCATGTTCAACGAAGGCCTCAAGATCCCGCCTGTTGAGCTCTTCAAGGCGATCCTTGCCGTTATCCCTGAGACAGGAGAGGAAAAGCTTGAGCGTGCTGAAGGCTTGCACGATGGTCAGGCGCCTGAAGTTTCTGCGGACCATACCCAGCAGATAGCACTCGAGGTGCTCTCTGCCTGGCAGATCCATAAGAGCAAGCCGTTCTACTATCTCCCGAATGGGCTTGCTCTCAGCGCCCAACTGCCAAGACGGTGGGAAACATGAATCCCTTCGCTGTGGGACAGTACTACCAGGTAAAGAAATCGGGGTCATCTCCGCCTCCTTTCCCAAAACCAATAGAAGAACAGGAAGATGATGACCCCGAGCTCATCAGGCGTCAATCATCATTTTGTTACGTATAGGTGGTAGAAACCTTGAATTTGTGGGGATCAGGGGAATTTCAAGGATACAGTTAGCAAGGGTCCCACACTGAGGTGCGGTATGCGTTACCCGCCGAAGAAACTGCTTCTCGCGTCGCACAGGGGCGGAGTGGAGCGTGACTCTTGGGATATGAGTTCATCCAAAACCCCGAGCTTGGATCGGCACTTTCTTAGGAGAAATCACGCAGACCATGTTGAGTAGTATGCCACCGCCAACGTGATTACCTGGATCGATTACTTCTGACAACACGGAGGATGTTCGGCGCCAAACCACCGATAACAAACCTGTCCAAAAGGACCATCATCTCCTGCTGGAGTCGGCGAGCCCGATGGGATCGATTTCTGGGAGGCTCCTGCGTCTTTTGGGCAAAAAACCAGCTACCCTACGAACCGTTCAACCGTCTCCCGACTGATCCGAATTCCTTGCTCGGTGGCAAGGATTTTCTCAGTGAGGCCCTTGGGAAGGTACCGTTGAACTCTTGCTACTTTTTCGTCAAAGGAGAGATCTTTGGGGGCGGCCCTGAGGAAATGGTCCAATTTCAAAGATTTTTGTTGACAGAATGTAAAAAAAATAATATATAGGGGATATATTTCTAAAATATTATATTTATCTACCCGCTCAAATCCAGAAACAGGCTCGAATACAAAAGCTTTCTCACTTCATCCGAAACCAGATCCGTTGGAGATGACTTCTGAGAATTAGGGGATGACTTCATGGGCAGAAAGGGTAATGTACGAATAAAGAAGGAAAATCTGCGATTAAAAGCATACAACAGCATCAAACAAGAAATTGTCACCTTGAAACTCCCTCCCGGTTCATACATAGACAAAGAAAGGATTCAACGACGCCTCAATCTCGGGTTGACACCGGTTAGAGAAGCGCTGCTCCAACTGGAAGCAGAAAACTTGGTAACTGCTATAAACAATAAGGGATTCTACGTTAAGGACCTGAATCTCCAGTCAATAAAGGATCTTCTGGAAAATCGTATGCTTCTGGAGAGATATATCGGTTTCCTAGCTGTCAAACGGATAAACGAGAAGGAGATCGATGAGCTCGAGAAAATCGCTTCTGAGATGAAATCCCTGGCAGAAAATAGTGGGGAGTATGAGCTCGTCACGAAGGAGATGGAATTCCATTATCTCCTCGTTAAGAGTACAAGGAATAGCCAGCTCGAAAAGATCATGTCCCTCATTTACAATGAGTGTGTACGAATCTGGTTTATTTCCCACTTGGAAGAACTTTCTAAATCCGTCAATTTGCACTTTAATATTGTGAGGAGCTTACAACAGGGGGACTGGAATGTTCTGGAGAAGGAGATCATTGATCACAATATGGTCTTTCAGAAAAGGGTAACGGACTACATCCAGAATGTGCTTTTCAGCAAAAAAGAAGGAGAAGAGGGTTTTAGAGTAGATGTTTCAATAGGGAAGATTTAGATCTTCACCCTCAAGTCAGGGGGGCTTAGATTTTTACCCGAATGACTTTAAAAGAAAGGAGGTGAGGGGGGAAAAGGGGTTAACCAGGCGATTTTTGGGATGAAAGGAGGGTTTACCATGATAAGCAAAGGGAAGGTTATTTTGTTTTGTTTGGTTGGGGTATTGATCTTAACGACTAATCTTTTTGCGGCTGAATATACAATCCGGGTCGCCAATCCCGTTGCGCCGGATCATTCCTGGGGAAG
>JBGVTJ010000023.1:0-11761 GCA_041862515.1 Thermodesulfobacteriota bacterium | reverse complement strand
GTTCCTTAGTTTTATGGAAAGTGTTCTCTTAACCTCTTCACCCCCCGGAAATAATATTTTCCATGGGACAACAACCTTGTCCCTTCGCTTCCATACCTCCGAAGTGACCCTTTCGGGGTTCGCAGGCAGGGAATACATACCCCTTCCAGCCTCGGAAGGGCTGGCTTTCCCCTTACGTTCGGCTGAGCTCACGTCGAAGCCCTTCGACTTCGCCCTTCGGTCTGAGCAGTTCGGCCTTGAGCTCACTGCCGAAAGGCTCAGGGTCGAAGACTCAGGACAAGCTCTGCTCACCCTCGAAGGGTACCCCACTTCTCCAGCAGATTACGCTCAGGGACAATAGTTGTTCTCTGGAAACTCAGAAAACTACAGTCATTGCTTGAGATCCTGAATCATCGTATTGTCAGAGTGATCTTTTTGAGAAGGAAGACACTGCGCCGAGGAAGCACAAGGGGCTCCGGAATCCTTTTTGTTTTACTTTGGGGGGATATTTTGTTAGTGTATTTGGAATAACGGCTAAACGGTTCTCGGTGTGATAGGGTGAAAGGGAAGAAATCAACTCCCATGATGAGGCAATATCTGAGCATGAAGTCGGAGTATCCCGACGCCATCCTCTTTTTCCGGATGGGTGACTTTTACGAGATGTTCTTCGAGGATGCCGAGATCGCCTCAAGGGAATTGGAGATAGCCCTCACCTCAAGGAACAAGGGCCAAGAGGATAGCGTACCTCTCTGCGGGGTTCCATGGCATTCCTCACAGCCCTACATTTCGAAATTGATCCGAAAAGGCTATAAAGTGGCCATCTGCGAACAGGTGGAAGATCCCAGAGATGCTAAGGGTCTCGTCAAGAGGGAGGTTGTCAAGGTTCTCAGCCCGGGCCTGATTGATTACCCTGATACCCTGGAGGCAAAGGAAAATAATTTCCTCATGAGCCTCGCTTTGGGAAGGGAAGGGTTTGGGCTGGGCTTCCTGGATCTTTCTACAGGGGAATTGAAACTCTGTCAGGTTGCCAATTTCGATATCCTGATCGAAGAGGCCATTCGAAATGAGCCAAGGGAGATGCTGATTCCGGAGAGCTTCAAGAAGACTCGATGGCACCATCGGCTCAGGGATACCTTCACAACGGCACTGTTCAATTACCTATCCGATTCCATATACGGTTTCGAGCAAGCCAAGGGCCTGATTACATCTCAATTGGGGGAGGAGGCATCGACGAGCCTATTCAATAACGATATCCCCAGAGCCATTTCAGCAGCGGGGGCCATTCTCTCCTATGTCAAGGAAACCCAAAGGATAAACCTGGGACATATCCGTTCGATGCTCCCCTATCGTGTGGGAGACTATATGATCTTGGACGAGGCAACCAAGAGGAATCTCGAACTCACCCGAACCGTTATGGGGGGGCAGAAGAAGGGGTCATTGCTCGGCCTTCTCGATGAAACCGTGACCTCTATGGGAGGAAGGAAACTGCGAAACTGGGTGAGCTATCCGCTGCTGGATCCGTGCCAAATTCGGGCCCGTTTGGAAGGCGTATCTGAATTGAAGGAGAAGAAGATCGAGCGAAAAGAGCTCAGGGAGTGTTTGAGGAAGGTTTTTGACCTGGAGCGGCTCATCAGCAGGATATCCATGGGAAGTGCCAATGCCAGGGATCTTGTTGGATTAAAAGGGTCCATGGACTGTCTTCCTCGGATCAAAGAGCTGATGAAGGGAATGGAAGGGGGGTTTTTGGTCGATATAGGAGGGGAAATTGATGAGCTAAGGGATGTGGCCCAAGGTATTCACCGATCCATCGTCGACAATCCCCCGTTTAGCCTAAGGGAAGGGGGAATTATCAGAGACGGATACCATTCGGACCTGGATGAACTGCGGTCAATCAAAAGGGATGGAAAACAGTGGGTTGCCAATCTTGAGGCTGAGGAGAAGGCCAAGACGGGAATTAACTCCCTGAAGGTCCGATTCAACCAGGTTTTTGGCTATTATATCGAAGTGACCAAGAGCAATTTGAGCCTGATCCCCGATTACTACATAAGGAAACAGACCTTGAGCAATGCGGAAAGGTTCTTCACACCTCAGTTAAAGGAATACGAATCAAAAATCCTCAGCGCGGAGGAGAGGATCAACCGCCTTGAGTACGACCTGTTCCAAGAAGTTCTCCAGGTGACATCGGCCCAGGCACATCGGGTTCAGCGCACGGCTTCCGCCATAGCGATTTTAGATGCCTTAATGGCTTTGGCAGAGGTTGCAGATCGTTCAGACTATGTGATCCCCACTGTCAACGAGGAGGATGAAATCGTCATCATTGATGGCCGACATCCGGTGATCGAAAGTTTGGATCTGGGTGAGCGATTTGTCCCGAACGATGTGAGGCTGGATTGCGGAAAAAACCAGTTGATAATCGTTACAGGCCCCAACATGGCCGGTAAATCGACCTATCTCAGGCAGGTGGCCTTGATCGTCCTGATGGCTCAGATTGGCAGTTTTGTCCCGGCCCGTGAGGCGACTATTGGACTTGTAGATCGGATATTCACCCGGGTGGGTGCATTCGACAATTTGGCTCAGGGTAAGAGTACCTTCATGATTGAAATGGTTGAGACGGCCAACATCCTGGATAACGCCACCCCCAGAAGCCTGATCATTTTGGACGAGATAGGCAGGGGGACAAGTACCTTTGATGGGGTGAGTATCGCCTGGGCGGTAGCGGAGTATATCCATGACCATCCCAAGTTGGGAGCAAAAACCCTGTTTGCTACCCACTATCATGAGCTGACAGAACTGGCCATGACGAAGGAGAGGGTGAGAAATTATAATTTCGCCGTAAGGGAATGGAATGATGAGGTGGTTTTCCTGAGGAAGCTCATGGAAGGGGCGACCAATCGCAGCTACGGGATTCAGGTGGCCCGATTGGCTGGTCTCCCGATCCCAGTTCTTGAGAGGGCAAAGGAGATTCTCAAGAATTTGGAAAGTAGCGAGCTGGATGAGATCGGGATGCCCAAGATAGCGAGGGGGAAGGGAAGGGAATCTCCAAAAGGAGGGACACAGTTGGATTTATTCCAAGCTCAAGAGAAGCCCCTTAAAAAGGAATTGTTAACGATTGATATCCAAAATATGACCCCCATTGAGGCTTTGATCAAACTCAGCGAATTGAAGAATAAAGCGGAACAGTAAGGCTTGTCACGGGAAAGGGAATGGCTGCATTCCAAAGGCTCGATTTTTCGAAGGCGAGACAGAGGATGGTCGATGAACAAATCGCCTCCAGGGGAATCAAGGACATACGACTTTTAGATGTCTTAAATAACGTTCCCCGCCATCTCTTTGTGGAGGAAGCCCTTCAATGCCAAGCCTATAACGACTATCCTTTGCCCATAGGGGAAAAGCAGACCATCTCCCAACCTTATATGGTCGCATTGATGACTGAAGCCCTTGCGTTGAAGGGAGATGAAAAGGTATTAGAGATAGGGACGGGTTCCGGCTACCAGACGGCAATCCTCGCGGAGTTGGGAGAATGGGTTTATTCCATTGAACGGATCCGGTCATTGGCCAATAGAGCGAGGAGAATCCTTTACGGACTCCACTATTATAATATTGAAATAGGAATATCCGACGGAACTCAAGGCTGGAAGGAGAAGGCTCCATTTCAAGCCATCACCGTGACCGCAGGGGCACCAGACGTACCCCAACCCCTGCTGGATCAATTGGCGACAGGAGGGAGGCTTGTTGTTCCCATTGGAGATGCTTTTTCTCAGACCCTCGTCAGGGTTATCCGGACGAAGAGGGGGTTTAAGCGGGAAGATATGGGCGGTTGCCATTTTGTTAAATTGATTGGACGATTCGGTTGGCAAGAGGAATAGGTATCTTCGTTTGAATGGGTTGGATTTCGGAATGGGAGAACCTCAAGGGGGGAATGGATGCTCATCGGTGTTATCGGAGCCTCAAGTTGTAGCGCCGAGATAGCGGAGCTTGCCGAAGCGGTGGGGAAGGAAATCGGGAAGAGGGGCGTTGTTTTGATTTGTGGGGGTTTGGGAGGGGTAATGGAATTTGCTGCCAAAGGGGCTAAAGAGGCCGGAGGCCTCACCATAGGCATATTGCCTGGGACATCCAAGGAAGAGGCAAATTGCTACATCGATATCCCCATCGTTACGGGCCTGGGGCATGCCAGAAACGTTGTCATTGCCCATACTTCGGATAGCCTTATCGCCATAGCAGGCGAGCACGGGACCCTCTCAGAAATAGCAATTGGGCTGAAGTTAAAAAAAACCGTAATCGGGTTGAACACTTGGGATATAGAGGGAGTAATCCCGGCCAAAACGGCAGCCGAGGCAATTGAAAAGGCTATCAAGATTTCGGAAAGGAGGGATGCGTAAGGGGTGAAGGGACGACATTTGGCCATTTTTCTCCTTTTCGCCATTTTAGGCGAATGCCGCTCCATCCCTCCCAGTTATCCGGGGGAGGGGGTTTATCATACGGTGAAGAGGCACCAGACCCTTTGGAGGATTTCTAAAACCTATGGGGTCGATATGGATGAGGTAGCCCGAGTAAACCACATTCCGGACCCCAGCAAAATCCGAGTAGGACAGAGGATATTGATCCCAGGCGCAAAAAAAGTGCTGAAGGTCGATATCTATATCGAGGATATCGGAGGAAGAAGGGGACGCCGAGAGGATCCGAAAAGGATCGCTATGGCAAAAGGGCGTTTCATCTGGCCCGTAAGAGGTAAAGTCACGCGGGAATTCGGCATACGGGGTACGACAAAACACGATGGAATAGACATCTCCGTCCCCATGGGTACCCCCATTAAGGCTTCCAATTCCGGCAGAGTCCTCTATAGCGGAAATGAGGTAAGAGGATACGGAAATATCATCCTCATAAAGCATGAAGAGGGATTTATTACCGTTTATGCCCACAACGAGATAAATGGCGTTGTCGAGGGGGAGAAAGTCGGAAGGGGTCAGATTCTTGGAAGGGTGGGGAGAACAGGCAGAACAAACGGTCCAAACCTCCATTTTGAAATCCGTATGAACAATAGACCCATCAACCCCAGACTTCTGCTGGATTGAGGTCTCGGTTATGCCGGGGGAAAAGGACGAGAGCTATCAATACTTAAAGGAATACGAAGAGGATGGATCCTCACCAGACCTCATCAAGTTATATCTCAATGACTTGAAGAAATCCCCTCTCCTTTCCCCAGAGGAGGAAAAGGCCCTCGCTGAGAGAATTCGTCGGGGTGATGCGGAAGCCCGCACCCAGATGATCGAATCCAACCTCCGATTGGTTGTCAAAATTGCGAAGAAATACCTCTTCAGGGGTTTGCCCTTTTCCGACCTCATCGAAGAAGGAAATATCGGCTTGATTAAGGCGGTGGAGCGATTTTCGCCTGCTAAGAAGAGCCGCTTTTCTACCTATGCTGTTTGGTGGATCAGGCAATCCATCGAAAGAGCCGTTGCCAATCAGGCCCACCTGATTAGGCTTCCCGCACATATCAGTAGCGATCTCAACAAGGTCGCCAGGGTGGTAAGATCCCTGTTGAACCAGCTCAAGCGGGAGCCCTCAAATGAAGAAGTCGCCGCAGTGATGAAGCTGAAGCCGGACTATATCGAAAGGCTAAAAAAGGTGGTTAACAGAACGTACTCCATCGAATCCCCTATCGGGAAAGATACTGACTACTCCTTGAAGAATACCATTCGCGATGAGGATTCCGATAGGTCCATCTCCCTTCTCGAAAATATCGAAAGATTTGAGAAGGTGAGCTCATGGTTAGAACAGTTAAATGAACAGGAGAAGAGGGTCATTGTACTCAGATATGGGCTCGATGATGGCAATCCTCAAACATTAGAGGCTATTGGCAAACGATTCAGTCTCACCAGGGAAAGGGTGAGGCAGATCGAATCAAAAGCCCTGGCGAAGTTGAGGAGGATCATTAGGCGAAAATCAGTAACCTTCGATGAGGTGATCTGACC
The DNA here is from genome assembly GCA_041862515.1 of Thermodesulfobacteriota bacterium. GTDB lineage: Bacteria > Desulfobacterota > BSN033 > WVXP01. The sequence continues at coordinate 5,810 of JBGVTJ010000023.1, read as the reverse complement.
GTCTCGGACAGAACATTACCTTGAGACATTGCTCGTGGGACCTCGAACGGGGTAGGGGCTGTGATTTTGACTCCCTTTCAATAGTACCTCCTCCATCCACACTCACCCGGATAACTCCCCGGGTGATACAAGGAGAAGGTATCTCAAAAGAGGATAGGCAATTGTCCGTGAAACCCATGCATGGTTGTCTCCACTGCGGCCAGGGAATCCTGGAATACCTGGGACCGCGTAAAGACTATGAGGATGTTGAGGAGTACGTCTGCCAGAGATGTAAGCGAGACCACTATCTCAATAGAATCACCGGGCAGGTTTCCATGAGGCTAGAGACCTTCATGGAGAAATATAAGCCGAAAGAGGAGGATGGGTGAAGCGGTTCAGCTTTGAAAGCGTTTAAGGAGTGATTCCACCGATTCATCTGATCTCTTACATTTCAGGAGGGCCTCTATTTCAAGTAAGTCGAAGGCTGAGTAGGATTTGTAATCCAAGTCGACGGCATATTTCTCCTTGATTCTTTTCGCGACGTACATGCTCATCTCTTGATTATAGGAGGAATATTCAGCCGATGAGGGATTCGCAAAATAACGCCCTGCATAAGCGACAATTCCTGGCCCATGGAATGCTGGGGCTCTTTGGGTATGAACCCAAGAGGGTGAAATCAAAGCCGAAAAGCATATCAGAAGGAAAAGAGCAACACCCTTCATCCACCACACCTCCTTTGGGAGATTGCCTTAGTCTTAATTATTATTCAATTAAGGGGACCTGTCAAGCAGTAAATGGAGGAGGATCTCGTGATTCTCCCAATAACTCCGTGAAAACCCAAAAAGCCGCGGAAATTCACGGAATAATCCGAGGATTCAACCCTGGAGGGAGCCTATGATAAAAAAAACGATATGGATAATCCTTATGACTACGTTCTTTGTGAACTCCGTTGCTTTGGCCCAAATCGGCACGGTAACCGCAAAGACGCTCTTGGTAAGATCCGGCCCGAGTAACAATCATAAGGTCATAGCGAAGATGAAAAGGGGGGAGCAGCCCCTCGTGGAACGAGTTCAAGGGAATTGGCTGAAACTGGCCTGGGAAGGGGAAGCCTGGGTTGCGAGGAGTGAACTTTCCCTGGAACAGGGGGCCTCTCCATCTTCGGCGATAGATGAACAATTCTTTCAATGGTTGATTCGCGATACCAAAGTCAACTGGGCATTCATGGATCGAAAAAGCGGGCATCCGGCTTCCCTATGGATCAGGATGGATTCGGATCGCTATGGAGGCATGGCAAAGGTTAATTTTATCGCCAATAACTTGGCCGAATCCTATCGGTTTCACACTGGATATCGGGACACCCTGGAGATTACTATATTGAAGCCCGATGCCAAATTCATCCACGATATCTACCTTCAGGCTACCATCAAATGACCTCAGCATAATCACCCTTCCTGGTGAATGGGGATTTCCCAGGAGAGGCTAGAGGAAGGGTTCCCGTCGAAAGCCCGGATCGCACCGTACTATTGGCAACTGAGCCTAAGACCACAGTTGACCACAGCATGTCCCCGTATCTGGACGAAAGACCAGACATTCTTGATGTTGGTTTTATCCACTGCCTCTCATCAATGGAAGATTGTGCGGGTTAAGGGGCGACCATTTTCACCAAGAAGAGGCTCAGGCTCGGGACATAGGTGATAATCATTAGTGCCAAGAGAAGAATAGCCAAAAAGGGGAGAGAGGCCATATAGAGCATCAGTACAGGTTTGTCAAAACGGAAACTCGAGATAAAGAGATTCATGCCCACAGGAGGGGTTGAGTAGCCGATTCCCAGGTTAACGAGAAAGATGATACCGAGATGAACGGGGTCTATACCATAAGCCTGGGCGATAGGGGTTATCAGCGGGACGACCACCACTAAGGCGGAAAAGATGTCAATCATACACCCTACCAGCAGAAGGAAGATATTGAGCATGATGAGGAATACCAATTTGCTTTCAATGCGGGCCTTGAGAAGATGCAGTATCTTCATGGGTACTTCCGCGTCCACCAAGTAATTGGTAAGAGCTAGTGCCGCACCCAGGATGATCAGGATTCCCCCCACCAACACCATGCTTTTTTGCATAATCCGAGGAAGATCCCTCAAGCTGACCTCTCGATACAGTCCGACTTCCACCACAATGACGCAAAAAGCAGTAATAGCGGCTGCCTCGCTTATCGCGATATAACCGCTATAAATTCCGACCAAAACAACTGCGGGTAGAGGAAGTTCCCATTTCGCGGCTCTTATGGCATTGCCCACCTCACGCAAGGTAACCCTTGAAGAGGGCACTTCAGCTTCCAGCCCTTTGTATACGCTGAAAAGGGATAACAGGAGCACGAGCAGTACGCCGGGTACAATACCGGCAATGAATAGTCGATCGATGCTCGTTTTGGTTATGACGCCGTAGAGGATGAGCGGGAGACTCGGCGGGAGAAGCAGTCCCAAGCTTCCCGAGGTGGTCAACAGCCCAAGGGAAAATCTCTCGGGGTATTTTTCACTCATCAGGGCCGGAAAGAGCAGCCCCCCTAAGGCGATAATGGTGACGCCGGATGCGCCGGTGAAGGCCGTAAAAATAGTGCATGCCAAAAGGGCAACTACGGCCAACCCTCCCGGTAACCACCCAAGGAATGCCTTGGAAACCCTTACGAGACGACTCGGAGCCTGACTCTCCGCGAGGACGTAACCGGCAAAGGCGAACAAAGGTATGGCAACGAGCATCGGGGTATTGGCCATCCTGTACATCTCGATGGGGACTATTGACGAATCGATTCCTACCAGATAGAAGTTTAACAGTGCACTGGCCGAAATAATGATAAAAAGCGGTGTGCCCAAGAGTGCAAGCACAACGGTAATGACCCCTGACAGAAATATCATCGAGCATTTCCCCTGATAGCCATGGCTACATTCCGAAAGCCTCTGGTGGCGAAGCGGAGGGCGATAAGCCCGAAGGCGACGGGAAAAATAACCCCCACGGTCCAGATCGGTATCTTCAAGAAGGCGAGGGTGCCGACATGGAATTCATCCCTCAAGAACTTGAGGGAGGCCAGGATCAACAGGATACAGATAAACGTTGAGAAGAGATCGGTCACGGCTTGAATGACGACTTTCCCCCGGTCGGGGAGCAGCCTCGAGATGACGTCGATGTTGATGTGCTTTCCTTCCTTGGTGGCCATGGTTGCTCCCAAGAGACCAGCCCAAAGAAGCACATGCCTCAAAACGGGATCCCCCCACAATATCCCGGTGTCAAAAAAAATCCGTAAGACAATCTGGAGGAAGGCTAGTCCCACCATAAGGGTAAGCAATGAAACGAGAACCAGATATTCCACCCTATCGATGAGCCAAAGGCTCCCTTTCAAGAGTCTCTCAAGGCTTCGCATCATTTCCCCTTCTGTGCCTTTCTGTACTGGTTGATATGAGATCTCACCTCAACAAGGACATCCTTTGAAAAGACTTTGTCCGCCAGTTCATCTATGGCTTCACGGCTAATTCGTTTGAATTCCTCCGTTTCCTGATCGGTTGGGGTAACGAGCTTTATTCCCTGCTTTACCATTATCCTCATTGCCTCGTCGTTATCCCTCCTCGTCCGCGCATTGAGAAGGGTACTATGGTATTGAAATACCTCCTTGACGATCCCTTGGAGGTCTGAAGGAATCTTGGCGAACATTCTCTTACTTATCAAGACGCCGCCCAGAGAATAGCCCAGAGGCAGATCTGTCATGTACTTCACCTTGGTAAACCACTGTAAGGCAATGGCTGCCAAGGGCGATGCGTACACTACATCAATAAGGTGGGTCTGAAGTGCCATGAGGACATCGGGGATACCCAGGGGAATGGGCATAATGCCTGCTTTTCTCAGTACTGGACTCGCGATGGGGTCGCCCTCCCAGAGCCATACCTTTCTCCCTTTCATGTTCTCCACCGAGGTTATAGGCACATTTGACAGGAGATGCACAAACCCTATCTCTGACCATCCCAGGAGCACGTAGCCCTCTTTTTCGAAACCCTTTCTGAATGAATCATCCATCTTGTCAAAGACATGGTCCACTTCCCCATAGTTTTGGAACAAAAAGGGGGTTTCCATGACAAAGATATCCGGGTATACTGTGCCGAGCCCCATTCCCGTGAATCCGCCTGCGTGGATTTGGCCGATTCTCATTTTTCGAAGCATATCCCCGTCTCCGCCCAGAACGCCCCCAGGGTAGGCTTTTAGCTTGACCTTGCCATCGGTCTTTCTCTCTATCTCGTCGTTGACCTTATGGAATGTGTTCATCCATGGACTTCCCTCGGGAGCCAGAGTAGCCAGCTTGATCGTAAGTTGTTCCTCACTTGGTTCAGCTGATGTCGGATAGTCAAAAAACGGTAGCAAAAAGATGACTACCAGAAGGCAGGCGGCTTTCGTCGGTTTCTTCAAAAGGCGAATGATCTTAAAAGTAATCATTAACCTGCTCCAACAATCCCTTGGCCTGTTCTTTCGCTATGGTATTCAGTAATGTCAGCTCGGGAACTGAGTCGGCTGACGTGTCCAAGACCCTTTCCAGAGTTGATACGAAAAGCTCCCTGTCAAAGGTCTGGCGGGCGTAGTATTTGGCATACAAAACATAGGCTATGAGGAATTTCCCTTGGCTCAGCTCGAAGGCCTTCTCAAAATGTCGGCGGGCCCTTTCCGGATCTCCACCGTAGGCCTTAGGCCTGGATACGTGATACACGGCCATAAAGAGGTGAGGCCCCCCGTAGTAGAACCCCTCATCCAACTCCATAACTCTCTCCATCAAGCATAACACTTTGGGAATCTCCGCCATTGCTTCTACGGAATCGGTGGTCAGGCTGATCCAGTTTCCCCAAGAACTTGCTGTCCAGAAGAGGGCAGGTACGTCTTTTTTGGTGAAGTCTGCTAAACAGGTCCTGAATTGATCGACGTGTTTAGGGAGAAGCTCTTTGAACCGTTGGCGCTTTGATAGCGCCCTCAATCCATATTGCTTTGCCTTCAAGTAAAGCCGCTTGGCTTTTTCCCGGTCTTCTTCCATGATGATCGCGGCATAGGAAGAATAGGCCTCCGCACCTGCCACCAGGAGCTCCTCATTCTGTGGGTAGGCTTCAATGAGCCCGTCGATGAGCATCAAGTAGGCCGGCGTCCCCTCCCGGATGACGGAGATATCCGATTGCTTGGAAGAAGACCTGGCTACATCTTCCAGAATTGAGCCAACAGCAGCCACCCTTCCCGCTTTGATGGGAATACAAGCGGAAGAAAACGGCAGTGATAGTAAGAAGATGCCTAAAAAAACTGCTTTCCATCGATAAACCATCGCCATTGCCCTCGGAATCCTTGAAACGATGGTAGCAGATTGGTTTCAGTGGTTTCAATAACACAGATTTTCGAGAAGGTCAAAAGTTTTCAGGAATGATTTTTGGTTTGAAGCCGTGAAAAGAAGGGATTGTCGGATGGGTTCCGAGGAAAAGGGAAAGAATAAAAATTCGAAAGTTTGTTGATTTCATGGTGAAACATTCTAATATTAAAAGGATTTTTTATGAACGATCCCTATGAAGACCTCTCAATTCCTCCCCGACATACCCACATCTCAGAGGTTCCCAGGGATAATTCGGGAACTCCTGACCAGTGCAGGGGAAGGGGAAATGCGGGAGTAGGGAATGCCGCATTTTTATCGTGGCCATATTGACATGATTCCCAAAGGATGCTAATAAGAACTGTGCGCCCCCGTAGCTCAGTAATGGACAGAGCAAGGGATTCCTAATCCCTGTGTCGCCGGTTCGAGTCCGGCCGGGGGTACCTTGA
>JBGVTJ010000022.1:0-5406 GCA_041862515.1 Thermodesulfobacteriota bacterium | reverse complement strand
CTAAATCGACTCGGCCGAGGGCTTCGAGTGTCTTCGACCTTGAGGACTTCGGCGTGAGCTCAGTCGAACGCTCAGACCCGAAGGGAGCCTCAGCCGAACTCCTCGTCGCGGGCCGAAGCACTAAATATTCATATCGTCACATATAGCTGTCGGTCATGGGGGCTGTTAATCCTTTGAGGCAGATTTCTCCACCCGTTCAACGCCAATCCCTTCTGTCCTCGATGGTCTTGGCATCCTCTCGGATCGTGCCCTTGGGGATGAATTCGACCTTGCCCCGGAGCTTCAAGGCCTCTCTTATGGCGTCCTGTAGATGTACTTTCAGCCTTTCCCTGTCGATATGTTCAGTCTCCAATTCGATACGAAAGGTCATTTCATCGCCCCCTTCCTCCCTGGTAATAACAACCTGATAATTTCCTATCTCCGGATATCGACTCATGAGATGGTCGGTTTGGGAAGGATGGATGAAAACTCCCCTCACTTTGGTTACCTGGTCGACCCGTCCGACGAGTCTTGGAAGCCGGGCAGATGTCCTCCCACATGGACAGGGGCCGTCATCGTAGTACGAGAGATCGCCGGTCCCGAACCGAATAAGGCTGTATGCTTTGTTGAAGAGGGTTACGACAACCTGTCCAACTTCACCTGGTCCCAACTGTTTTTCCGTTTCAGGATCTACAATCTCGAGAATGAGATCGTCCGCTATGTGCATGCCGCGGTTCTCCATGCATTCGTAGGCAATGGCGCCTACTTCGGCAGTTCCATAACCCTGTCGGGCCACCATACCGAATCGTTTTTCTATAGCATTTCTGGTGGATTCCGTCAGAAGTTCGATGGTCAAAAAGGAGACCTCCAGGGAGAGATCCTGGTTTAAATCGAGGCCCAACTTTTCGGCATGGTCACCTAAGTTGCAGAGGAAACTCGGCATCCCTACAAACCCAGTTACCCCCAATTCTTGCATGATTTTGACCTGAGCGTCGAGGTTTCCCACTCCCGCGGCAATCACGGTGCAACCGAGGGAATGGAGGGGTTCCTCCAGCATCCATCCACCTGGGGTGAGGTGATACGAGAGGGTCACTTGGACGATATCGCCCTTTCTGAATCCCGCCGCATAGAAGGCCGTTTCCCACCTCCAGTAGCGGGACTGCTTCCTCTCCGGAACGAAGATTGGCCCCGGCGTTAGGTAGATCTTTTTCAATCGATTGTGAGGCGTTGTCAGGAGTCCACCAAAGGGTGGGTCTTTTTTCTGAAGGGAGATGAGACTTGCCTTTTCGGTAATGGGAACTTTTTCCAAATCCCTTACCTGCTGAATGTCCTCGGGGGTGATCGCTGCGGCCCGAAATGTTTCCCTTACCCTTGGCGAATGTCGGTGGGCGTATCTGACAATTTCCCGCAGGAGATGATTGTGATACTCCTCCCTCTCTCCGGGATGGATCGTCTCCATGGCCCGGTTAAAATACCCCGAGAACCTGTCCGCTTTCTTACCCAATTTCCTGCCCCGTATCGATATTGAGATCTCTGAAAAACTGGGAAAACAAGCTCTGAGCCCGAATTAAAGATTTTTCATTAACCATTCTTAGGGAAGCGAAACGGGCGCAAACTCAATGTTTGAGCCCGGAGGGCGAGTTTTGAGTTTTCAGTGAAGGGAACTTTAGAATGGTCGAAAAAATATTTTTGAGCGGCGAAGAGCGAGTTTTCATTGATCTCATATCAAGCCTCGACAAATGGGGAGAGGATGAACCAAATTATGCCCATCAATCCCAGGTCCTTTTGTCCTCAATCTTCTTGCCCCCCTCGGGGATAGTCCCTTGAGGGATGAATTCCACATTCCCCCGAACCTTCATGACATCCCTTATGGTGTTTTGAAGGTCCTCTTTCAATTTCTCCTTATCGACTTTTTCATCCTTGAGTTCCACTTGAAAGGTCATTACGTCCTGATCTCTCTCCCGGGTAACCACAACCCGATAGGCAGCGATATTGGGGTATCGCCGTGCGACTTCATCGGTCTGGCCAGGATGGACGAATACCGCTCGGACTTTGGTGAGTTGGTCGGTACGCCCCAGGATCCTCACCAAACGTGGCGAGGTTCGTCCACACGGACAGGATTCATCGGCGAGAACCGAGAGGTCCCCTGTTCCGAAGCGGATTAAGGGATATGTTTTATTGAAGGTAGTGGCCACGATCTCTCCCGTCTCCCCTGGTGGGAGCTGTCTTCCCGTTTGAGGGTCCGCGATTTCGACGATCTTATCATCGGGCAGATGCATCCCGTTCTTTTCCATACATTCGTATCCCAGGGAGCCGATATCCGCCGTCCCATAGCTCTGCCGAAGGATGGCCCCGAACTTATCCTCGAGGGTGTTTCGGAGGGACTCGGGAAGCATCTCCGCGGCCACGAATGCAACTTTGAGGTTGAAATCCCTTCTCAGGTCGAGGCCCATCTCCTGGGCTTTTTCCGCAATGGTGAGGAAGAAACTGGGGGTGCCGCAGAATCCCGTCGCTTTTAAGTCTTTCAGAATAGTGACCTGCAGTTCGGTGTTTCCCACGCCCGTGGGAACGGTAATGCAACCCAGCATGCTGAGGGAATTATCCACCATATTCATAGCAAAGGGCATCATGTGGTAGTTGAAGGTGTTTATGACGATGTCCCCCGGCCTGAACCCCCCCGCGTACAAGCCCTGTGCCCAGGCTATCTCATCGTATTCCCTTTCGCCGGGCTCATAGATGGGTCCCGGGGAGACATAGATCCGCCTCAGCTCCTCCACTGAAACGCCCACGAAGCCTCCAAAGGGGAAATCCCTCTTCTGGTACTCAACCAGATCGGCCTTCTTCGTTATGGGAATTCTCTCCAGGTCCTCTATGGTTTCGATCTCCTCAGGCTTCAGCTCCACGGAATTCAGCTTCTCCTGGAAGGCCCTGGTATGCCTATAGGCGTATCGAACGATTTCCCGCAGTTTTTCCTCGAGGTAGGCCTTTCTCTCGGCTCGGGGCATCGTCTCCAGATCTTCACGGAAATACCCTGAGGTTCTGTCCAGGTGGGACATGGGTTTCTCCTCGGTTTGGAATGAATAAAAGATCCCCGGAAAAGTCGCTCTTTGTTTCTCAAAAATATTTTTTCGATTGCTGTAAATCGCTTTACTGCAAACAAAAAACTGAAGCGCTACCTCGTTTCACACCTTACTAGAATGTACAGTGCCCTAACCGGATGACTGCAGCACCGCAGAACTGCAACACTTTATAATTTCGCGCTCAGAGCTCCTTTTTCCAGTTTCTCAGAAATCTCAATAAAATCCCATCAAAACTCGCAATTCGCCATGCGAAAATTGGGGGAAGTGAACCTGATTCCCTCCCCCCAATTCCCCATGGATGATCGCTCACCCAATAATATCTATCTTCACCTGGGAAACTTGCCGGAGAACTGGACGCGGATCTCCTCCCCCTTCTCGTCCTGGAAGGTGGCCGATCCGTATTTTACTTCTACGGGAAACGTAAAGTCTCCGATTTCAGTCCACCACTTCTTGACCAAGGCACCCTGGGTCGTCCCCATCTCCTGTATCTTGGTAGCCGCGATAGACCCCACCATCAAGTTGACTATCGTGGTAAACGCCTCGTGATTCAAATGAACCCTCAGGTAGTTGGTCTTTTTTCCCGGGACCCACATATCCTCATAGATCTGCGCCATGTGCACATCGAACCCCTCAAAGGCCACGGTAAAGGTCATTTCATCCAGCATGATATCTTTTCTGTTGGGGTTCTCAATGGCCAAGATGTAGGCCAGCCCCATGATACTGCTGGTTCCGTATCCTCCTGGCTTCCCCGGTTCCTTCTCGCTCTTGTAGCCAATCTGCGGTTTCACGAAAAAGGGTGTCATGGTTGCAACCTCCACCCGCTCCAATTTGATGACCGGGGCCTTCATTTTCGCAACTGCTGGAGCGGACATCAGGCTAACCAGCAGCAGAAATGACATCGTGATGATTAAGGTTCTCTTGACCATAATATCCTCCTTTCCTTAAACGGCGAGAGGCCCTATGTGAGCCACCGCTTCCTCCGCTTATAGTGCTTCACATCACGGAAGCTCTTGCGGCCCCCCACATCGGTGAGGCCCAAATAGAAGTCCCGAATATCCGGATTTTCCTTGAGCTTCTCCGAAGTGTCGTCCATGACGATCCGACCGTTTTCCAACACATAGGCATGTGGTGCGACGGTGAGGGCTAGCTTCACGTTCTGTTCCACCAAGAGAATGGGAATGTTCTCCTTCTGATTGAGCATGGTGATGATGTCGAAGATCTCCTTGATCAACATGGGGGCGAGGCCCATGGAGGGCTCATCCAATAACATCAGCTTCGGCTGGGCCATCAAGGCTCTACCGATGACGGTCATCTGTTGCTCTCCGCCGCTGACGAAGCCGGCGGTGACGTTGCGCCGTTCTTTCAGACGGGGAAAGTAGTGGTAGACCATCTCAAGCCTGTCCTTGATGGCCTTGCCGTTTCCCCGCAGGTGGGCGCCAACCCTGAGGTTCTCTTCCACCGTGAGATGTTCGAAGACCCGTCTCCCCTCGATAATCTGGAAGATGCCCTTTTTGGCGATCTCCTCTGCCTCCAACCTGTCGATCCGGTCTCCCATGAACTCGATGCTCCCGTCGGTAACTCTGCCGTCCTCGTGCTTTAGCAGGCCCGAGATGGCCTTGAGCGTGGTGCTTTTTCCCGCACCATTGGCGCCCAGGAGGGCCACGATTCCTCCCTTGGGCACCTCGATGGATACCCCCTTCAGTACCAGAATCACCTCGTGATATTTAACCTCGATGTTATTGATCTTCAGGATACTCTCTTTTTCCCCCACAAACTTCCCTCCCTCACCATGTCCTGAAATGAAATTCCCTCACCAACCCAACCACGACATCCATTTATCGGCGTACTTCTCCTTCATATCGATCTTCTTCAGCAGCGTTATCTTTCCCCCCTTGATCCAGTAAATCATGGAGACGGAGCTGGGACGGTGGTCGGTGCTGGTATAGGTCACCGGGGGACGGCCAAGAGCGTTGGGGGTATTGAAAGGGCTCCAGTTTCGGAAGCTCTCAAGGGCGTCCTTGATCCCTGGGCCGTTGAGCTGTCCCTTCTTGTCAGCGATCTTCATGGCGTCGACGGCCATCTGCACCTTGACCCAGGCCTGGACCGTCCGGATGTCCCGTACCTCCTGGGGAACGCCTGGGTTAATCTTTTTAGTGTACTCGGTCACCTTGTCCATGTAGGGGACGTCCATGCCATAGAATGCGTTGGCGGCAGCCCCTATGACCCTCTCGCCCGCCTCGCGGGTAAGCCTCACCAGGTTCTGGTCGAAGCCCCAGTTGTTGACGATGTGATCGGCACCCAGGCCCAAGGCATAGGCATCCTTCACGGCGGTGGCCACGGACATGGT
>JBGVTJ010000021.1:0-4367 GCA_041862515.1 Thermodesulfobacteriota bacterium | reverse complement strand
ACAGTACCGTGGTAGCTCTCGGCTCTACTCTCTTTGCTCTTATCTTCGGGCTCCCCGCAGCCTACTGCATCTCCCGTTACAAGCAGACTGGTCTCGCCCTTGCAATCCTGATGGCCAGAATGGCCCCAGGAATAAGCTTTCTCCTCCCACTCTTCATCCTTTTCTCCCGGCTGGGGATGCTCGATACATACCCTGCCCTTATCCTTACACACCTTACCCGGGTCATGCCCCTTGTAATCTGGATTATGATCGGATTCTTCGACGATGTGCCCCAGGCTGTGGAGGATGCTGCCCGAATTGACGGTTGCTCCACCTTCGGGGCTTTCTTCAGAGTAGCCCTCCCCCTTACCATGCCCGGTATCGCGGCATCGGCCATCCTCTGCTTCATTTTCTCCTGGAACGATTTCCTTTTCGCACTGGTAATCGCAAGCCATCGGACGATAACCCTCCCCGTGGCAGCCTACGGCTTCATTGGCTACGGGGAAATCAACTGGGGGGGCCTCACTGCAGCAGCTATGGTCATAACACTCCCCGCTCTAATCCTGGCACTTTTCATCCAGAAGCATATCGTTAAAGGGCTCACCTTCGGTGCGGTGAAGGGATAGACCATGGATTTAATGATGAGATCACCGAGCAACCGGTAACAGTTGCCATGAGCGAAATGTTGTAGTTGAGAGATTTAATCTCATCGTTACGTTGACTTTGCCGCTGACAACGAGATCGTTCAATTCCGTTTGGCTTAGTTAATAACAATTTAATTTAGTATATGGTCTGAAAAATTCTCTTGGGAACATTCTGGTGAATTTAGGTCAAATTTTCTGTGCAATTGAAGAGTCTAATGCTTTTCTTAAAATAAAAATAGTCAGGGGAGGTTCAAATTACTATGCCCAAGGCGCCTTTCGGAAACGATCCAGCAAAGATCCAAGGATACAAAGCTTTTTGGAACAGAGAGGATGTTAAACGCCCGCTTGTGGGCTTTTCCTTTGTAGGCTGGTTTCCAATGGAGGAGTTTTCGGCCTGTAAGGATTGGGGATCTTCTGATTACCTGACGCCGGATATGATTGATCCGGAAGCCTTCATGAACGATCATGTCCGTCTTGTTCGGGAAGGCGAGATCATCGATGATGATATCACCCGGGGCGCATGTCCTACCCAGGTTACAGTTCCCTTCCTGCCTGGAATGCTAGGTTGCAAATTGCGAATACTCTCGGGAAATATACTGGGAGAGGAGCAAAAGCTATCTTGGGATGAGGCTTTACAAGTTCGTTTAGACCATGAAAACCCCTGGTTTGTGAAGTATATGGAGTTTGCACAGGCACTGGTAAGAAGATCCAACGGGCGCTTTCCAGTGAGTCACGGAGCGGAGATTGGGCCTACCGATCTACATGCCGTCTTGCGAGGACACAATGAAAGCATAATAGATCTCGCGGATGAACCCGAAAAGTCATCCGAGCTTCTCTGTCGGCTTGGCGACATTTTCCGTGAGATAACCGAGGAGTTATGGAATAGGGTTCCTCTTTTCCACCACGGGTATTTTGATGCCCAATATTCGCTCTGGTCGTCCGGTCCCATCATTCGTATGCAGGAAGATGCCACAGCCGTTTACTCTCCGGACCTCTATCGCAAGTTCGTCCAGCCGGTAGATCGAATGCTTGCCGGTCACTTCTCCAACAGCTTTATCCATCTGCATTCGACCTCAATGTTTCTTTTAGATGCCTTCCTAGAGATCGAAGAGATTCGATGCTTCCAGGTGAACAACGATGCCTCCGGCCCGCCCGTTAAAGATATGGTTCCGTATTTCCAAATGGTTCAAAATGCCAAACGTCCACTTTTAATCCGGGGGGCATTTAAACCGGAAGAAATCCGTCTCCTGATGGATTCTTTGGAACCGCGGGGACTCTTTCTCAATATCATGGTCAAAAGCATGGAGGAAGTGGATATCTTGAAGCCCCTCTTGGGTATGTAAGGAGCTGATAAATGCAAGAAACAAAAAAGAGCTCAATTGAACGGCGAACTTTGAGTGAGCAAGCTGGTGTAAATCTAAGGGACCACTAAAGAGCTCCTGTTCTTCTGCCCTCCCCGTTATACGTGCCACCTTAATCGGTTAGGAGAGGCTCAACTTTGTCTCTGAGCGAATTCTAACTGTATCCTTGAATTTCCGTAGCCCCACATAAATGCAAGATTTATTTCGCATATCGATAATTTTGGCTCGCCCCCCGATGATCGATAACATCTTGAAATAAAGTATCCTTCTCTTATCTTTTCCATGTCTTTCGCCGCGATTCTGGAGTATCATGACGCTGTTGACATCGTGAATGTGGGGCGTTATAAAGGAACCTCCACCTTGTCATTTAAGTCAAGTCCTGAAAAAAGAGCCCTTCGATTTCGGCTGGACTCCCTTAATAAAGCAGAATGGTGAACCATCCATGGCGAGAATTTTTTACGGCTGGTGGGTAGTACTTGCCTGCTTTCTTATTGGCCTCTATCGCAGCGGTTCCCTCTCCTACGGTTTTACCGCCTTTTTTGAGCCCATAGTCGAGGAGTTTGGCTGGAGCTACACCCAGGTCTCAATTGCCTTTTCCCTCCGTGGCTTGGAAATGGGGATTCTTGCTCCTATCATGGGATTTCTCGTTGACCGTTTTGGCCCGAGAAAGCTCGCATTCTCCGGGGTGCTCATAATAGGCTTTGGGCTTATTCTTCTCGGTCTCACCAACTCTCTAGTGATGTTTTATGCTGCTTTTGTTCTCTTTGTCTTGGGAGGGAGTGGATGTTCCTCGACAGTGCTGATGACAGCAGCGGCTCATTGGTTCCGGAGGAATGTGGGAAAGGCGATGGGACTTATAGGGTGTGGGTTCGGTGCTGGTGGAATACTAATTCCGCTCGTCGTTTGGCTCATTGATCTCTATCAGTGGCGAACCACATTGACCATCCTTGGATTGGGAATGTGGGCACTGGGAATTCCCCTATCATTTGTCATCCGCCATAGGCCGGAACAATATGGCTACTTGCCTGATGGAGAGATCCCGGCCGAGCCGAGCTCTGGTCATCAAATCCGGGACAGGGGCGAAGGGAGCTTTAAGGATGCTCTCAAAAGTGGAAACCTTTGGAAGATAGGTGTTGCCGAGGTGATACGGCATATGATCGCCATGGCAATCATCACGCACGTCATGCCTTACCTGAGCAGTATCGGCATGTCGCGGGCAGCCTCGGCATTTGTCGCAACCTCTATTCCGTTATTTAGTATTATTGGGAGGTTTGGTTTTGGCTGGTTGAGCGATATTTTCGACAAAAGGTATGTCCTGGTTGTGTTATACTGCTTTTTCGGCATGGGAACTCTTGTCTTTTCCTACATCCATATGAAATGGCTTATTTTCCCCTTCCTGCTCCTTTTCTCTCCGGCATTCGGGGGAGTTGTACCTTTAAGGGGGGCTATCGTGAGGGAGTATTTTGGCAGGGTTTCTTTTGGAAGGGTGCTCGGGATAATTTCGGGTATGGGAGCAATTGGCACGGTTATAGGTCCCGCTGTTGCTGGGTGGACATTTGATACCGTGGGAAGTTATCACCCCGTATGGCTTTGGTTCGCTGGAACTAATGTCATTGCCATAGTACTGATGCTGCTACTGAAAGCTCCCCACCAGATGAGCGAAGAATAAGAAAGTGGTTAAAGGGACATCTCCGATCTCATGGGGTTCAATGTTTCCTTTCGGGAAAGACCCCAACAGACGCGTTACACCTCGCGGTTCCAAGGGAGTTACTATTCCTTCTTCTTCTATGAGGCCGCCTGTTGTCAAGCTCCTATTTCGTTTAAGACATAGGTTATTCCTTCAGTCGGCAATCGAGCTAGCGCCTTCCTGATACGTGAGGCTGTTATTTGCCTCGAACGAACTTCTATCCGTCCTTGACCGCAGACGATTGGGGAAGAGCTGGAGGGCTCCGAGGGGGGAAACAATCCTAACTGAATTAGATCGTTTTCCCAGCCCTGACCCTTATCGAATTGCGTTTCAAATCGATACCATTCAGAGTTTGGGCCAAACCATCTGATTCATCTTGAAATCTTCATTTTGGTTGGAGAGAGAAGACAGGTATTCTGGAGATATCAGGATATGAAGGACATATCAGCAAATCTAGGAGGGACAGTCGGTTCCAGATATATAGCAGAAACCAAAACTCTATCCTAATAATATCTCAGGTAAGATCGTATTATTCACAACTACTGGAAGAAAGAGGCAGGCCTCAAGATTCAACAGGACTTATTTCAATCAATGCGTTCTTCTATGAATCTTAATTTAATTCCAATTGTTGAGGCCGGCCCCTTTTCCCTTCCGATACATTTTCTTCTCAATCGATCATGGCTCGGTCCCCGCCAG
>JBGVTJ010000020.1:0-13743 GCA_041862515.1 Thermodesulfobacteriota bacterium | reverse complement strand
GAAGAGTTTAACCGTATCTGTCGTCCCCATCGGGATGGTATCCGGATGGAATTGACCGGGGGAATTGCATTTCCTCCCATGTTGAAGACTGAGCGGAGTTTGGAGCTCCTCCGCTTGATTCAGGAAGCGGGAAGGGAGTTGGGCGTCGACATTGATGAGATTCCCACTGGGGGAGGATCTGACGGCAACCATGCTTCGCATTATGCTCCGACCGTTGACGGCCTCGGTCCCCAGGGAACTGGGGCCCATAGCCCGGATGAAACCCTAATCGCCCCAACCCTGCTCGAGCGTTCCAAGGTCTTCGCCCTGTTTATCGAAAAATGGCATCAGTCTTTTGCGCCAAAGGAGGATTACCCCAAAGGTCTTTCACCCCTTTGATGAGATTGTCCTATTAAGATGGCCTCCCGATACTCCCTTTCATCAAACCCAGGGCGGGTATGACAGGGGATTTGCTCCAAAGAGGAGAAGGAGCCTGATTTGAAAAAAAAGACCGGTACGCTTTGACCCTAGCCCCTCTGGCCCAGATCAAGGAAAATTCCAATGGATATCCTTGGCGGTACTGGCATCGGCCCATATGATCACCGATGTCTATAATAATTTCCTCCCCCCATTGATGCCTCTTTTGATTGAAAAGATGAACCTCTCGCTGACCCTTGCGGGCTCCCTTGTCACTATAAGGGCCATCGCCTCCTTTTTCACCCAGCCCGCAGTGGGATACATATCGGACCGCACCGAAATGCGCATTTTCGTCCTTTTTGGCCCTCTCGTCACCGGAACATTTATTGGCCTTCTGGGGATTGCCTCATCGTACTGGTTTCTCGCCCTCTGTTTGATTTTGGGCGGGATCGGACACTCTGCCCTGCATCCCCAAAGCGCAGCCATGATCGGGGACATCGGTGGCAGGCGAGCCGGTCTCTTCATGTCGGTGTGGATGATCGGGGGTACATTGGGAATGGCTTTAGGTCCCCTTATTGTTACCGTAGCGGTTTCCATGTTCGGGTTAAGCGGAACGGTGTACACCATCGTTTTGGCCTTACTTATCACCGTATTCCTCATCCGGTTTTTACCCACATCACCTTCCAGGAAGGGTCTGGGCGATGCTTACAGTCTCAGGACACACCTGCTTCCCAGAATCGGGGCGCTTGCTGTCCTTTGGTTTCTTGCGGTAATCAGAACTGCAACCGGTATGAGCTTTATGAGCTTTCTTTCCGTCTTGCTTATTCAGAAGGGGTTCCCCCTCTTTATCTCGGGACTCGCAGTATCCTTATTTACCGGGGGAGGGGCGTTGGGGAGCTTTATCGGTGGAATGCTTTCGGACTACGTGGGGAGGAAAAAGGTGATGCTGGCATCTTTTTCCCTATCCCCTGTAATTCTCTTCCTCTTTCTCAAAAGTCATGGGATCCCTTCATTGGGGTTCCTGATCATCGCGGGAATCTGCATGTGGGGTACGGTCCCCGTTCTCATCGTCGCCGCCCAGGAGATAGCCCCAAAGAGCCGTACCCTCGTATCCAGCATGATGATGGGTCTAGGCTGGGGAGTGGGAAGTGTTTTCGTAACCGCAACCGGACTTCTGGGGGATACCGTCGGGTTGGAAAAAGCCCTTCAATGGATTCTTGTTCTTCCCCTCATTGGGGTTATTTTGATTGCCCTGGGAGTGAAGGATCATAGGGAATCGAGTGATTCGCCTTAACCAAGGATAACTCTCTTCACCTCATCTCCCATTTCCCAGGTCTTGCTCTTTCCTCCCATATCGCGGGTCTTGACCTTCCCCTCGGCCAACACCCGAGCGACGCCCTTCTCAATGTCTCGGGCCGCCCTTTCCTCCCCCAGGTGGTCGAGCATCAGTCGAATCGATTCAATGGAGGCAATGGGATTGACGACCTCTTTGCCCGCATATTTTGGTGCTGAGCCGTGAATGGGCTCAAACATTGAGGGGTATTGCCGCTCGGGGTTTAGATTTGCGCCGGCGGCAAAGCCCATTCCTCCTTGAAGCATGGACCCTAAATCGGTGATGATATCACCGAATAGATTGGATGCCACGATGACATCGAAATCTTTGGGATTTTTGACGAGCCACATGGTGAGGGCATCTACCATGGCCTTATCGGTCTTGATGTCTGGATAATCCTTGGCTACTTCCCAGTAGATGGAATCCCAGAAAACCATGGAGTAGTTCAATGCGTTGGATTTTGTGCAGTTGGTCACCATGCCAACTTTTTCCCCTTGTCCAAATTTCCTCCTTTTCCGAGCCAGGTCGAAGGCATACCGGATGACCCTCTCGCAGCCCTTTCGGGTGAAAACCCCTGTCTGTAAGGCAAAGGCATCGGGGGTTCCCCCTTTGAAAAATCCTCCAGTGCCTGCATACTCCCCTTCCGTATTCTCCCGGACGGCTGCGAGGTCCACCGCTCCAGGGATGGCCGTCTTGATAGGCGATTCCACCCCGGGATACAATTTTATCGGCCGGAGGTTAACATACTGGTCAAAGCCCTTTCGTATCCTCAAGAGCAGCGTTAGGGAAATATCGTCGGGAACCTTATTGGCATCGCCAATGCAGGCCAAGAATATGGCATCGAATCCCTTGAGGACTTCCAGCCCATCCTCTGGCATCATGACCCCATGTTTCAAATAGAAATCGCAACCCCAATCAAAGCTTTCGATCTGTACCCGAAACCCATGTTTGTCCGCCGAGGCGGTGAGAATCTTGACAGCTTCTCTCGCCACCTCATTGCCGACACCGTCCCCTGGAATGACTGCTATCCGATACCTGGACATACCAAAGACCTCCTTTTTAGAGACCGATAATCAAGGATCGAGCTCGAACAGTACCTGTTACCGAGGGCCCTTTGTGTGTAAGGTTTATTGGAGAAGGGAAAAAACAATGGTGAACGTGGCAAGAGATGATCCCCAGCCATCACCGTAGGAGACGTTACGGAGATGAAGAGGCCCTTGTAGGCTTCAATATCTCCCTGACGGGCTGCTTCCCGTGGAATGCCTTCTCGGGCGAATCGTAAAAGGGATCTCGCTTACAGGTCCGTTTTCTGCTTGAGACATCCCAGCATGTGCTCCAGCCTGCCCTTGTCGAAGCCAACCATAACATCGTTGCAGGCCGCGATGACGGGGACGCTTCGGGCCCCCGAAATCTTCACCATCTCGTTTAAGGCTTCACGATCGCTGGTAACATCGAAATCCTTGTATTCGATTCCCTGTTGCGAAAGATACTCTTTCGCCATCTTGCAGTACGGTCAGGTAGGACTCGTGTAGATTTTCACCTCTTCCTCAGCCATGGGATTCCTCCTCTTTATCCCAAGTTCTCATCGTTTCAATCTAATGAAAATAGATGACCTATGTCAAGGGGCTCTTTCGGTTGGATTTCTTAAGTTCATGGAGAAAAGCGTTGTCCATGAACGCAAAAGTGCTGGACGAGGTTTAGAGGAGGGGAAAGGCCACCCCTTTACATGCTATGGCCGGCCGGAAACGTGTGCACTTTAGCTCTCAGGAGTTGTGTGGCTGAGGAATATCTGGCATCGATTATGAGATGACCGATCGATAGAGCGGTTTTGATTAATTGAAACGCACATCGATACTTTTGGCTCGCCCCCCGATGATCAATAACATCTCGTATTAAATAAAAAAAGCATGCCCAAATTGACGAACCTGTTTGACTCTATGAACATCGAATACTTGCTTGCAGGCCCCAGAAATACGACGAATTTCAATGGGGGATTCCTTAGTCTGAACCCTTTCCAAGTCTCCTCGTTAGCACTTACTGATGATTGAGGTTCAGAGTTTTTCATTTTTTCACTTGATACTATGCTGGTCATATGTTAATATTTGACTGACCGGTCGGTCACTAAATCTGTATCAATTCTGAAGTATTATAACTTGTTTTTTTCCTGTGACCGGCTGGTCGGAAAAGGGAAGTGTGAACTTGGCTTTTCGCCAGAAAAACAAAAAAGAGAAAAAAACACGCATCGTCGAGGCCGCGGCCAAAGTCTTCGCTCGACGCGGGTTCTCCGGCACCCTCGTGGCAGACATCGCTGTTGAGGCTGGAATCGGCAAGGGTACGCTTTACGAATACTTCGATAGCAAGGAGGACCTTTTCTTTGCCGTGTTTGAGTGGTTTGTGCAAAAGACAGGCGCAGAGGCCAAGGTCAGTATTTCGGCTTTAGGTGGATCGGCGTCAGAACGGCTGGAGGCCCTGACCGAATCGCTGATGCACTCCTGGGTCGAGTTGGAAGACCTGTACTCATTAGTTATGGAGTTCTGGTCCGCCTCGGCTTCGTCCCAAATGCGGGAACGGTTCAAGCAGGCCTTCAGAGAGGGTTACGGTGATTTTCGCCACATCGTTTCAGCCCTGATCCGGGAAGGGATCGAGTGTGGTGAGTTCCGCCCGGACGTGGACGCTGAGTCTGTCGCCGCTGCGCTGGTGGGAACCTGGGACGCCCTGCTCCTTCAGGCGTGGTTTGACGAGGCCTTTAATCCTTTGACCACGGCCAAAAGATTTATGACCGTTCTCATCAGAGGTCTAGCCGGTTGAAGTCATGAAAATGTTATCTAGCAGTTCATGCTTAGCCAAATTCAACGGAATTATTAGGAGTGCGGCATGACAACAAAATCAATCGTGGACCTCTGCCTGAGCTTGTTTGTTTTTGTCGCCCTGTTCGCAAAGGCAAATGGACAAGACGCCCAGGCTCTGGTGGAGGCCGCCGTAAGTTATTACCGTGGTGAGGCTTCCATTTCCACGGTGGATATGACCATTCATCGACCGAATTGGGAACGGGTAATAACTATCAAGGCCTGGACCAAAGGGCAGAAAGACAGCATCTTTATCATCCTTGCCCCTCCCAAGGATAATGGCAACGGCACCCTCAAGAGAGGTAGGGAGATGTGGACTTACAATCCCAAGGTCAACCGGGTTATCAAGCTTCCGCCCTCGATGATGTCCCAAGCCTGGATGGGTTCGGATTTCTCCAATAACGACCTGGCCAAGTCCGATAGCGTAATCGAGGACTACACCCATACGATTACAGGGACTGAGATCCATGATGGAAAAAAGGTATACGTTATCAAGTCCATGCCCAAACCTGAAGCGCCGGTTGTGTGGGGGATGCAAAAGCTTAAAATTCGTGAAGACCATATCTTATTGAGCCAGGAGTTTTATGATGAGGACCTCAAGCTCGTCAAGGCCATGACCGGCCAGCAGATCCAGATGCTGGGCGGTAAGCTGTCTCCCAAGGTGTGGAAGATGCAGAAATCAGACGTGAAGGATGAGTATACGCTGTTAAACTATAAGGAGCTTATGTTTAAACAAGATCTGCCCGATAGTCTCTTTACATTATCTTCATTGAAGAACCCCGGGAGGTAGGACATCTTGTCTATAGACCTCAAAATGGCCTGGCGGAATATCTGGCGGAATTCCAGGCGATCCATCCTTACCATCCTAGCCATTGCATTTGCCAGCCTGCTGTTAGTCTTTATGCTGTCCTGGCAGTTTGGCTCCTACGATGCCATGATCAACTCCGCGGTAAAAATCCATACCGGCCATGTGCAGGTGCAAGCAAAGGGATATAAGAATAAAAGGAGCATACGGTTGGTGGTGCCAGACCCGGCCGAGGTAGGCGACATTTTGGAGAAGACTCCGGGGGTGGCCGCTTATTCGTTTCGAACCAACGCCTTCTCACTCGTCTCCTCCAAGGAACGAACCTATGGCGCCATCGTGATCGGAATTGACCCGGTGAGGGAAGCCAAGGTGTCCACCCTTGAAAAATTGGTCCACCAGGGGAACTATCTGTCCGCAGGCGATACCGATCAAGCCTTGCTGGGAAAGCTTCTGGCCAAGAACCTGCTCGTGGGCTTAGGTGATGAACTGGTTGTGCTGGGCCAGGGGCGTGATGGATCTATCGCGGCCACCATGGTTAAGGTAAAGGGAATTTTCAGTTCCGGCCAGGACGAATTCGATCGCAGCACCATCCATATCCCCCTTAAGTACTTTCAAGATGTTTATACCATGTACGAGGCCGTGCACGAGGTGGTGGTGTTGGTCAAATCTCTTGAGTACGTGCCAGAGATAAAAAGGACTGTTGCCGCCGGCATCGAAAATACAAACAAAAAAGGCCACCTGGTGGCCTTAGATTGGATGGAACTCATGCCCGGTTTGATCCAGGCCATTCAGATGGACCTGGTCAGCGGATTTATCTTCTATATCATTTTGATCGTGGTGGTAGCCTTCAGCATTCTGAACACCTTCCTTATGACTATCTTCGAGCGGACGAGAGAGTTCGGCGTTCTTATGGCCTTGGGAACCACTCCGGGGCGGTTGACCAAACTTCTCTTGATTGAGTCCACAACCATGACCATGGTGGGTATTGTCATCGGTATCATCGGCGGAAGCCTGATTACCTGGTATTTTCAGGAGCATGGAATCGTGATTTCCGGTGCGTCCGAACTTATGCGTCAGTATGGTTTGGCCGAGCGGATGTTTCCCCAGCTTTCGGTGCTTTCCGTCGTGATAGGATCAGGTGCCGTGCTGGTCATCACCCTTTTGACGGCCCTGTATCCGGCTCTGAGGGTCCGGCGTCTTCGTCCGGTAGAAGCGATGATGTCCGTGTAATTGGTCTATTCTGGTAATACAACGAGAGGAATTAGTTTATGTATTTCCAGTTAGGATGGCGAAACATATGGCGAAACCCCAGGCGGACCTTGGTCATTATGACCGCGGTAATTATTGGGGTTTGGAGCATGATCTTTTTGGGTGCTCTGATGCGGGGGATCGCTGACCAGATGGTTCGAAACGGTATCGCTACGCTCACCGGACATATCCAGGTGCACCATAAAGGCTATCGAAATGACCCGGCTATTGAAAACAGTATGGCCGAACCCCAGGCGGTGGAAACCGCCCTCAACAAGCTCCTACCGCCCGGCGCCCAGTGGACCTCCAGGGTCCGGGTCAACGCCATTGCCAGCAACGCTCGACACTCGAGCGGTGTCACCTTGGTGGGAATCAACCCCCACAGAGAAGGCAAAATCTCCTTCATCGGGCAAGCCATCACCCAGGGGCGTTACCTCAAGCCCGATGACAAGTACGGAATTGTGGTTGGCAAGGCCTTGGTGGACAAGTTTGAGACCAAATTGGGCCGTAAGCTGGTCCTCATGTCACAAGATACCGGCCGAGAGATCGCTTCCCGGGCTTTCCGTATTGTTGGGATCTTCAGGGCCGAAAAGGAGGCCACAGAGAAGCAGTTCGCCTTTGTAACAATGCCTGTAGCGCAGCAAATGTTGAAGTTGAGAAAATCCATTTCCGAAGTGTCCATAATCCTACCCGTCAACCAGGAAGCGGATCAGGTGGCTACCGCCCTGCGGACCGCTTTGCCCTCCTCCGATTATGAAGTTCAGAGCTGGCAAGAGCTACTGCCCTTGGTGACCGCAGTCTTGAAGATGTATGACGGATTCATCTTCTTGTGGTTTTTAGTAGTCTTCATTGCCATGGGCTTCGGCATTGTCAATACCACACTGATGGCCGTGTTCGAGCGGATGCGGGAGTTCGGCTTGCTCAAGGCTTTAGGTATGAAGCCGTGGTGGATCATCAGAGAGGTCCTCACCGAATCATTTTTTCTCCTGATTCTCGCCATGGTCATCGGGAACAGCTTGGGCTTTTTGAGTGTTTTCGCTCTGTCTGGCACCGGTATCGATCTTTCCTCCCTCGCCGCCGGCCTGGAATTCGTCGGTATGTCTCGGGTGATTTATCCGATAATCCAGGGCAAAGACGTAATCATGGCAAATGTGGTGGTATTTATATTGGGACTTTTGGTGAGTATGTATCCGGCTGTTAAGGCGTCTAAGTTTACGCCGGTGGAGGCCATGGCTCACACGTGAGTTGATGCGGGTTGAACAAATGTTAACCCGCAACCCGTAACTCGTAAGAGGCAACACGTTCGGAGGTTGAATATGAACATCGTAGAATGCACGGACGTTAAAAAGACTTACCGGCTAGGCAAAGTCGCAGTCCGAGCCCTCAGAGGCGTGAGCCTGTTCATAAAAAGGGGAGGCTTTGTGGCCTTGGCCGGTCCCTCGGGGTCAGGTAAGACCACCATGCTCAATGTCATCGGCGGTTTGGACTCAGCTGATTCGGGCAGTGTAATGGTGGATGGAAACGCCTTGGATGAGATGACCCAATCGCAGCTGGCCAACCTACGGTTACACAAGGTCGGGTTTGTATTCCAGGCCTATAACCTAATTCCGGTTTTGTCCGCCTTGGAAAACGTTGAATTCGTTATGCTCCTTCAGGGCGTGCCTGTAACTGAGCGCCAGAAACGGGCCAAGGCCATATTGGATGATGTGGGCTTGGAGGGCAAATACAACAGGCGTCCTGCTGAGCTCTCCGGCGGGCAACAGCAGCGGGTAGCCGTTGCCAGGTCCATTGTCTCCAACCCATCCATCGTTTTGGCGGATGAGCCTACAGCCAACCTAGATTCCAAGACTGGAAAAGGCCTATTGGAAATGATGAAGGAAATGAATGAGAAGAGAAAAGTCACCTTCATCTTTTCAACCCACGACCACATGGTCATGGACTATGCCCGCCGGCTAATCCACATCAGGGATGGCCTGGTGGTAGATGACCAGGTTAAGGAAAAGTAGGACCGGGAGTGCTTCGGGTAAGGCCGAGCCGATAAGCCTCACAATATTGTTGGAGAGCAGGCATTAATGAATGCATGAAGGATCATCTTACCCGGGCTAGGGTAAACGTGACCATCACAAATTACCTTAAAAAATCCTTCACAGTGGTTGGATTTCTGGTGTTAGGAATTTCTTTAGCCCAAATCCTTCCGATACGCTCGTGGGCATCATTGGATTCTCCAAATAAGTCCGCTCTTAATTCTATGAACCAACCTAAACCCCCTAAATCCTGGTACAAAAAAATCGAAGCCCAATGGGGTGGATATATCAAGGTCCGTGGAGCCGCTTCATGGCCCGATGACGAATCAGTCTTTCACCCGGTGGGCACCGGAACATACTTTGATGGTAATACCGAGGGGCGACTGAAGAACAAGCTTTTCTTTGGAGAGTGGGGGTATTTTGAAACTCATTATGAAGCCGTCCTTTCAGGAGGTGATACCCGAAATAAGGGCAAAGAATTGGAAAGGCTTTTCCCGGATTTTTTCAAGGACGGTTTACTGCTCCCCCGGCCCGTGGAAGACGATCGGCGCTTTATGGATTTAACCAAGACCATTGCCGAAAATGACGGTTATATCCTGTATCATCGGCTAGACCGGCTTTCCTTGACCTTACTGCCGAAATGGGGTGTGTTCCGTATCGGTCGGCAGGCAGTCACTTGGGGGAACGGCTTGCTCTTTAACCCCATGGACCTGTTTAACCCATTTTCACCCACGGATATTGAGCGGGACTACAAGATCGGGGATGACATGATCTACACTCAGGTTTCCGTAAGCAAAATGGGTGACTTCCAGTTTCTGTATGTACCCAGGCGGGACCCGTCAAGCGGAGATGTAGAAGGGAACCAGAGCTCTTTGGCCGGAAAACTGCATTTTGCCTGGGGTACCACAGAGTTTGATATCATGGCTGCCAAACACTTCAAAGATGAAGTGGTCGGCTTAGGCAGCACCGGTTATCTTGGCGATGCGGCCTGGCGGTTGGATGCTACTTGGACCTTCCTGGACGAAGATAACGACTATCTATCCTTAGTCGCTAATATGGACTACTCCTGGGTCTGGTGGGAAAAGAACTTCTATGGGTTTTTGGAGTTTTTTTATAACGGCTTGGGTAATAACCAGTACACGGAAGCATTTGCTGATCCGGACATTTCGGAACGCCTCGACCGCGGAGAGTTGTTTACTTTAGGGCGGAGTTACCTAAGTGGTCACATTAGGGTCGAGCTACACCCTCTATTCAACGTCTTTTTTACAGTAATCAATAACCTAACTGACCCCTCCGGTATACTTCAACCGCGGGCCACCTGGGATATAGCCCAAGACTTCCAGATAACTTTTGGGGGTAATATATTCTATGGCGGAAGAGGCACAGAGTATGGTGGTTTTAGAATACCGGGCACCAATTTAATCAATAAGCCTTTGGATAGCGCCTTCATTTGGTTCACCTATTTTTTTTAGGCATTTGCATCAAAATGGAAGAATGGAATGTCGGCAACGGGAGTCCGTATGTTTTCTGTAGATGGGATAAGCCTTGCCAACTGCTTCATAATAAATTAAGCTTGATGGCTTCGTAAAAAGTCCACCTTCTGCGTTGCGCTGCATCCTTCGTCATTGCAGCGTACTGTAAGTACGCCTCATTCCTCAGGATTTGCGCGCCTTGAATTTGGTGCTTTTTACTTTGCCATCGAATTTTGACTTTTTACGAGACCATCAAGCTTGTCCTCATGAATTTCCAACCACTGCAATCATCTATATTTTTCAAGATGTTACGATATGATAAGAATGTGAAAACCTCAGCCCATGTGACGATACCTGCCCATCCCATATCTCAAGAAATGAATGGCAGAAAGCTACTGGTCACCATAATCATGGTTCCTGCCGGGTTAGATCGACCCCCCCACACAAGACGACAGTCGGTTTATTGAACTGTATTCTTGAAATTCTCCTAATCCCCATAACTCCCATATTTCAAACAGAAACAAATAAGATTGGCAATATGGAAGAAGACGGTGAGCAGAAACGGAGAGGCCGGCCTCAGAATGGTCAAAGAAGTTTTTCCAGTAAGTCAGAGGAATTGGGAAGCCCATTAAGGTCTAACCCAAATTTTTTTGTCCATCAAACGTAGACTAATTCCAGTTCCATTTTGCCCTTTACGGAGGAAGAAAAGACAAGCTTCTGTAGAATCTTCTCTAATACTTCTTTCTCGGGGCTTTTGCCTTGGAAGTTCTTGAGTTGGATGCTCCTTACCTTCCCTCCTCCAATGGTCAACATCACGACTAATTTC
The DNA here is from genome assembly GCA_041862515.1 of Thermodesulfobacteriota bacterium. GTDB lineage: Bacteria > Desulfobacterota > BSN033 > WVXP01. Next base: position 2,793 of record JBGVTJ010000020.1, on the reverse strand, counting down.
TTTGAACCCCATTTCCTAAATACTTTCTTCAACTCTTCCTTGAATGGAGAGAATATCTTCTCAACTTCTTCGATGGTGATTCCAGGAGGAAGCTTCCCTCCCATGATGTAAATCCGGGAGAGCTCTTTTTTCTCATCGTGGTGACGAGAATAGGCCTCCTCCCTCGCCACCGGTGCAGTCATTAAACCGGAAGAACGATTAGGATGAGGGAGAGAAGCAGCTAACTTGTACCTGGCATCACCCACCGCATAATCACTCACCCCATCAGGTAAGGGTAAAGGCTGTTTTACGGTAACGAGTTCTCCGGTTTCCCTTACCACGGTATCCACGGCCACAAAAGAGGTATATTGAGTCATGAGGTGATACCTAAGACCGAGAGCTTTTACCTCATCCGCTACTTTTGCCCCTACCCTTCCATAATCAGAGAGGCGTGCGATTCGTTCCCTGGCCCAGAGGTACTTAAGGGCTCCGTTATCCCCATCCTCTATTAAAGGACTGAGCTCGAGCCCCTTTTCGTAATCACCCCAGGCGGTCTTCCCTCTCACCCTGATTTTTCCTTCAGCATTCCCGTATTTCCCGAAGATAATGAGGGGTCTTCTAGCGAAGAGGTCAGGGGGAGAAAGCGGTTCTACATCATAAGCATCGAATCCCTGAAATTCGACTTCAATATCGGTGAGGAGAGGAGACCGCATATAGTCAAGAACTTTTTCGGCTATTTTCAAAGCCTCCTCTTGATTACTCGCCACAAAAGGCTCTCCTCTTCCGGCTCTGGCCATTCCCTCTATGAGATACCGATTTACTCCTTTCCCTATTCCAAAAGGAAAGAAATTTGCCTTATTGAGATTTTCCCTCATCAGGTCGAACACCTCTTTCTCCACCGCGACATATCCATCAGTAGCTATGACTACGATACGGGAAAGCCCTTCCTTCTTCTCCAAGGAGAGCGCTCTTTTCAAGGCAGGTAAAATCCTTGTTCCTCCCCCTCCTCTCTGTTCCTCCAGCATAACTAACGCCTTACCCTTATTCTCTTCTGAAGCCGGAAGGGGATGAGAAGAAAGAACATTCGATCCGCCAGCAAAGAAGAGGATATTGAAGTAATCTGTTCCCCTTAAATCCCCGATGATCCCTTTTATCAGGGCTTTAGAAACCGCTAAGGGAAATCCATGCATGGAACCAGAAACATCCACGATGAATAGATATTCCCGAGGAGGAACCGCATCCATCGTCACCTTCTTAGGGGGTTGCACCATGAGGAGGAAGAATTTCTCCTCTTCCCCGGGGTAGAGCAATAGGCCGCTCTGTATCGTTTCCCCCCCTAACGTATACCGCAGGATAAAATCTCTATTTCCTCCTCCTTCTTCCTCAGGAGATAGATTTACTTCCGCTTCATCCATACTTTGCCGCACATTCACCTTGTGGGAAGGAACCCAGACTCTGCCCAATGAAATTCCCGTTCCCAGATTCACCTTTATGTCAAAGCTATATGGGGGCTCTCCACCCTCATGCAGATAGGGAGTACTTAGCCATGTGTCGTGATCGGTCGCCTCGTTCTCTTTCTTCTCAGAGTACCGTGGCCCAACCACCGTGGGAAAGACAAATTCATATGTTCCATCTTCGGGGACCAAAAGTTCTGTATAGTTAACCATCACCTCTATTACATCCCCTGGCATGATGTTAGCCACCTTCATTTGGAAGACATTGGGCCTTTGCTGTTCCAAGAGGGAGGCTATCTTACCTTCCTCTTTTGCCCTTTGGTAAATCAATTTGGCCATTGCCCTTTCCTCTATTTTTGCCTCAATGATTCTCCTGCCTATTCTCATCTTCACGGCGTGTATGGCTGATTTTGTCCCCAGGGGAAATACATATATCGCTTCAATGGTTCTCGTCCCTTCATTTTTGTAAACCTGAGTGAGTTCTACCTCAGCTATCACTCCTGCAATATTCACTTCTGCTTTCGTCTCTAAGAGAGGAAAAGGGTCAAGGGAAGCATCTTCGCTCTGGACGAAGAAGTAAGGAGAGAGGGTTTTCTCCCTCTCCTCTCCATGAGAAGAGATAGGGGGAAGAATAGAGATGAGAAGACTTAAAATGAACAGTAACTTTTTCATGGCTCGACCTCCAGTTTGCCGTTTTTTCTCTTAGACAAAAAAACGCACAAAAAGTTCCCCTTTTTTATTTTCCATCCCTTATCAAAGAGAGTGCTTCATGCAGTTTATCGGGAATTGACGGCCGGGAACTCATATGGATGCGACATATCCCTTCTTCTATGAGTCAACATACTCTTCGCTGCTCTTGGTTGGGAAGCAGCTCTACCCGACCAAATCTCGAAAAAGAGCTGGGGATTATCTTGGTGTTAATAGAATCAGGCGGGCTTATCTATTTGAGGTCGCCGATGGTATATGGGGGACTTGATTAGGAGGGCTGATTGATTTTGAAGAAGAGCAAACCTCAACGCATTTTAAGGGGATCTTGTCATCAAAACGTTCTATTGCAAGACCCATCCCCCATCCTCAATCGGGGAATCATGAAAGAAGGCGAGACAGGAGGGAAACTGGAATTTCGATTTTGTGATTTCACCCAGACTCTCTGGCAAGGGTTTCTTCAACGTTCCTTTATCTTTTCCTGGCGAAATTGATGGTAAGCATCCCTTAGGGCAATGTAGGGATCGAGGGCGGCCTCTTTGAGGTCCTCATACTCCCCGATAGCCAGGGAGGTTCCGTTGACCCGATCATACGCCTTGATGCCGAGATTGACCGGAATTGAGGTTACCAGATAGTTCCAGGGGTCGAGGAACCC
>JBGVTJ010000019.1:0-17033 GCA_041862515.1 Thermodesulfobacteriota bacterium | reverse complement strand
CCTGAGGAATGAGGCGTACTTACAGTACGCTGCAATGACGAAGGATGCAGCGCAACGCAGCCCTTCGGCTTTGCTCAGGGCCGTGAGCATGTCGAACGGAAGTTGGACTTTTTACGAAGCCATCAAGAATGGTTGGCAACAATTCTTTAATATTCGCTCCAGGAGGTTTGAGCAACAGGCCGTCAAGAAAGAGTTGGCAGCCCGCGATTGGCAATAAGCCGATTAACTTGAATACAATCGAAAGGAATTCTTGCTGATTGCTCGCTTTTGGGATAAAAGATCAAATATGGATATCTTTTTAATCTACGCCAACATATGGAGACTCATCGATGGGTTCCTCTTTTTGCTGGCGGCGGTCCTCTTTTTTGCAGGAGTTTTTTTCGCCCCCATTGTGGTGAGAAAAGAGGTGGGGTTGCTGCTCTGGTATCCTCTTTGGATATGGGGGCTCATTAAACGACATATCGATCTCGGCGCGCCCTTTTTTCGGTTGTGGGCACTCATCTTCTCCCTCAACTCCTTCTCCCTCTTCTGTAACCTGGTATCGGGATTTTTCATTATCCTTCCTCCCCTGTTTGCCTTCCTTCTCGGAATTCACATCGCCATCATTTCGCTGAAGGAGATAGGAAAGTTGAGGCTTGTCTTCCTTATTTTGAACCCCGTTTCCCTTTTCGAACTTCCCGCAGCCTGGATCAGTCTTTCCCTTGGCATGAGATTTGGAAGGGATTTGTACCTGAGTAAATACACCAACGTCCTTTCCCTATTTGAGCGGAATCTCATGGGATATTTCTTGGTAGTGCTTCCCCTGTTGGCCATTGCCGGATTCATCGAGGTATCATTAATCAAGGCGTTAGGGAAAGGGAGGATTATCGATTCGGGATTCGACCGGGAAAAAGGGGAGAGGCAAAATGGCCCGAGTTGTGATAAACTGTAACACATTAACCATTCCATAGTATGGAGCGCACCATGGCGGGAAAGATCATCTTCAAGGGGGAATCGGATTTGCCCTTATTCCCCATCTCTTCTGGCGATATGTGCTGGAACAGGACGGGGACCTGGAGGTATATCAGGCCCAAATACGAGGACAAAACGCCACCGTGTAACGCCGCCTGCCCAGCGGGGGTCGATATTCCGGTGTTCATCGGATTGGTAGTCGAAGGAAAATACGAGGAGGCGTGGAATATCATCAGGGAGGAGAACCCACTTCCGGGGGTCTGTGGACGGGTTTGTTTCCACCCCTGTGAGTCTCTCTGTAATAGAGCGCATTACGATGAGGTCTTGGCCATCAACGCCTTGGAACGATTTGTGGCGGATCGAGCCCTGGATTTGGAATCAAGGGTTCCCATAAGGGAGGCACGGAAGGAGAGGGTAGCCATTGTGGGGTCAGGACCCTCGGGGCTCAGTTGTGCTTACCATGTGGCAAGAATGGGGTATCAGGTGACCGTATTCGAGGCCCTTCCCCAACCAGGGGGAATCCTCAGGATGGGTATCCCCTCATACCGTCTACCCAAGGATATCTTGGATAAAGAGATAGCGGATATCCAGGCATACGGGGTGGAGATAAAGACTAATGCGCGATTGGGTGGGGATCTCTCCTTTGGGGACTTGGAGGAATACGAGGCTGTTTTCCTCGCAACGGGGGCTCACATCAGCCGAAAACTGAATACCCCGGGGGAGGATTTAGAAGGGGCTGTCTCGGGCCTGGATCTCCTCAGGGATATCAATCTAGGGAAGAAGGTCCGGATTGGGGGAAGGGTAGCGGTGATCGGAGGGGGAAATACGGCCGTGGATGTGGCGAGAGCGGTTCTGCGGCTGGGAGGAAATCCCATTATCCTGTATCGGAGATCGAGAGATGAGATGCCCGCCTTCGATGAAGAGGTTTCCGGAACGCTGGAAGAGGGGATTGAAATACGCTACCTCACCGGGCCAACCGAGATCATCGGGCAAAAGGGGCGGGTAACTAAGTTGGAGTGTACTGAGATGGAGCTGGGAGAGGAGGATGAGACGGGGAGGAGAAGGCCTGTTCCCATTCCCGATTCCCATTTCACGATACCTGTGGATGCCGTCATCGCCGCCATCGGCGAGGAGCCCGATCTGACGTTTCTTCCAGAGGGTATCCGAGTCGAGGGCAAAATCGTTTCCACGGATAATGGCGCTCGGACGAGCAGAAAGGGCATCTTCGCCGGTGGGGATATGGCCCACCTCTATCGAACCGTAGCCCACGCCATTGGGTTTGGAAAGCGTGCCGCCATCTCCATTGATTGTTCAATCAGAAAGAAGAATGTGGATAGCCTCCTTCAAGGGATTAGGGTGGGGGAAGATGGAGCCCTCTCCATCGCCAAATACCTCAGCGAAGTAGCCAGAAGGCGGGCTGACCATGTGGTAGCCTTTGAGGAGCTCAATGTCGCCTATTTCGAGCACGGGGAGAGAAACGAGAGGACCAAGTTAGCGGTTCCCGAAAGGGTGAGGGATTTCAGGGAAATCAGCGCGGGGTTGACGGAACAAGGGGCCCTTAAGGAGGCCAGTCGGTGTTTCAGTTGCGGTTTGTGTAACGAATGTGAGAACTGCTATGTCTTCTGTCCGGACCTTTCGGTCATCATAGACAGTGGGGCGGTGAAATACCGAATCAATTACGACTACTGTAAGGGATGCGGTATCTGTATTGCCGAATGCCCCCGCAATGCCTTATCCGTGGAAAAGGAGGCCAGATGAAACGGGTCATAAGCGGTAATAAGGCGGTAGCTTATGGGGTGATGCTTTCCCAGGTGAGGGTCGTCTCAGCTTACCCCATAACCCCCCAAACGACGATAGTAGAAGAATTATCCCGATTTTGTGCCGAAGGGGAGATGGAGGCAAAATTCATCAAGGTGGAATCGGAACACTCGGCCATGGCCAGCATCATCGCCTCTTGCCTAACGGGTTCAAGGTCTTTCACGGCTACCTCTTCTCAGGGCCTGGCCCTCATGCACGAAATGCTCCATTGGGCCGCGGGGGGAAGGCTCCCCTTGGTGATGGTCAACGTGAATCGGGCACTGGGGCCGGGGTGGAACATATGGACGGAACAAGGCGACAGCCTTTCCCAGAGGGATACGGGATGGATTCAACTCTATTGCGAGGACAACCAAGAGGTACTGGATACCATCATCCAGGCATTTAAGATTGCGGAAACAGTTTATCTGCCCGTAATGGTGGTGCTGGATGCCTTCTTTCTCTCTCATACCTCCGAGGTTGTCGAAATCCCTCATCGTGAAGAAGTGGACCAGTTTCTTCCCCCGTTTGAGCCGAAATACCCTTTGAATCCCAGAAATCCCCAGGCCTATTTCGGGATGTGTTCTCCGGATTACTATATGGAATTTCGTTATAAGATGCAGCGGGCCATGGAGGAGACGGTAGGGGTGGCAAAGAGTGTGGACGAGGAATTCGGTCACCAATTCGGGAGGGCCTATGGCCTCGTCGAGCCTTATCGCTGTGAGGATGCCGAGGTGGTGATGGTGACCTCAGGGACAGTGACGAGTACGTCAAGGGTGGTCATAGATCGGCTGTGGGAGGATGGGATAAAGGTTGGATTGTTAAAGGTGAAGATGTTTAGGCCTTTTCCCATGGAGGACATTAAGCGGGTATTGAAAGGGGTTGAAAAGGTCGGCGTAATCGATCGAAACATCTCCTTTGGCCATGGGGGCATATTTGCCCAGGAGATCCGATCTACTTTCTGCAATGAGAATGGGAGACCCACGGTTTTCGGGTTCATTATGGGGTTAGGGGGCAGGGATGTGACCCCTGAGGCAATCGAGGAAGCCATCCACGTTACATTGGACAACGCTCGTCCGAAGGAAGAGATCCTCTGGATCGGTTTAAAGGGATGAATTTTGAGGGGAGACCGTCATGAAGATCCACATACCGAAGGATGAATACATGGATTCCGGACACCTGGCTTGTTCGGGTTGCGGATCACCCTTGGGGCTTCGATTGGCCTTGAAGGCCTTGGGGGAAAAGACCATCATCGTGATCCCGGCCTCCTGTATGTCCATCATTGTAGGTCCGTTTCCCTACTCTGCTATCAGGGTCCCCATTGTCCATGTGGCTTTTGAGACAGCTGCGTGTTCGGCCTCCGGGGTTCGGGCATCCCTGGATATCCAAGGAGACGAGGAGACTACGGTGGTCGCATGGGCTGGAGATGGTGGTACCTTTGACATTGGACTCCAGGCGTTATCCGGTGCGGCAGAGCGAAATGACGATTTCATCTACATCTGCAGTGACAATGAGGCCTACATGAACACCGGGGTTCAACGGAGTTCGGCAACGCCCTACCTGGCCTGGACTACCACCACTCCCATTGGCAGTTTGAAGGAGCGTCCGAAGAAGGATATGATGGCCATTATGGCCGACCACGATATTCCCTATGCTGCCACGGCGTGTATCGCTTACCCGGAGGACCTTATTCGAAAGCTCGAAAAGGCAAAGGGTATGAAGGGCACGAGGTTTATTCATCTCCTCTGTCCCTGTCCGCCTGGTTGGCGGATTGCCTCCAATGAATCAATCAAGGTGGCGAGGTTGGCCGTAGAGACAAAGGTTTTTCCTCTCTATGAGATCGAGCACGGCGAGATGTATAGGCTCACCTATCAACCGAAGGAGATTCCCGTTGAAGCGTATCTGAGTCAACAGGGTAGGTTCAGCCATCTCACAAAGGGAGGGATGACAGCAATACAGGAAAACGTGGATCACCAGTGGAATCGCCTTTTAGAGAAGTGTGAGGGAGGAGCGAATTGAGGGAATGGATCGACTCGGGTATTAGGGGAAGGCAATGAGGGATGTGACCAAATTGGCGAGGAAGGGAATTTTGGACCTGAAACCGTATGTTCCAGGGAAGCCCATTGACGAGGTTCGGAGGGAGTTGGGACTCAAGGAGTTGGTCAGCCTGGGTTCCAACGAGAATTCCACCGGGCCTTCTCCCGAGGCCTTGAGGGCCATCGAGGGAGAATTGGCCAACACCTTTCGGTATCCCGATCCAGCATGCACCTTGTTGAAGAGCGCACTTGCCAGGAGTCTAGGGGTAACAGAGGGAATGGTAACCCTGGCAAATGGATGTGACAATATCATTTATGTGATCGCGGCGGCCTTTATCAACGAGGGAGATGAGGTGATCATGGCTGAGCCTACCTTTCCCGTCTATGAGAACGTCACCCGGATCATGGGGGGGAAGCCCGTTCCCGTTCAACTGAAAAATTTTACCCACGATGTGCAAGCGATGGCCCAACGAATCGGTCCGAAGACCAAGCTGGTCTTTATCTGCAATCCCAATAACCCAACGGGAACCCTTGTCCCCGAGGAAGCGTTAAATGGGTTCTTGGCCAGCCTTCCGAACCACATCATTGTTATCCTGGACGAGGCTTATTTCGACTATGTATCGGAGGCAGACTACCCGGCTGGCATCTCTCTTCTCAGAGGGGATTTCAATATGATCGCCTTGAGAACCTTCTCGAAAATTTATGGCTTGGCGGGATTACGCGTAGGGTTTGCTGTGGCTGATGGAGATCTCATCGGTGTAATGGAGCGGGTTCGGGAGCCATTTCCTGTCAACCGGTTTGCTGAAGCCGCAGCACTGGCGGCGCTGAGGGATGAGAAACATGTGAAGGAGGTTTTGCTGGTAAACGAGGAGGGGAAGGCTTTTTTATACGGGGAATTCGAACGACTGGGGATCGATTATGTACCCACCCAGGCCAATTTCATCTTCGTCGATTTCAAGAGGGATTCCCAGGAGATTTACCATGCCTTGCTGAGGGGCGGCATGATTATCCGACCGGGCTCCATATGGGGTTACCCCACATCTGCAAGAATCACTATTGGGACAATGGATGAAAACCGGAAGTTCATCGAGAAACTGGAGGGGATCTTGAGGGGATCTTATGGAGAACATGAGTGAGAGGAAATCGTGATCGCCGGACTCCTCGGGCATTCATTGTCCGGGTCTCCCCTGAGAGACACGGCTGAACGCGATCCTCTTGAGAGGCGTGGTATGGTGCCCTTCTGGTAGTCCTCAATCATATGGCCTGCCTTGCGGACAATTGACCGAGCTCCATTCTCCCCCATTGTATAACACCACATTTCCATCCCTTCGGGGGGTTTCCGTGGAAATTGCCGGGCCTCGTTAGGCCGATCGATGTCACGAAAACCCTTCGTTTTCGGGTCAATTTCGGGATACAATTTAGTTGTGTGGCGGTAATTTCTTGACAAAGGGATCATTTTTTTTTATGTAAAAAGTCTCGACATCGTGGATTGTTTCACAAGCTTTTCATTTTTCAGGGTCTAACAAGAGACATGGCTGAACTTCTTCTCTTAATCGTCGGTGTTACGCTCGTAAACAATTTCGTTTTAACCCGCTTCTTGGGGATTTGTCCCTTCTTGGGGGTTTCAAAGAGGACCGAGACTGCGGTGGGCATGGGCATGGCCGTCATCTTCGTCATGACCATAGCTTCCGTCGTTACCTGGATCATCCAACGGACCGTATTGACCCCCTTTGGCATTGAATACCTCCAGACGGTCACCTTCATTTTGGTGATAGCATCCTTAGTCCAGTTGGTGGAGATGGTAATCCAGAAGACGAGCCCAGTTCTCTATCAGGCTCTGGGAATCTATTTGCCCTTGATCACCACTAATTGTGCGGTTTTGGGAGTTGCCGTCTTAAACATACAGAAGGACTTCAGCTTTGTCGAAACGGCTTTTTTCGGCTTCGGTGGCTCTTTGGGATTTACCCTGGCCCTGGTCCTTTTTTCCGGATTGCGCGAAAAGATTGCCCTTGCCGACGTGCCGAGGGTATTTCAAGGAACGGCCATCGCCCTGATCACGGCGGGACTTCTATCTCTGGCCTTTATGGGTTTTACGGGCCTAGTGAAATGAGAAGGATATGTGGATCGCCCTCTTCTGTTTGAGCGGACTCGGCCTCGTGGCAAGTCTGGGACTGGGGTTGGCGGCGAAGCGGTTTGCCGTCGAAGTAGACCCCAGGGTTGAGGAAGTGGAGAGGGTTCTTCCCGGAGTCAATGATGGGGGGTGTGGGTATCCGAGTTGCAGCCAGTTCGCCAGGGCGGTTGTAGAAGGAAAGGCTCCCGTGAATGGGTGCGTTGCCGGTGGGGAGGATACGGCCCTGGCCTTGGCGGAGGTGATGGGGGTAGAGGCCGTCATCGGCGAAAAAAGGGTTGCCGTGGTCTTATGTAAGGGCGGGAGAGAGGAAAGCAAGACCAAATTCACCTATAGAGGGGTAGAGAACTGTAAGGCCGCCGTCCTCGTATCGGGTGGGGATAAGGCGTGTCCTTACGGATGTCTCGGTTTGGGAACCTGTAAGAGGGTTTGTCCCTTCGATGCCGTGGTAATCTCCGAAGATGGCCTTGCCGTCATCGATACCCAACGGTGCACGGGTTGTGGAATATGCGTCAAGGAATGCCCTAAGGGAATCATCCAGTTGGTTCCTATTGGGAAAAGGGTGTCCATTCTATGCCAGTCTGGGGAGAAGGGGTCTGAGGTCCGGAAAAAGTGTGATGTGGGCTGTATCGCATGCGAGACCTGCGTCCGCGTTTGCCCCTTCGACGCTATTTTCATGGAGGGAAACCTGGCGGTTTTGGATCACGAGCGGTGTCAGGTCTGTGGCCTCTGTATTCCCCGTTGTCCCACACACACTATCGAGGCAAGAGATGGGCCTTTTCCTCCGGTTGAAATCATGGCCGATAAATGTTCTGGCTGTGGAATCTGCAGCATGATTTGCCCCGTTAGTGCTATTGAGGGCGATAAAAAGGAAGTTCACCGGGTCTTGGAAGGAAGATGCGTCGGCTGTTTACTGTGCATTGATCGATGCCCAAAGGATGCCATCGGAATAGAGGTTCCGATAAATTCCGCTGTGGAGTTAGCTTCCCGATGAAGAGACTTTATCTATTTCAGGGAGGAATTCATCCTTCCGAGCAGAAGTTTTCCCAGAATTCACCCATTGAGGAGCTGAAGGCGCCCGATAGGGTTGTCGTGCCATTGTCTCAACACATTGGTGCTCCATGCCAGGCCACCGTTGCTCCTGGCGATCGGGTAAGGAAAGGGGATCGCGTGGGACAAGCCACGGGCTTTGTCTCCGTGAATGTCCATGCCTCCATATCGGGAATGATCAGAGGAGTTGGCCTTTTCCCCCATCCCCTGGGAAGGCCCCTACCTGCCGTGGAAATCGAATCGGATGGAGAGGACGCGTGGACCGATAATCTCAAGCCCCATGAGGATTACATGGACCTCCCTCCTGAGGCGTTGACGGAGATCATTCGGGACATGGGGATTGTGGGAATGGGTGGCGCAGCCTTCCCAACCCATGTGAAACTGAGCCCTCCCAAGGAAAAACCCATCGATACGCTCATCATCAATGGAGCCGAATGCGAGCCTTACCTGACTGCTGATCACCGTTTGATGCTGGAGGAGGCCGAGAACATCATCGAGGGGGCAAGAATTGCCATGCGAATCCTCGGGGTGGACCGTGGGGTGATTGCCATCGAGTCCAATAAACCCGATGCCATCGATAAGATGAAGGGGTTGATCGAGGATATTCCCGAATTGGAAGTGCTCGCACTGAAGGTGAGATACCCTCAGGGGGCAGAGAAGCAATTGATCAAGACCATCTTAAACAGAGAGGTTCCCTTTTCAGGGGGATTGCCCATGGACGTCGGCGCCATCGTGCAAAATGTGGGAACCTTGTCGGCCATTTACAAGGCGGTCCGATTTGCGGCCCCCCTGATAGAGAGGATTACTACGGTAACGGGGTCCGGGGTCCGCCAACCAAAGAATCTGAGGGTCAGGATAGGCACTCCCACTAAAGCACTGATCGAGGCTTGTGGAGGGTTTAGCTCGGAAGTTGGGAAGGTCATCATGGGGGGACCCATGATGGGGGTGAGCCAGTACAGTTTAGAGGTTCCCGTCGTCAAGGGAACCTCTGGAATCGTGGTTCAACCCTTTTCCGAGGTTGAGGAGGGAAGTGCCCAGCCATGCATCAGGTGCGGGAGCTGTGTCCGGGCGTGCCCTGCGCGACTCATGCCAACGGTCCTGGGGGTTTTTGCCCAGCTGGATATGTTTGAGGAGGCCCAGAGATATGATGTGATGGACTGCATCGAGTGCGGGTGTTGCAACTACGTGTGCCCGGCAAAGATCCCCTTGGTGCAGCTGTTGCGATATGCCAAGGCGGAGATATTGACTAGGAGAAAGGCGGCTTAGGAGTCTCATGGAAGATCGCCAACTCATTCTCTCATCTTCACCCCATATTCACGGCGAGGAATCCATCCCGCGGATTATGTATACTGTGGTCGTAGCGTTGATTCCAGCCATGTTTATGGGGGTTTATCTATTCGGATTCCGGGCCCTGGCCGTTATCCTAATATCCGTTGTGGCGGGTATGGCCACGGAGGCAGGGACCCAAAGGATACTGGGACGAAAAGTGACCATCTCCGATGGGAGCGCTCTGGTTACCGGGATCCTATTGGCCCTCAATTTACCTCCAACGGTTCCCTGGTGGCTGGTAGTTGTCGGCTCCGCCATCGCCATCGCGATCGGGAAACAGATTTACGGGGGATTGGGATACAACCCCTTCAATCCGGCCTTGGTGGCGAGGGTTATTCTCTTGATCTCCTTTCCCGTGCAGATGACCAACTGGGTTAAGCCAAGCCCGCTTTTCTCGGGAGTCGCAGATGCCGTGACAACAGCTACGCCCCTTGGTGCCATGAAGACCCACCTCATGGTTAAGGGAACCCTGCAGGGGTTTAGCATGGGTGAGTTTTGGAACCCTTTCATAGGGAACATTGGAGGATGCATTGGAGAAACATCGGTCATCGCCCTGCTTATAGGAGCTGGGTTTCTCCTGTATCGGGGGTATATAACCTGGCACATTCCCGTAACATTTGTCGGGACGGTATTTATCCTCAGCGGCCTTTTTTGGTTGATCGACCCAGATCAGTATATAAATCCAATCTTTCACATCCTCACGGGTGGGTTAATGCTGGGAGCTTTTTACATGGCCACGGATATGGTGACTTCCCCCATTACCAATCGAGGCATGATGATCTTCGGGGCTGGATGCGGGGTTATCACCATCATCATTCGGCTCTTTGGGGGGTATCCGGAGGGGGTCTCCTATTCCATCTTGCTCATGAACGCTGCCACCCCTTTAATCGATCGGTACACCCGGCCGACCACCTTCGGTTGGAAAGAGGTTTCTCCGCGGTGATCTCATGAAAGATATCCTCAGGCTCATCGTCGTCTTGACATCTCTCTGCATTGTTTCGGCAATTGCCCTGGCGAAGATTTACGACCTGACCAAAGGACCAATTGACCATCAGAAGAGGTTGGAGGTTTTGCGGGCAATCAAGACGGTACTCCCGCCATATGATAATGAACCTGATCGAGATAGGGTAAAATTGCCCATGGGAATCGACAAAAGGGGCAAGGAGATACAGAGGGTATTCTATCGTGGTCGAAAAGATAGCCGCTTGATCGGCGTCGCCTTCAAGGTCATTTCCCCTGAGGGATATGGAGGCGATATCGAGGTGATGGTGGGGTTGTTGCCGAACGGGATGATCAATGGGGTTGAGGTCCTGTCTCACCTGGAAACTCCTGGGTTGGGGGCCAAAATTAGGGGGGCGAAGTTTAAGGATCGATTCAAAAACCGCACCCTATCCAATACCGCATGGGCAGTCAGAAAGGACGGGGGCGATATCGATGGGATAACGGGGGCGACGATCTCTTCGAGGGCTGTGATCAAGGCAATTAAGGAGGGTTTGGAAATCTATCGAGATCATGAGGCAAGCATTGTGGGGCCCAGCCAATAAGGGAGGTAAGATGGCCATCGCGAGGGAATTCACTAAGGGTTTTTGGAGGGAGAATCCCATATTCCGCTTGGTCTTGGGGATGTGTCCAACCCTCGCGGTAACAACGGCGGCCATCAATGGAATTGGAATGGGCTTGGCAACTACCTTCGTTCTCGTCTGTTCCAATGTGGTCATTTCCCTCCTGAGGAACTTCATTCCTCCCCGGGTGCGGATACCCTCGTTCATCGTGGTCATCGCGTCCTTTGTCACCATCGTGGATCTGGTGATGGCCGGCTTCTTTTTTCAGCTCCATAAGACCTTGGGCCTTTTTATCCCCCTTATTGTCGTCAACTGCATCATCCTGGGAAGGGCCGAGGCCTTTGCCTCAAAACGCCCCCTCATGGACTCCATCGCCGATGGATTGGGGATGGGATTTGGCTTCACCCTCTCGCTTCTGTTATTGGGCTCCATCCGGGAGGTTTTGGGCAACGGGACCCTGTTCGATGTCCCCGCGTTCGGCCCGGGATATTTTCCCTTTCTGGTCATGGTCTTGCCTCCAGGTGCCTTCATCACCTTGGGCTTTCTCCTGGCTTTGATGAATCGATTGAGTGGTCAAAGGCCTTCCTAGAGTTCGTTCCGAAATAATGATTGACATGAATGGGGTACTATGTTAAAAATTACACAAAGTCACCGTAGAGAGAATTTCTCACCAGCCCACCGTATCAACGGAAGTGTAATAGTCGAAGGTCGCTTACCAATTCTCCTTCAATTACCCTCGGATTGAGCCCATTGTGTAACTCGCCGGGATAGAAGAGGGGGAATCTGAGTGAGAGAGGGGCCGGGGGGGTTCGCTTTCCCCCGAATAAATCGCGAGGCAAAGGAGGAATGAGGTGTTTAGGATACTAGAGAAGAGGGAGATGGCTGAGAGGACGGTGTGTGAGTTCAAAATAGAGGCTGCGGATATCGCCAGAAAGGCCAAACCGGGTCAATTCGTGGTAATCCGGGCTAATGAGACGGGGGAGAGGATTCCCCTCACCATGGCGGGAACGGATCCAGAGGCGGGAACCATCAGCATCATCTTTCAGGTGGTGGGGAAGACAACTGCGCTTCTGAGGAGTTTTGGGGAGGATGATGAGATCCTGGACATCATAGGTCCTTTGGGTATCCCTACCCACGTAGAGAAGTTGGGGACGGTAATCTGTGTGGGTGGAGGGACAGGAGTGGCCGTCATGTACCCCATCACCAAGGCTTACAAGGAAGCCGGCAATCACGTCATCGCCATCATCGGTGCTCGGACAAAGGACCTGTTGATCCTTGAAGAGGAAATGAAGGAGGCCTCCCATGATCTTCGCGTAACCACCGATGATGGGAGCTATGGCCATCACGGTTTTGTGACCGACGTATTGAAGCAGATCCTGGATGAGCGGGATGACGTCAAGCTGGTCGTAGGAATTGGCCCCGTTCCCATGATGAAATTTCTCTGTAAAATGACCAAGGAATATGACGTCAAGACCGTAGTTAGTTTGAACCCGATTATGGTCGATGCCACGGGAATGTGTGGGGCGTGCAGGGTCAGCGTTGGGGGAAGGACTCGGTTCTGTTGCGTGGATGGGCCCGAGTTCGACGGTCACGAGGTGGATTTCGATGAATTGGTGAAGAGACAGAGGGCTTACCTCACCGAGGAGAAAGAATCAATGGACCGATTCATGGGGCAGATTCCAGAATAAGGTAGGATTCGAGATCGGAGGGACACATGGCCGCCAAAGAAGGAAAGGAAAAGAAGGAGAAAGTTCCGCGGCAAAAGATGCCGGAGCAGAAGCCCGAGGACAGGGTAAGGAATTTCGACGAGGTCCCCTTCGGATATACGCCGGAGTTGGCTCGCTTGGAGGCCGGCCGTTGCCTTCAGTGCAAAAAGCCGAAATGTATCGATGGGTGTCCGGTTGAAATCGATATCCCCGCCTTCATTCAACTGATCTGGGGGGGGGATTACATCGGCGCTGCCAAAAAACTGAAGGAGATGAATAGCCTGCCCGCCATATGTGGCAGGGTATGCCCCCAAGAGGATCAATGTGAAAAGGTCTGTATCCTGGGGAAAAAGGACGAACCAGTAGCCGTTGGACGGCTCGAGCGGTTTGCCGCCGATTGGGAACGCGCGCAGGGAGAAGTCGAGATTCCCCCGAAGGATCCTCCGACCGGGAAGAGAGTTGCCGTGGTTGGATCGGGCCCCGCTGGGCTCACCGTGGCTGGAGACCTCATCAAGAAAGGCCATGAGGTTACCATCTTCGAGGCCCTCCACAAAACGGGAGGGGTATTGGTGTATGGAATCCCGGAATTCAGGCTTCCCAAGGCCATCGTCCAGGCAGAGGTGGACTATTTGGCCAGATTGGGGGTGGAAATCAGGGTTGACTCTGTCATCGGGAGGATTAAGACCATAGACGAGGTCTTCGAGGAAGGCTATGATGCAGTCTTCTTGGGACTGGGAGCTGGTTTGCCCTTGTTTATGAATATTCCTGGGGAAAACTTGTGCGGCATTTATTCGGCAAACGAATATCTCACCCGATCGAATTTGATGAAGGCATACCTCTTTCCCGAATACGATACCCCCATTGTCCGGGGGAAGAACGTAGCCGTTTTGGGAGCTGGCAATGTCTCCATGGATTCGGCTCGGACGGCCCTCCGGTTGGGCGCGGAGAATGTGAGAATTGTCTACCGACGTTCACGGGTTGAGATGCCGGCGAGGATCGAGGAGATCCACCATGCCGAGGAGGAAGGGGTGGAATTCCACCTGTTGACCACTCCGACCCGTTTCCTGGGCGATGACAACGGTTGGGTAACGGGAATGGAATGTATCCGGATGGAATTGGGAGAGCCCGATGAATCGGGGAGGCGGAGGCCCATTCCTATCAAGGGATCAGAATTCTCCATGGATTGTGATTTAGTGGTGGTGGCCATTGGGGCGGGTGCCAATCCGCTCCTTCCTACCACAACACCCGGCCTGGAGCTCAATAAGAGGGGATATATTGTGGCGGATCTCGAGACGGGGAAAACCACCAAAAAAGGGGTTTGGGCCGGGGGGGATATCGTTACCGGTTCTGCCACGGTGATTTTGGCCATGGGAGCGGGCAGGACGACGGCGAATTCCATTCAGGATTACTTGATGAGCGGCCAGACGAGCTGGATGTAGGATCTCAAGGAGGGGAAAATGGTAAAGGCAGGAGGTGAGGTCCTCCCGGTTTTTTTGTTGAAGGTTGATCATCAAGGCCTGTATCTTTTCTGCCATTTCGTGGAAAGTATGAAAAAAAGTTAGGGTCTTTAGGGGCGCGTGTTTTGGGTACAAGTGTATAAGTTATTAAAAATACTATAATTTTTTACTAAAAGGTGTTTGGCATAGAAAATGCAAAATTGATCCTCATTGCGTTTATCCAAATGAGGTGAAAGAGATTGGCCGAGCAGTATGAGGATCGAGTCCTGACGACCGAGGAATCTTGTCAATACTTGAGAATTACAAAGCCCACCTTCTTCAAATACATCCGTATTGGACGTATCAAGGCCACTAAGGCGGGCAAGGGATGGAGGGTCTTGCAATCCGAATTGATCCGTTTCCTCAATGGGGGAAGCCGGAGATGAGGCCTTGAGAGGGAGGAATCCCGCTTCGGTAGGTTGTTCATCAGATCTGAATAAAATCTGCAATTCGTATCTCGAAAGGGCATCAAAAGCGATGCTCTTTTCGTTTATGGTTTGACCACGTGTTCATAGATTTTGCGAAGGATAGCGGAGTTCTTTTATCCTCCCAATTTCTCTACAATGTGCTCATTAATTCCTGCCTTTGAAAGGAAGATAGCTCCGCTATGGCGGAATTTGTGAATCCCCTTTCCCTTTTTTAGCTCAATTCTAGCTCGCTCTGCTAGGCGTTGAAGTCCTTTGTGGTCGAATAGTCCAATCTTCTTGAATATGGGGTCTTCATCATCCCATCCAAAGGGTATTAGACAAAGAATTGGACGGGGTAAAGGCATCCGAGAGGATTAAGGTAGGGGGCAGCGTTCTGAGAGACAATAAAACTTTCGCAGCAGATGAAAAGACACCTACGGAGATTCATTTTTGCTTTCAGACCATAGATAAAGCCCTCCTTGTAAATATAGATGGACAAAAAGAGAATTCCCATTTGAGCAATGACCCGGAGATGATCCTTGTATTGACGGATGTTTGGAGGGAGAGGAATAGACGAGGATAATTGATTGGCGGTTGAAATATTGTATGCATCAAGCCTCGGAAAATCTGCATAGTTAGTATCATTGATTTTTGGATTCTAAACACTTTCTTGAGATTTCCTCTTTCTGTTTTACAAGGCAAAACGAATTTAGATTTTTGTTGACAGGTTTTTCTAAGTTTGAGAAGATGGGTTTTGTTCCCGGACAAAGCCAAACCACCTGTGAGGGTGGGGCGGAAAGCCACGGGTCTTTGAATCCCAGGTGTGGTACCTACGAGTGGCTTTATGCAATTGGATCAGTGATATAGCGGAATCGTTTGGCGGAACCACCTTAGTGAAATAACCGGTAGAGTTTAAAGACAGCCGGGTTGCCGAAGTGAATGGGTAACTCGGCTTTTTTGTGGATTTGAATAAATTAATGACATAACCCTAACCTCCTTTAGCGCTTCATGAAAAGACGTTTTCTAGAGAATCGCAGTATGAAGCCTCGAGATAGACTGTTACTCATGAGTTCATATAACCCTTTAATCCATAGATAATTCACCGGAGGGCGTTCAGAGATGAAGTGTCCCAAATGTCAGTTTGATAATCGTAAAGGGGTAAAGTTCTGTGAAAAATGTGGGGCTAGGATGGAATTAGTTTGTTCCAGTTGCGGAGCTAAGATTCCCTTGGACAGGCAATTCTGTGGTGAATGCGGTCACGACCTAAGCCTTCCCTCAGAGCCGTCTCCCAGAAACCTCACCTTAGATGATAAATTGGCAAATATTCAACGGTACCTTCCCAAGGGCCTCACTGAGAAAATCCTGGCCCAGAGGGGGAAGATTGAAGGCGAGCGCAAGCAGGTCACGGTAATCTTCTGTGACATGGAAGGGTTTACCGCACTTTCGGAAAGCCTTGGTCCCGAGGAAGCATACTCTATCATGGACCAGGTCTACGAGCTCCTCATCCACAAGGTCCATGAGTATGAAGGCACGGTCAACGAGATGACCGGTGACGGGATTATAGCTCTTTTTGGAGCCCCCATTGCATTGGAGGACGCCCCTCAACGAGCCATCCGATCAAGCTTGGCCATCCATCGGGAGATGACCAGGTTTAGCGATAAGATAAAGCAAGAGAGAAAAGACTTAAGGCCTTTAAAAATGCGGATCGGCATTAACACAGGTCCTGTGGTTGTCGGCACCCTTGGCAATGATCTCAGGGTTGAGTTCAAGGCTGTGGGGGACACGGTGAATTTGGCTTCGAGGATGCAGGAGCTGGCAGAGCCGGGGACAACCTATGTGACTGAGGAGACTTTCAAACTCACCGAGGGGCTCTTTCGGTTTGAGGCCCTGGGGGAAAGGGGGGTTAAGGGCAGGGAAGAGCCGGTTAAAATATACCGTGCGCTCTCCCCCAGTACCAGAAAGACACGGTTTGACGTTAGTGCGGAGCGGGGACTTACCCCCTTTGTTGGGAGGGAGCGGGAGCTCGAGCTTTTGCTTGATGGTTTGGAGCGATCCAAGGCAGGCAGGGGGCAGGCCTTTTCCATAGTCTCTGAGGCCGGGGTGGGAAAATCCAGGCTTCTGTATGAGTTCAGGAAGGCCGTGGCTAATGAAGATGTGACGTTTTTGGAGGGAAGGTGCCTGTCGTTTAGCCGGGGTGTGGCCTATCATCCGGTCATAGACATCTTGAAGTCGAACTTCGATATCCATGAAGGCGATGGGGATTTTGAGATCAGGGAAAAGGTCAAAAAGGGCCTGAAAATGTTGGGGACCGATGAGACTTCCACCCTTCCATATCTCTTAGAACTCTTAGCGGTCAAAGACAGCGGTATCGACGAAATCCCCATGAGCCCTGAGGAGAGGAAAAATCGAATCATTGAAGCAGTAAAACGCATCGCCCTTAAGGGTTCGGAGATCCGGCCCCTGATCATGGCTTATGAGGATCTGCACTGGATTGACAAAAGCTCAGAAGATCAGTTGAAGCATCTGTTGGAGAGCATACCGGGGGCAAGGGTCTTATTGATATTCACGTACCGG
>JBGVTJ010000018.1:0-4983 GCA_041862515.1 Thermodesulfobacteriota bacterium | reverse complement strand
GACGATGATCAAGGCGAGGCCGAAGATCATCTGAACCGCCCTCGTCCCCTTGATGAGAATGATGATCCAATAGATCAGCACGGAGACGATAGCGATATCTACGATGTCCTGCCATCGAACACTGGCCAGAATATCCGCGACACTCATGGGGTCGTTACCCTCTTAAGATGGCATCCACTATCTGTGCCGCCTTTCTCGCGGGGCCCACGTCATGGACCCGGAGGATGTTAGCCCCGTTCATGATGGCTGCAGAAATGGAGGCCAGGGTTCCCTCGACCCTTTGGTCTACTTCGGCATCTAAAATCTTACCGATGAAGGATTTCCTTGAGGTACCCAGCATAATTGGTTTGCCTAGGCTCTTCAACTCGGCTAGGTGGTAAATAATCCTCAGATTGTCTTCGGCCGATTTCCCGAAGCCAATTCCCGGATCGATAATGATCTGTTTTGCATCCACCCCGGCTCCCTCAGCAACCTCAATACTTTCCTCCAAGTACTCCATAATCTCCGTAAGGAGACAGTCATAATGAACGTCCAATTGCATAACTTCGGGGGTCCCCTTGGTATGCATTAACACAATGGGCACGTCATATTTGGCTGCAACGTCCGCCATTTTGGGGTCGAAATGCAGTCCACTGATGTCATTGATCATCTCAGCGCCGGCCTCGATGGCCTTCTCAGCTATGAAAGATTTATATGTGTCGATGGAAATGGGGACGTCGACCTTTGCCGCAAGACCCTCAATGACCGGGATTACCCTTCGCAACTCTTCATCCCGCGCCAAAGGTTTGGCTCCAGGCCTTGTCGATTCTCCCCCAATATCGATGATATCGGCTCCCTGAGAGGCCAATTCGATGCCATGGGAGATCGCTTTATCCGGGGCAAAGAACATTTCTCCGTCGGAGAAAGAATCCGGCGTGACGTTCAATATGCCCATAAGGTGGGTCCTCTCATCGAGGTGGAAGACCGTTTTCTTACACCGAATGGTATGAGGTGGGCTTTCCAAGTTCTTGAGACATTCGCGAATCCGGACCGCTACCCCTTGGAAACCGTTGAAACGATCTTCAAGCCTGTCGGTGAGGGCTTTTATCTGATTTTGCGTGCCCATGAGGATGAGGTCAGAGGCGGCAACGCTACAATCGATGATCCTCTTATCCATGGCGACATCACCACCCAGTATGACCATCTCTTGTTTCAGTAGGTTGGCCAGGCGGCAGTCGATTCCCTGAATCTTCAGATTGAGATGGAATATCTTTTCCCGCATCGACTCAATGCCGAGAGGGTCGACACCAATGCGCTGCATTTCATGGATGACCTCATCCGGTTTGCCGAAGTGAAGGAATCGAACCCTTTTCATCCTTGGGTGTCCACTCTATCAATGGATGATGAGTAAAGGTTGGTCTATTCGGGTAGATGATTAAATCTTTTCACCTTTTATAATTTTATCTATTTGATCCCCATCAAGGGCTTCCCTCTCCAATAAGGAATTGGCAAGGCCATGGAGAAGATCGATGTTTTCCTCGAGGATCTTTCTGGCGCTATCGTAGCTATTGCCGACAATCTGCTTAATCTCTTCATCGATATCTTGCGCCGTCCTTTCGCTATAATCCTTGTGTCTGGCGAATTCACGACCCAAAAAGATCTGTTCCTCCTTCTGTCCAAAGGCGAGAGGACCCATTTTTTCGCTCATTCCCCATTCGCACACCATTTTTCTGGCCAATTCGGTGGATTGCTCGATATCTTCACGAGATCCTGTGGTTTGGATATGAAGAACGATTTCCTCCGAAGCCCTTCCCCCCATTAAGACGGCGATATTATCGAGGAGATAATCCTTGGGGTATATATGTTTCTCATCGACGGGCAACCTTTGGGTTAACCCGAGGGCGCGTCCCCGGGGTATGATGGTGACCTTGTGGATGGGATCGGTCCCAGGGATCATCTTAGCCACCAAGGCATGTCCCGATTCATGGTATGCAATATTTCTCCTCTCCTCATAGGGGATGATCATGCTCTTCCTCTCGGTCCCCATCAAGACCTTATCCTTTGCCTGCTCGAGATCTACCATTTCGATCTGACTCTTTCCCAGTCTTGCGGCCAGCAAGGCCCCTTCATTTACCATATTTTCCAGATCTGCTCCGGTAAAGCCCGGTGTCCCACGGGCTAAGACTTGGAGGTCGACATTTCCGGACAGAGGGTTTTTTTTCGTGTGGACCCTAAGAATGGCTTCCCTTCCCTTGATATCGGGAATAGGCACTACTACCTGTCGGTCGAACCTTCCCGGTCTCATAAGAGCAGGGTCTAAGACATCCGGCCTATTGGTAGCGGAAATGAGGATGACCCCGTCATTGGATTCGAAACCGTCCATCTCCACCAAGAGCTGATTGAGGGTTTGCTCCCTTTCATCATGTCCCCCTCCCAGGCCGGCTCCCCGATGCCTCCCCACGGCATCGATCTCATCGATGAATACAATACAGGGCGCATTCCTTTTTCCCTGGATGAAGAGGTCCCTTACCCTTGAAGCCCCAACGCCGACGAACATTTCTACGAAGTCGCTTCCGCTTATGCTAAAAAAAGGAACATCGGCCTCACCGGCTATGGCTCGGGCCAAAAGGGTCTTTCCCGTACCAGGTGCCCCTACGATGAGGACCCCCTTTGGGATTCTCCCGCCCAGCTTGGTGAATTTCTTTGGGTCCTTGAGAAAGTGGATGATTTCTTCCAGTTCCTGCTTTGCCTCGTCGACACCCGCCACATCCTCGAAGGTTACCTTATGCTGATCCTTGGAAAGGATTTTGGCGCGACTTTTCCCGAAGGCTAAAGCCTTTCCGCCCCCAACCTGTACCTGTCTCATGAAGAAGATCCATACCGCTATGAGCAGGAGCATCGGGAACCAGGAAATTAAGATGGATTGCCAGAAGGATGATTCCCCAGGCGGCTTCGCCGATATTTCCACCCCCCTTTCCCTCAAATTTTTGACCAAGTCAGGGTATTCCGGAATGAATAGCTTAAATTCCCTTCCATTCAAATATCTGCCCGAGACTTTACTTCCCTCAATGGTCACGCTGACAATTTCCCCTCGCTCCACCGCGGCAATGAATTGGGTGAAATTGATGGCTTCGGGCTTCACCTGAGGCCGATTGAAGAGATTAAATAGCAGGACCATCAACAAACTGATGACGAGCCAAAAGGCAATATTTCGATAGAATGGACTCAAAAATGTTCCTTTAGGCATTAATATTACGGGTTAACAAGCTAAACACATAAATTATTACATAGGCCACCTTTATTTTCAACTCCTATCTGGGTGGTAGCCCAACCAGGACACCGAGGTCCTATTTGAAGAATCGTTCGAAGAGTATGCCGTATCTGAGACCATGACAACTGATCCATGTTCGGTTTGAGCCAAGACGTAACAGGGAATGGAGGAGGATCGTGGCACCGGCAATGATAACATCGGCCCTTTCAGGTGGAAGCCCGGCAATGGCTTTCCTTCCCTTCAAGGGAAGAGTTTTAAATAATTCGATCTGTCCCTCAATATCCCTCAGCTTCAATAGCCCATGGTGGATTCGTGAAGGGTTGAATTCCCTCAGGCCCTGTTTGACGGAGAAAAGGGCAGTTATAGTTCCTCCGATACCGACAAGGGGAGGATTTCCCTTCAATGGGGGAATGTTGATCAGTAATTTTCTCACATGGGAGGTCATGGCTTGATATTCCCGCTCCTCAATGGGGTCTGAGGTGAGGAACAGTTCCGTTAATGTTACCGAGCCGAGGTTCAGACTAAAGACCCGCACCCCACCAAGGGCATCTCCGTAAATCCACTCCGTACTTCCCCCTCCGATATCGATGACTACCAAAGGTCCCGAGGACCATTTTTTATCCTTCGTCACGGCCAGGTAAGTAAGTCGTGCCTCTTCCCGACCCGAAATGATTTCGATTTCCAAGCCACATCGCCGTTTTACCCTTCGCAAGAATTCCGACCGATTTCTTGCCTCCCTAAGGCTGCTCGTTCCAACTGCCACTACTTTTGTAACTCCCATATCACTGCACAGGGAGAGATAACTATCGATGACATCGATGCTCTTTTGCATGGCGTGAGCGTTGATCACGCAAGTTCCTATAAGTCCTTCACCCAACCGCGTTGTGGTTTCCAGGTCCACAACGGTTTGAAGCGAACCTTCAGGTGTCTGGTCGGCAATTAAGAGGAGGATGGTATTGGTTCCAACATCAATGGCGGCATAGCGTTTCATTTTTGCTCAATAGTCCTGGATTCATTCTCTATACCTTGGTCGGAAAGAAAAGGGAGGTTGCGAGGTCTTGGTCATCTCGGTGAAGTCGGTCCCCTCGGTATGGGTGAACAAAAACAGTAATAACGAAGAGTTTTGTTGAACTGAGATTCCCTTGGCTCTTTGCTACCGATATTGAGCCATAAAACGGGAGATGGATCGATCGAAAGTCCTTTCCACTTCCCGCGAAAACAGGCATCCGGGAAGCTGTCCAAGCGGCTTGTGGTAAGTTATACACTCACAGCATCTCCCCTTCCTATCGCAAGGTTCATAGGTACAGGTACAATTCCCCTGATTGAGCTCGAGATTGCATTCCACCATGGTTTTCTCCTCTCTTCAATTCCAACACATGGGGTAATTCCATGCTTATAGGAAGTTCTTTCTCCCTTTATCCCCTCTGATTCGATCTGTCAATGGTCCAGCATCTGGAGTTTCCTGAATTTCTAGGGAACACCGTTGTCCATGACCGAAATTTGCTGGGGAAGGGTCACATCGATGCAGGCCGTTGCCCTGGTTCCCTGGAGTGAACATTAAAGATTTTTTGTTAACCATTCTTGGTGAAGCGGAATGACCGCAAACTCAATGTTTGAGCCCAAAGGGCGAGTTTTGAGTTTGCAGTGAAGCAAACTTTAGAATGGTCAAAAATTCTTTTCAGAGAGCGAAAGGGAATTTGGGCAACAGACCACGAGCAACCGAACGGACAACG
>JBGVTJ010000017.1:0-15984 GCA_041862515.1 Thermodesulfobacteriota bacterium | reverse complement strand
TTCCCCGAAATAGCGATTTTCAAGAAAAGGTCCCCTTTACGAAAATGGCCACAATGAAGAATAATTACAAATATTGTACATTTCCCACCCTTTTTGTCAATGGATGGAACGTGGTGCTTACTGGCTTTCACCTTCTTGCTCGCCTTCGAATGGTGTCCAACTCTTTCTGCAGATTTCGCGAAGGGACAACGGAGTCCTCGAGAAGTCGCGAAACCCCAAAGGGAGATACCCATATCTGGGAAGGACGTAATGGGATTACTCGAACCGTTTTGTCCTATGAAAGGCTCAGCGGGATAAACCCAGATCGAGGATGAACAGAGAGGTTTAGAAGGGGATTGCGGAAAACACCGTCAAGGAGAAGAGGTATCGTCTTCCTGATTTCGCTGGTAAATTATCCTCAAACCGTCAAGGGTGAGAAATTCGTCGACCTCTTCAATGAATTCCGATCCGGGGGCGATCAAATCGGCTAAACCACCCGTTGCGATCACCATTGGGTTTGTCTTTGTTTCCTTTTTCATGCGCCTCACGATCCCATCCACCAATCCTACATATCCGTAAATGATGCCGGCCTGTATGCTAGTGACCGTGTTTTTCCCGATAATCCCTTTGGGTTTAATCAATTCCACCTTGGGTAGTTTCGACGCCCGTTGGAAAAGGGCCTCCGTAGAAATCAAAATCCCCGGTGAGATTACACCACCCATGTATTCCCCCTTTGGGGAGATGTAGTCGAAGGTGGTTGCCGTGCCGAAATCCACGATGATCAAGCTCTTTCCGTGTTTAGCGTATCCAGCAACAGCGTTGACGATTCGATCAGCTCCCACCTCAACGGGGTTATCGTAATAGATGGGCATCCCCGTCTTGATTCCAGGGCCCACTACCAACGGCTTGAGGCCAAAAAACTTCAACGCCATCCCCTCGAGGATGTTGGTTATGGGAGGGACGACACAGGAGATGGCGATTCCATGGATATCCTCCAGCTCAATGTCGCTGAACATGAAGAGATCCTTTACCAGGATTCCGTATTCGTCTAAAGTCTTCTCCGTCTCAGTACGAATCCGCCAGCTATCAAGGAGTCGGTCATCCTCAAATACGCCTAACACCGTATGGGTATTGCCCACATCGATTGCGAATAACATCTCTTACTTTCCTTAGTGCTTCGATTCGCAAATACAGTAACGTATTTTTGTGCATGATATCCATGATATCATAGATATTGCTCACTCAGCACTAAGTCCTGAGTAAATAAGTTCGTCACCGAACTTATGAGTCGAAGGACTCAGCATCCAACTCCGGCTTCATATCGGGGAACTCCGCCGGTTGAGAAATATCCCCCGCAATCACCCTTCTTTCGGACCCATCGGGGGCGGAAAGGAGAAGTGATCCGTTGGAATCGATCCCCTTAACCCTCCCCCGAATAACCTCATTAAAGGATCTCATCTCCACGAGGTTTCCCACCATCTGGGAAAATTCCTCCCATTGGCGAACAATCCGCCTGGGTTCTCCCGTTAAGAAAGCCTGGTATTCCCTATCAACTTCTCGCAACAGGGCACTGAGGAGTTCAACTCGGGAGATATCATATCCCAGTTCCTCCCTCAAGGAGGTGGCAGTGGATTTCATTTGCTCGGGGATCATTCCCATGGTCATATTGACATTAATCCCTATTCCCAGGACGATAAACTCCACCTTATCCGCTTTGCCCTTCATCTCGTTGAGTAAACCGGCGACCTTCTTATTGTTTATGAGGAGATCATTGGGCCATTTTATCCGAGGCTGAAGGCCGGAGGTCCCTTTCGCGGCCTTTGCGGTTGCCACTGCAGCCATAAGGGTAATCAGGGTTGCATTTCTCACGAGAATCGGTGGCCGAAGGATTATGGAAACATAGAGGTTGACCCCCGGGGGTGAAAGCCATCGTCGACCGAGTCTCCCTCTTCCCCTCAGTTGGCGATCCGCAACGACGACTTCTCCCTCCTCCCCCCCCTCTCGGGCCATGCGGTATGCCTCTGAATTGGTGGAATCCAATTCACCGAAGACGTGAATTTTCTTGCCGATGATCTGAGTCCCCAAACGGTTCTTTATAGCCCGGAGAGAAAAGGTATTCATGAAGTCCATTTCCCAGTCACTGGAGCACATGGGGTGATATTACGCCTCTGATGTCGTATCATAGTGGGAGAACTGCATGGAAAAGGTACCGCGTCCTTGGCTCATAGACCGCAGATCAGTTGAGTAACCGAACATTCTCTTCAATGGGGCCAGGGCGTTGATGAAAACGATCTTTCCTTTAGGTGTAATAGACTCTACCTCCCCTTTTCGTGCCTTTAGGTCCCCTATTACTTCCCCCATGAACTCTTCTGGAACTATGACGCTGAGCTCCATAATGGGTTCCAAAAGGGTTGGTTGCCCCTCCCTTAATCCTTCTCGGAAGGCATTGGAAGCGGCTATTCTCAGGCCCATCAAAGAGGGATTTTCGGGATCAAAAGAGGCCTTTAAAAAGACCGTCTGGATGTCAGTTACAGGATATCCCATGATCACGCCAGCTGTAGAAGCATCCCTGACTCCCTCTTCAATGGCGGAGAGCCCTTCCTGTGATAAGATACCGTCGGGAGTCTCTGAGCGAAACCTCAGGCCATTCCCGCGATGGTTGGGGATGAGTTTAAGGAGTACCTCGGCGAAGTGTCGGACATCTTCGACTACCCTATCGAATAGCCCCGAAGACTCCACAGCCTTGGAAATGGTCTCACGGTAAACGACTTGGGGACGGCCGACATTGACTTCCACGTGATATTCACTGAGAAGCCGTTGAATCAACACCTCCAGGTGGAGCTCTCCCATCCCGGAGATGATGGTCTGCGCAGTGTCCTCGTCGAATGTCACCAGAAAGGTGGGATCTTCCTCGCTCAGCTTCTCCAGGGAATAAAGCAGCTTTTCCTGGTCTCGGTTGGTTCTGGGTTCCACGGCCACCGACATCACCGGTTTATAGAAATCTATGGGTTCTAGGAGAATGGGATGGTCTTCCTTAGAGAGGGTGTCCCCTGTTGTTGTTTGCCTCAGACCCATGAGGGCTACAATATCCCCCGCCCTGGCCTCCTCCAACCTCTCCCGGTGGTTTGCGTGCATCAGGAAGATCCGCGTAACCCTCTCCTTTGCCCTCACGCGGGGATTATAGACCTCTGACCCGCTCTTGAGGACACCGGAGTAAATACGTGTGTAGGCCAACTTTCTGCCTTGGTCCATCATGATCTTGAAAGCAAGTCCACAAAAGGGTTGATCATCACTGGAGGCTCTCTTCTCAACCTGATCCGTCTGTGGATTAATGCCCTGAATAGGGGGGATATCGAGAGGAGAAGGCAGATAATCCACGATGGCATCCAGGAGCGGCTGGATCCCCTTATTTTTCAAAGCGGCCCCGCACAAAACGGGAACCAATTTGAGGGAGATGGTTCCCCTTCTAATAGTTTCCTTGATCACTTCCTCCGAGAATTCTTCCCCTTCGAGGTACTTTTCGGTGAGGGCATCGTCCGATTCGGCAACGGTTTCCAGGAGTTTTGTTCTCTGCTCTGAGGCTTGAGGAAGAATCTCTTGGGGAATCTCCATCTCGCTGATGGAGGCTCCGAGGGTCTCTTCATGCCAGATGATGGCCTTGAATCGAATCAAATCCACCACGCCCTTGAATTGATCCTCTGATCCCAGGGGCAACTGGACAAGCAGGGGTTTTGCCCCCAACCGATCGACCATCATTTCAACAGTCCTGGAGAAATCGGCGCCAATGCGATCCATTTTATTGATGAAGGCCAGTTTGGGAACCTTATATTTGTCGGCCTGATGCCAAACGGTTTCCGATTGTGGTTCGACACCTCCTACCGCGCAAAAGACGGCTATGGCCCCATCCAATACCCTTAGAGACCTCTCCACCTCAATGGTGAAATCAACGTGACCCGGTGTGTCGATAATATGGATATAGTTACCCTTCCAGGGACAGGTGGTTACCGCTGAAGTAATGGTAATGCCCCTCTGCTGCTCCTGCACCATCCAGTCCATCACCGTATTACCATCATGTACTTCTCCCATACGATGAGTTCGTCCTGTATAATAGAGGATCCTCTCGGTGACGGTGGTTTTACCCGCATCAATGTGGGCCATGAATCCGATATTGCGCGTCCTCGATAGCCTCTTTCCGCCCGCTTTTCCCTTCATCCGTTGTTCCACCATGGCGACTCATGAAAGCTTTGGAAGCTCAAAATTCCATATTTGCGCAATATTAGAGGCTTTTTCGGAAAAAGTCAAGGTAGGGTCTGGCTTTCGCTTTGCTCCATACCTCCGGAGGGTACCCCCCATCTCCAGCACATTGTGCTCAGGCACAACGTTTTTTCTCTATAAACTGGGGACCCCATTTAAAGAGATCTCTGAACAAGGAGCTCTTCGCCGCTCAAAAATATTTTTTCGACCATTCTGAAGTTCGTTTCACTACAAATCCAAAATCGCCTTTCACGCGCAAACATTTAATTTGCGGGCGGTTCGCTTTACTATGAATGGTTACCAAAAAAGTCTTAATTCGCGCTCAGAGTTCTCTTAAATTCTCCTTGACATGTGGCGGAGAGATATGATAAAAATGAGCGGTCTAAAGTGGTGGGCACATAATGGTATGGGAGTTTGGATTTTTTTATTCTTATTTTCATTGTGGGCGCCCGTGACCGAGGATCCCGAGAATAGGGGAACAAGGCCATGGGTGATATGTCCCATGGCCTTGCTATTTCATATAAGCCATGGGTAAGATCTCCATGGCTTTTTTATTGGTTTAGTTTTGGAATTGAGACGAGGAGAGATGAAATGACGATATCGATGAAGATCCAAAAGGCGCTGGAAGGGGCGTCTTGGATAAGGAAGATGTTCGAGGAAGGGGCCAGTCTAAAACGAATGTATGGTCCTGAAAAGGTCTTTGACTTCAGTCTGGGCAATCCCATCTCTGAACCCCCCGAGGAATTCTTCGCGGAACTGAGAAAAATAGCTCAGAATCCCATCCCGGGGATGTGTCGATACATGGTCAACAGCGGCTATGAGGAGACCAGAAGAGCCATAGCCAGCATGTTATCCGAGGAGACGGGCCTTTCATTTACGGAGGGAGAGATCATCATGAGCGCCGGGGCTGCCGGGGGGCTCAACATAGCATTGAAATCCATCCTGGATCCCGGCGACGAGGTAATCATTCCTTCTCCCTATTTCGTAGAATACAAGTTCTACGTGGACAACCATGGAGGAATCCTGAAGTTGGTGGAGACCCGAGAAGACTTTTCCCTCGACCTCGAGGCCATTGAGGGAGCTATCGGTAAAAAGACCAAAGCCATTCTCATCAATTCCCCTAATAATCCGACGGGAGTCGTCTATAGCGAGGAATCCCTTATTCAATTAGGGGAGATTTTGAAAAGAAAGAGCAAGCAATATGGTAAGAGCATCTGCCTCCTTTGTGATGAGGCCTATAAGAAGATCGTTTATGATGATTTAAAACTTCCCGATGTCTTCTCCGTCTACGATCACTGTATCGCCATCAATTCCCACTCCAAGGATCTTTCCATTCCAGGGGAACGCATTGGATACGTGGCTATTAGCCCCTTGGCAGAGGGGAAGGGGAAGTTAGCTGATGCTATGGCCTTCAGCAATCGGACCCTGGGATTCGTCAACGCCCCTGGACTGATGCAACGTTTGGTCGGGAAATTGACGCATGTATCGATGGATATTTCAGAGTATCAGGAAAAACGGGACCTCCTCTATAACAGCCTCGCAGATTTCGGATATTTCATGGTAAAGCCAATGGGTGCATTCTACCTTTTCCCTCGGTGTCCCATTGACGACGATGTCGTTTTCGTCAAGGCGTTGCAGGCAAAAAACATCCTCACAGTACCTGGAAGAGGTTTCGGAAAACCGGCTCATATCAGAATCGCTTACTGCGTGGAAAGATGGGTAATCGAAAATTCGCTCGAGGGATTCAGGGAATTGGCGATCGAGCATGGCCTCAGATGATTGTAGTTCTGTTTCTGCAACCAATGGGGTCCGTCAGTGCGAATCCCGCATTGACAATGGCCATTGATTGTTTTACCTTGCTGGGGATATCCTTAAAAGGGTCTCTTCATGACCATAGCCGCAGTCATTCCTGCCCGTTACCATTCCAGCCGATTTCCGGGTAAGCCCCTCGTTGATATCTGTGGCAAGCCTATGGTTCAACACGTTTACGAGAGGGCGAAGGAGTCAACATTGGTGGGCGAGATTATTGTGGCGACGGAAGACGACCGGATTGCCGACGGCGTACGGAAATTCGGCGGCAAAGTCGTGATGACTTCCCCGGACCACTCGACTGGAACGGAGCGGGTAGCCGAAGTAGCCAGAGGGATAGAGGCTGAAATCATCGCTAATATCCAGGGAGACGAGCCATTAATCCGCGGTGCGATCATCGATGAAGCCATAAGGCCCATCATATCGGATGAGTCCATCCATATCTCCACCCTCAAAAGTTCCATTACCCGAGTCAATGATTGGTTTAATCCCAACGTGGTAAAAGTGGTAACGGATCGGGACGGATTTGCCCTCTATTTCTCTCGATCTCCCATTCCCTTCTTTCGCAATAAATCTGGAGAGGATGGCCGGTTCATCTCCTTAGAGCAGGAATATGGAGATGACTCTCTGCCCTCGGGTCCCCTTTACAGGCATATCGGTCTCTATGTATATAGGCGGTCCCTCCTGTTATCCATAAGTCAGATGGAGCCGACCCCCTTGGAGGCCGCCGAGGGATTGGAACAGCTTCGGCTCTTGGAAAATGGATGGCGAATGATGGTAGTTCCTACCGATTACCATCCCGTAGGGGTGGATACCCCGGAGGATCTTAGGGAGGTAAGGGAAATACTGGCTAGAGAGGATTTTCCTTGATATTCTGTAAATTTTTTGGTATATTATCAAATAGTTATGGAATCGAAACTGCCGAAACGCGCACGGGGAGCCAAATTTATACCTTTCCTCATCTTCATTCTCACCGCTTGTTCCCCCCTTCCGTGGTTAAATAACGAAAATCGAGCCTATAGGAAAATGAAGGGGAAAGCCCTGGCCGATCAAGAAATCGTCATCATTGATGGAGAGGAATACGTAAAGATAGTTGATGGTACAAAGGAGGGAAACCCCAGGGGGGGCCGATACCGATATATTCCCGTCGATGAGTATCTTTCGAAACGAGCCGAATTTTCGGATCCCCAACGGCAAAAGACAACGAGGGAGGAGCCACTCCATCGACCCGAAAGGGAAACCATAACGCCATCTTACGAGATGTCCAGAACGTCTTCGAGGGAAAGGGCCGGGACGACTACTTCTTCTTCCATCCAGCTAAGAAAGAAGATCGTTATTGCACCTTTCGAGGAACCGGAACCCGATGAGAACTGGGGAGAAATAGTGGCGGCACGATTACGGGGCTCCCTGGAAAGCCGAACAGATAGAATACTCTCCTTGGATGATCAGATCATCGTGGACTATCTCAAGAGGAGGGGGATAGAATCCGTTCGATTCGATGATCCCATGGTTTTGAGGATAGCTAATACTGTGTTCGGAGTCCATATCCTTCTCTACGGAACCCTTTCTGGACCCTATGTTGCGGCCTCCACGAGCAAAGGGGGTAATGGGGGGGATACGGCCTTGGCTGTTGTTCGGATCCAAGTAAAACTCGTAGAAACTGCCACCGGCCGACTGATGAAGGCCCTTGAGGGGAGAAACCCCATTTTTGCGACGGAGGAGAGGGGCGAGTTTTCCCGAGATAAGACGAAGCTTAATGCCATCCACTTGGCCATAGAGGAACTAACTGGGAAAATTCTCACTGAGATAAACCAGATGGGATGGTATACGCAAATTGTTAAAATCGACGGGGATAGCGTTTATCTCAATGCGGGACGACTTACTGGATTGAAGGTCGGGGACCTCATGGATGTTTATGGACCGGGAGGAGGTAAAAGAGAGCAGATAGTCGGGGTTTCTCTGGATTCCTTTGAAGGTCAACGGAAGGGACAGGTTAGGGTTTCCCAACTTTTTGGGACGGATGCGGCGATGGCTCGCATCACCAATGGGGGGGATTTTGCCCTCAGCGACGTGGTGAGGCCGTCTTCTCACTAAGGAGGGAATACATAACAGATCACAGCAAAAGGGGGTAAAGCCAAGGGAAAGATTATAATCACCAAGGGGAGTTTGGAAGATGTTTGATATCGGGGATAAGGCCGTTTATCCGGGTCACGGGGTTGGAGTAATCGAGGCTATCGAGAGCAAGACGATATCGGGGAGGGAGCTATTATTCTTTATCTTAAGGATACTTGATAATGGGATGACCATTATGATCCCCACAGGGAACATTGATGTCGTTGGACTGAGGGGGGTCATCCCATCCTTGGAAATACCGAGGGTATTTCAAATCCTGAAGGAGAGGGAGATTTCCCTGGACACGCAGACGTGGAATCGGAGATATCGCGAGTATATGGACAAAATCAACACGGGTTCCATTTTCTCCATCGCTGAGGTTTTGCGCGACCTTCAGGTACTCAAGATGGAAAAAGACCTCTCCTTTGGGGAGCGAAAGATCCTAGACACGGCCGAAAATCTCCTGGTTAAGGAGCTCGCTGTAGCAAGGAATGTCGAGGAATCAGATGTGCTCATGGAAATAAGAAAGATCTTCGAACCATGAGTGGGCTCGATTCGAAGGTTGAAGAATGGAATAGTAATTCATTGTTTCTCTCCCTCTAGCCCTCCGATAACCGAATCCCCGATTCCATGGCTTCGCTTTAAGCAGGCAAAATAACCGCCTTCCCTTCCATAGGGCGGGAAGGGCCTGAAAATGTATCGAATCCATTTTACGCATGGGAGGTCACGAATGGGTACTATGATATTACGCTTTTTTCTTATCCTCATCTGTTCTATTGGCGGGTTCTTCATTGCGGGGGAGGTCTTCGGGACAAAGTGGGCTCTCCTATGGGGGGCAGCTGGGGGGATTATGGTTGCTATCCTGAGCATTTTGATAGAGGAGAGCGTCAAAAAGGTTTCCCTGAGAAGCCTTTGCGGAGCTGCCCTCGGATTGATTGCCGGATTTCTCGTAGCTAAGATCTTGGCGGATGCATTCCTCAGCAATATTTTAGAGGAAACCCGAATCTCATTAGCCGTTTACCTGGTTACCTATTCCATCCCCGCATACATTGGCATAAAAATAGGGTTAAAAAAGGGGGAGGAATTCAGCTTCGCCAGTTTGAAAGGAGCCTCAAAATTCCCCGTAGCGGCCGAGAATCCGAAGATTTTGGACACCAGCGTCATCATAGATGGGCGGGTCGCAGACATATGCGAAACGGGATTCATCGAAGGGACGTTCATCATTCCCCAATTCATCCTCCATGAACTTCAACACATAGCTGATTCGGCGGACTCCATTAAGCGAACTCGGGGGAAGAGGGGATTGGAGATCCTGCACCGAATTCAGAAACAGGTCGACGTTGAAGTGAAGGTCGTTGAACAGGATTTTCCCAGAATCAAGGAAGTCGATGCGAAGCTCGTGGAGCTTGCCAAGAAGATGGGGGCCAAGATCATCACAAACGACTCCAATCTGAACAAGGTGGCGGAACTTCAAGGAGTCGATGTCCTCAACATCAACCAATTGGCTAATGCCTTGAAGCCCGTTGTCCTGCCAGGGGAAGATGTGACCGTGAAGGTAATAAAAGAGGGAAAAGAATCCGGCCAAGGAGTTGCCTACCTGGACGATGGGACCATGGTGGTCATTGAAAATGGATTAAAATATATGGGAAAAAATATCGATGTGATGGTTACACAGATATTACAAACTACAGCGGGCAGGATGATATTTGCGAAAGTCGGAGGGGATACAGGCGGTGGCTATTTCTATCCCGTTAACGACGCCATGGGTCAGTCTGCGAGAGGAAAGCGATAATCCCTCCAATGCCGTTGTGGGGGAGTCTCGATGAAAACCGGAGCCCTCATCGTTGCAGCCGGAAAAGGCCAAAGGATGAGAGGAAGGGTGAAAAAACAGTTTATCCCCCTTAAGGGAATACCCTTGCTCTTTTACACCCTCAAGACATTCGAGGAGTTCGAGGGAATTGAAAACATCTATCTGGTTTTGGAAGAGGGGGACTTCGAATATTGTATGGGGGAGATTATTCAAAAATATGGGATTACGAAAGTTCCCCAGCTCGTTCCAGGGGGAGATCGGAGGCAGGATTCCGTGTGGAATGGTCTCAAGGCCATGGAAGGCAATTGTGATATTGTCATCGTTCACGACGGGGTTCGCCCCTTCGTCTCGCCAGAGATCCTCGAAAGGGTTATGGCAGCCATGAAAGATGCTCAGGCCGTGGTTACGGGAATACCTGCCCTGGATACCATTAAACGGGTTGATGGGACGAGAATTGTCGTGGATACCCTGCAACGAAACACCCTCTTTCACATTCAAACCCCCCAGGGCTTTCGATACGACCTCATCCACGAGGCGTACAAAAGGGCTTTCAAAGAAGGGATACACGGCACCGATGATGCCTACTTCGTCGAACGGATGGGAATGCCGGTGAAGGTGATTGAGGGATCCTCTTTCAATATTAAAATTACCACGCCCGAAGATATCGCTCTTGCCCATTATATTCTCCAGGAAGGAAAGGTCGCCCAGAGAGCATCGATATGACGCATTCCCTGAGAATCGGCATTGGTTTCGATATCCATCCCTTGGTCCAAGACCGCAAGCTCATTTTGGGAGGTGTCGAAATCCCTCATTCAAAAGGGTTGCTTGGTCATTCGGATGCAGATGTATTGATCCATGCCATCTGTGATGCCATCTTAGGTGCCATCTCCGAAGGAGATTTGGGTAGTCATTTCCCCGACACGGAAGCCCGATATCGAGGTATAAGCAGCACCATATTGCTCAAGAAGGTGAGCGAGAAGGCAAAAGCAAAGGGCTTTCGCATCATCAATATGGATGCCACTGTCACCGCACAAGAGCCGAGGTTGGGCAAATACATCCCCCGGATGATCGATAAGATCGGGGATGTTCTGGAGATAGGGACCGACCGGGTAAATATCAAGGCGACAAACCCGGAAGGACTGGGGTTTTCGGGAAGGGCGGAGGGTATCATGGCACAATCCGTGGTCTTGGTAGAAGGAGTGGGAAGGGAGAATCCCGATGTTGAGGATCTATAACACCCTTTCAGGTAAAAAGGAGGTGTTTAAACCCCTGAGGGGGAAGAAAGTGGGGATGTATGTCTGTGGTGTTACCGTCTACGACCTCTGTCATATCGGCCATGCCAGGTCCACCATCGTTTTTGATGTCATCTTCCGATATCTCCGTTTCCTGGGGTATGCGGTCACCTATGTTCGAAATATCACTGACTTGGATGATAAAATCATCAAAAAGGCCAATGAAGAAGGGGTAGGGTGGAAAGAGATCGCCCAGCGATATACACGTGAATTCAACAGTGATATGGATGTCCTCGGCCTCGAAAAACCAACCCATGAGCCCAAGGCGACGGACTATATTCGCGAGATGATACGGATGGCTGAACGGTTGATGGAAAGGGGATATGCTTACCAGGTGAATGGTGACGTCTATTTTTCCGTTGAGAAGTTTAAGGGGTACGGAAAGCTCTCCAAACGGAGTCCCGAACAGTTGAAAGCTGGGGCGAGAGTTGAGATCGATGAGAAGAAACGAAATCCCCTCGATTTTGCCTTGTGGAAGGCCAGTAAACCAAGTGAACCATCATGGGATAGCCCCTGGGGGAAGGGAAGGCCGGGGTGGCATATCGAATGTTCCGTGATGAGCCAAGCATATTTGGGGGAAACCATAGACATCCACGGTGGGGGAAAGGACCTGATCTTTCCCCATCACGAAAATGAAATCACCCAGTCGGAGGGAGCCACGGGAAAACCCCTTGCTCAATTCTGGGTACATAATGGTTTTGTGAATATCAATCGGGAGAAGATGTCTAAATCCCAGGGGAATATCCTCACCATCAAGGAGATTCTCAACCACTACCATCCGGAAATTATCCGGTTGTTCCTCCTATCCCACCACTACAGAAGCCCAGTCGATTTCTCCGAACAGAATTTGGGCGAGGCTAAAATGAGCATGGATCGATTCTACTCCGCCCTGAAGAGGATGGACGAATTGGAGGGACAGGGGGGACAGAGGAGCCCGGGGGAGGGGGTGCAGAAGGTCATTGAAGAGGTAAAGGGTTTTCCGAAGAGATTCCAAGAGGCCATGGACGATGACTTTAACACCGCTTTGGCTCTAGCCCACTTCCACGATCTGGCCCGAAATCTCAATGCCTTGATGGGGGATGAGGGCTTGAGGCATAGTTCCCTTGCGAACCTCTTGGTCTCAGCGGGGGATAACTTCCGACGTTTTGGGAATATCCTGGGCCTCTTTCAATGCCAGCCTCGGGACTATTTCGAGGATCAAAGACGAAGGGAGATGAGTCAACTTCGCATCGACGAGGACCAAATCAACCGGATGATCGGGGAGAGGCATGAGGCCAGGAGACAGAGGGATTGGAAACGGGCTGACGATATCAGGGAATCCCTTGCATCGATGGGAATAGTCGCGGAAGACGGCCCCAACGGGACAACCTGGAGGATGAAGTGAAGTCGATTTTCCTTTGGGCCGTAGCTACCAGAAAGTATATTCCACCCCCCATTAACTAGATTGCCTCACTGCTCCGGCAGATCACGTTTAGGGTCATTGGGGTCCTCCAGAAAGTAGAGAGACTCCGGTCCACTATCCGTGAAGCTTTTATGGTTTTTTCTTGCAATAGCAAACCTTGTTGTGAAATAGCCCGAAAAGGGAATTGATCATTAAAGGGGGGAGGTATGGGTGAGGAGTTTCAACTGAAGTACCCCAAAAAAGTCCGCTTGGGCGATATTACTGTTCGCGATGGGTTCCAGCACGAGGAGATCTGGATTCCAACCGAAGCCAAGTTGTTCTATTTGGAGGAGTTGATCCTCTGCGGGTTCCAACGCCTTGAGGTGACCAACTTTGGGAATCCCCTGTACATGCCCCAGTTCAAGGACGCGGATGAGCTCATGAAAAGGGTCCGGGGAAGCAAGAAATTAGCTGGGGCTGGGTTAAACTGGGATGACATCGAGTTGACTGTCGTCACCATCCGAGAGCGGGCCGTGGATCGTGCCATTGAGGCAAAGAAGGAGGGCTGGGGTCCGGATCGCATCTTGATGATGGTTTCAACGGACGAGGAGCACCATTTTGCTAATTCAGGCACGACCCTTCCCGACTACTGGAAGGAAGCCGAACGGTGTATCAAGAAGGCCTCCGATGTGGGCATTAAGATGTGTGGCACTGTCAGCACCATCTGGGGAAGCCCCATCTCCGGGCCCACGCGGTTTGAGGATGCTGTGGAATTTACCAAGCGGTGGTTGGATATCGGCGCCGCGGATATCGAGCATGCCGACCATGACGGCTCCGCACCGCCCGACCAGGTATATCGATATTATTCCATGATTCTGGACGAAATTCCCAACACCGATCTCCATGTAGCCCATTTCCATGTAACCAGGGGTTGGGGCTTGGCCAATGTGTTGGCGGCCCTGCAGGCGGGGATCGACATGTTCGAGGGCACCCTTGGCGGGCTGGGTGGTCAGCCGGCGAATTTCTTTGATCGCGTGCCGGTTACCGGCACTGGTGCTTACTACTACAAGGACCCCAATGTTGTTGGCCTGGCGACCATGGAGGATATGGTGGTGATGATGGATGAGATGGGCATCGAGACCGGTATCAATGTGGACCGTCTCCTCGAGCTGGGTACCATGATGGAGAAAACGGTCGCCCGTCGACTCCGTTCCGAGGCCGTATTGAACGGGAGGATTCCCAAGGAACCTCGTGAGGAGTTCAAGCGAAAAGGGCTGGCTGCGCTCAAGGAGAAGCTGGGTGAAAAGCCCGGCCAGATTTATCCCGAAGGTTGGCCGGAGAAGCCTCAATATAAGGGAAAGTAAGAACCCGACCAAGGTGATATCCGTCGGAAGTTACCCGAGTTTCTGGAGATCACCGTTGTCCATGAGCGTAATCTGCTGGAGAAGGGTCACGTTGGAACAGGCCATTGCCCTGGTTCCGTGGAGCGAACAGTAAAGAATTTCGGCTACCCATTCTTAGTGAAGCGAAACGACCGCAAATCCAATGTCTGAGCCCAGAGGGCGAGTGAAGGGAGCGAAGTAGCGCTGAACAGACGCTCTTTGCAGTGAAGCGAGCTCTAGAATGGTCCAAAATTCTTTTCAGTGAGCGAAAGGGGATCTGGGCAATAGACCACGAGCAACCGAATGGACAGCGGTGTCCGTCAATCCGTAGGTCCCGACCAGGGGAATTAAGTCGAACCGGGCCAGGCATCAACCCCTGATGATCCTGGGCAACATCATCTGGTGGGGAGGGCACATGCTTTTGGGGTTTTGATAGCAGCACCCGGCAAAGGTTACCAGGTAATCCCTCAATTGGGTGAAGGGAACTACCTCATCCACGTACCCCTTTTGGACACAGTAAACGGGCCTGGATTGTTCTTGGTATTGCTGGGCCAGGGCATTCATCTTATCGATAATGGGCTCTAGGGGACGTCCCTCGTCTTTCTCCTTCACCAATCTCCTGGCAAAGGCTGCTACAGCAGCCGTCTCCCCGTGCATTACGTAGATTTCCGTGGTAGGTGTGCCCAGGGTGAAGGCGTTGTTCCTATTGGCTTGGGGTCCGCCCATAATATAGTGTGCCGCCGCCGTGCCTTTTCTCACCACGACGCAGGTCATTGGGACGCCGGAGCTCTCAATGGAGTATATGAGGGATTGGCCGAGGCCGAGGAGCTCTGCCTTTTCAGCAATATCCCCCACATCGATTCCCGAGGTGTCCTGGAACCAGATCATGGGAATTCGATCCCTTCCGCAGTGCGTCACCAGCTCGTTCATCTTGATCAGTCCTTCCCGGTACAATTTGCCCCCGATCCCTAAGTACTGCCCCTCCGCATATTTCGGATATCCCTTGCCCAGGAACCCCTGTCTGTTGGCAATGACGCCCACCAGGAACCCATCGATTTTAGCCAAACCACAGTAGACTTCGGGACCATAATCCGGCCTGAATTCCATGTGCTCGCTATTGTCGAAGATTCTTGCCAAGGCCTGGTGTACGTCGTAAGTCAATTTTTGGTTGTGGGGTACGATGAGATTCATCTCCTCTGCGGGGAACCGGGGGGGTTCGGGCTCGGCTACCCTGAAAAAATCGGGGTTATACATGGGCATACCCGCCATGCATTCCTTGATAGCCCCGATAACTCCCTCCTCCGTATCGAACACCTCAGTGAAGAAACCCGTGTGATCATGGTGGATCTTCACTCCCCCGGGCGGGGCGACTTTGAATTTGCGCGTAGCGTCGATGATCAGCTCTGCGCCCTCTAAATCGAATCCTCCCTTGGGGCTCATTCCGCTGACAATGCCCCCACCGCCCACGGCGATATTGGCATTCTTGTGGGCAAACATGATCGTCGGGCTGATCCCATGGTACCCACCGCCTGCCGGATTGGTGCCATAGACCCCTGCAATGATCGGGATTCCTTTTTGGATCAGCTGATCATGTCGGAAGAACGTGTGGCCTCCGGATCGTCTCCCCGCATAGACCTCCTCTTGTTCGGTCAATTTCACCCCACTGCAATTGAGAACCCAAACGAGGGGAACGTTGAGGATTTCGGCCATTTCCTGGACCCTGAAGATATTCTCCCCTTGACCCGCCACCCAAGCCCCGGCGAGGACCTTGTTATCCGAGGCGATAATGCAGGCATATCGTCCTGAAATTTTCCCGATGCCATTGACCAAGCCCGTGGATCCCTCCGCATTGAAGAATGGGTTGTATATGCTATTTAAGGGTAAAAAGGTCCCGGGATCCACCAGCATCTCGAGCCTCTGCCATGCCGTATTTTCACCCCTTTGGTTTATTCTTTCGGCGGGAAT
>JBGVTJ010000016.1:0-12072 GCA_041862515.1 Thermodesulfobacteriota bacterium | reverse complement strand
CCCGCGATCTGTGTGAAGGAGCCAACGACAGCTCCACCAAAAGTTTCGCGAGGGGTGCCTGTTCGAGGGTGGCACTTGCCACACCCTTTCTCAGAGAAAAGTTTCTGCCCGTTTTTCGGATTCGGGGGAGGGAGGTAGATGTTCTTTTCCTCGTACCCATCGAGCCCACTCCTTTTGATATACGCGATCGTATCCATCAGATCATTCTCTCGGAATTCGAATAACCGGAGACCCTGCGTGCGCATCAACTCCCCCACTTCTTTACCGGTGTTCCAGAAACGAGTTACGAAAAACACCGGGGACCGGTATTGCCTGAATTCGTCGAGGGGTTTTACCTTCACAATTCCGACCTTACCCACCCGGTGGCACGTGACGCACTTCTCCCGGAAAAGGACCTTTTCGCCTTCCTCCGGGTCTCCCGGTTTATCGAAAAAATTGAGAAAATAGAGAAAGGGCATGAGCCGAGACATTTCATCTGGGGAGATGAGAGGCCACCGGATCTTTTCCTCCTGATATTTTTCGCTCATCTTCGGGACGTGGTTCCAGATCATCTGGGCAATGCCATAGAAATTCTTCTTGCTCACGATTCTTGCTAAATCCTGAGCTGCCGTTCCCCCGTACCCGCCGATGGCATGACACTCCATGCATCCCTTCTTATAGAACAGCCGAAAACCCTCTGCGGGATTCTCAGGAATGGGAAGTGAGTCTTGGGGCAGAGCGGTTGAGGCACCACAGAATAGACCCAGGAAAGATGCGAAGACAATGATACCTATTCGGTTGGGCAACCTCATGTTCAATCCTTTCTTCCTTGTCCGCTTCGTTTCCTGCTGAGGAGGATTCCCCAGAACACATAGTTGTAAACTCCCAGGAGAAACAGAAAGAGGGGTATCGCCACGAGGGAGATTCCAATGGATCCTGAGAACACGTCTTTAAGTTGCCAGGAAAGCCAGATCAGTCGTAATATCCAGATAACAACCCCAAAAATGAAAACGTAGAAGGTCACCAACACGACGACCTGCCAGAAAAAGATCTTGCCTTCACCCCAGCTGCATTGATTCGTCATGTACTCCTCTCCTTCTCCCTTGAGTTGAATGTACCGGCGGTTTCTGGCAAATAGCTTCTAATCCGTTCTTCGACCTCCTCCAGTCCGACCTCTCTCCCTTCCTCAATCTCCCATATGGAGATGATCGGGAAGAATCTCGAAAAGAGCAAATAGAGGAATACGAAGAAGGAAAAAGATCCTAACATCAGCCCCCACTCAATCCAGGTGGGAAAGTATATCCCCGATGGAAACGGAAGACGGGGATTTGCCAGTGTGGGAACAATAATAGTAAAACGCTCCAGCCACATCCCAGCGAGCACGGATATGGAAGCCACGAGGACTCCCCCGATCGTCCTCATCCTCCTGAAGCTCAGAATGAGGACAGGTACAACAAAGTTAAAAAAGACCATGGTCCAGAAGTAGGGGGCATAGGTGCCGGTGACCTTGGACCAGAAGACCCGCATCTCGGTGGGTTCATGTCCAAAGAAGCCGGTCAGATACTCGCTGAAGGTGAAATAAAACCAGAGGAGGGACATCACCAAGAGCAAAATCCCCAAGTAATTGAAATGGATGGGTTTGAGATACGGTTCCAGGTGATAGATCTTCCTGAGGACAACCATCATAACGATGAGGGCCGCGATTCCCGAGAAGATGGCACCGCACACAAAGTATGGACCGAAGATCGTGCTGTGCCACATGGGTTGCAACGTCATGGAAAAGATATAGGAGATAACCGTATGGACGGAGACGGCGATGGGGATTACCACCACGGACA
Source organism: Thermodesulfobacteriota bacterium (assembly GCA_041862515.1). GTDB lineage: Bacteria > Desulfobacterota > BSN033 > WVXP01. Next base: position 10,255 of record JBGVTJ010000016.1, on the reverse strand, counting down.
TGATGGTGATGCCTATGTTGAGGACCTTTTGCTGCCTTGGGCTCCCATCCCATCCAAAAGAGAAAACTTGATAGAAACGATGGAGCCACTTTCTGTCTGCAAACCGATCCCTCAGGATGGCAATATCCGGGATGAGAGGGAGATAGAGAAAGACGCTGCTGGCCGTGAGATAGGCCGTAATACTCGAGGCGTCCCAGAGGAGGGGGGACTGGTATCGACCATAGAGGAAGAGGAAGAAGGCCCGTTCGGGGCGGCCCAGGTCGAAGATAATATTGGCCGCGCCAATGTAGAGGACGGCCACAGTGATCACCTCGGCCATCCGGGTGATGGGCCGGCGCCATTCGGCTTTGGCCATCCGGAGAATTGCCGAAATCAGCGTCCCGGCATGGCTGATGCCAATGAAAAAGACGAAGTTCGTGATATAGAACCCCCACAAGACCGGCTGATTCAATCCGCTGGCACCGAGACCATAACGCCACTGGAGAATATAGCAGAACCCTCCCCAGGCGGTGATTGCCAATAAGATCCCCATGAAGATGCTAATTCCTCTCCGCGGGTTTTGAATGGGATCGAACAAGATGCGATGTTCCTCAAAATTCAGGCGATGCCTAGAGGAGTGCATGCCGTTCTCCCTCCATGAGATATGTTACCTTAGGTTCAGTTCCCAGGTCTTCCAGGAGGTGAAATGCACGGGGGCTCCGGCCGAGAACCGAGACGACGCTGTCCGGGTCATTCAAATCGCCGAAATACATCGCCTTGCTGGGACAGACTTCCACACAAGCTGGAACGTATTCGTCAGCTCGCATCTCCCTCTTTTCCGCGGCAGCCCGGTCCCGAGCTCTCAGGAGGCGGTGGGAACAGAAGGTGCACTTCTCCACCACCCCCCAGCGTCGCACGTAAACATCGGGATTGAACCCCTTCTCCATGGATTCTGGAATTCGATATTGATGCCAGTTGAAATACTTGGCCGCGTAGGGACAGGCGGCCATGCAGAAACGGCACCCAATGCATCGCTCCCAGATTTGGGCAACGATTCCTTCCGGGTTGCGATAGGTCGCATAGACCGGACAGACCTTCACACACGGAGGGTTGTCACAGTGAAGACAGGGACGGGGAATGAACCGGGTTCGTACCTCGGGATATTCTCCTTCCGTTTCAGAAATGATCTCCAGCCAGCTGATGATCCGCCCCCTGTCGGCCTGCTGCTTTCCAACAAAGGGCACATTGTTCTCGCTCTTGCAGGCAATGAGACAGGCCTGGCACGCAGTGCATTTATCCAGATCGATGACCATACCCCAGAGCGCCATATTCTTTTATCCTCCTTGCCGCTCACGCTTTCGTGATTTTGACCTGAGTACCGGAAAGAATTCCAAAGCCCTTCAGGGTATCTTCAAGGGTCATGATCACGTCATTGGGGTTACTTCCCCGCCCCCTGGCCCATCTTCCATATGCCCGATGACCCTGGCCAAAGGGGATGTGGACCAGCGAGGGCGCAACTGTGGGAAGGATTCTTGCCTTGAGGCGGATCTTCCCTTTTCGCGATTCAATCCACACCCGGTCGCCGTCTCGAATCCCCAGGTTTCGGGCCCTTTCAGAGTTGATCTCCACCCAGTTCTCCCATGATTCCGCAACGTGAGGGGCGAGCGTTTCCTGGAGCCACGGCTGAGCAGCGGTTACTCCCGACATGGACATGAGGCGATAGGTATTCAACGTAAAGATTGATTCGGCCGTTTGCTGCGCTTCCACAGCGTCATAGTGTGGGAGATAGAGGCGGTCTCCTCTAGCCCGAAGCCCAAGATCTGCCAGGAGACGTTCCATCCCTCCCACTTCATCGGCAGCTCTCTTCATTTGGTTTTTAAGGGTGTTTGAATAGAATTCGAATTTTCCCGACGGGGTCCGAATGAGTTTTCTAACCTCCGCGGAAGAGCCAGCAGGTGACCACCATGCTCCTTTTGCGGAGAGAGAATCCCAGAATATTTCGAACGACCTGGTCTCCTGTATCCGGTATCCCGCTTTTTCAAGAAATTGTCGGAATGCCTCCTCCTCGGGTAGGGAAACAACATATCCCTCCCTCGAATGGTAGAGCCCCTTGGTTGTCTGAACCAAGAGATCCTCGGAATTCTTCCAGGGAAAGGCCTTGGCCATGCCCCCTCCGAGCCTTCTGGCAACCTCTATCAGGAAGTCCGCTGAGTCCCTCGTGCTGTGTACTGGTTCCACAGCAGGCCTTCCAAGGCTGAAAAGGCTAAATCCGGAGCTATGACGGACCGGGCTCCCCTGCCACCGTTCCAGGAAAGTGTGATCGGGCAGGATGAGGTCCGCATGGTGCGATGTCTCGTCCAAGAATGGGGAGAAGCTGACGATAAACGGAATTTTCTCGAAGGCCTTGATGAAGGTGTCCCTCTTGGGATGGGAGAAGAGGGGATCTGTATGAAAGAGAAAGAGTACCTCCACGGGATAAGGCCGACCTGCCAGGATGTTTCCAGGGAGGTTCTCCATCGCATCCGTGGCCAGTACGTATTTCCCCTGGCCTGCGCCATCGATTCTTGGCTGAGAGTTGCCGAACCGAACCGATTCCTCCTGTTCTGTACCGGGCCATGCTGTTAGCGGAACGTCAGACTGAACCGTCAGACATCCTTTCGATCCCAGGCTCCCACTCAGCCCATTCAAACTGTGGATTGCCATGCGTGTGTAAATGTCATTGGGACGATACGAAAGTCCTTTTTCGCCAAGGGCAATGGCAGGTCTCCTGTTCACAAAAGCCCTGGCCAGGGAAAAGATGTCTTCCACCGGGACCCCTGTGATACTGGATACTGTGAACGGTTTATATTCGTTGAGAATCAGGGTCTTGAAGCCCACGTGGCTTTTTCCCTCACCGTCTGTCCAGTCTTCAAACCCAAAGGTGTTTCTTTCCACGAATTTCCGATCGTAGATCCCCTCCTGAATGATGACGTAGGCCATTCCGAGGGCCAGGGCGGCATCGGTTCCAGGACGGATGGGAATCCATTGGTCTGCTTTACTGGCTGAAACCGAGAACCGTGGATCCACGACATATATTCTTCCCCGGTTGCCCGGCCTTTCCTGGCGGATATGACCAAAGGTACGAAGCTGAAACACGGGGGAGATCCATGCCTCCAGGAGACTACACCCAAAGGAAAGGATCAAGCCCGCATTCATCAGGTCATAGCCCAGCGGACTGGTGACCCCTTGCATGAGGAAGTGCGCCTTCGAAACCTCGTTGGGCGTGAAACACCGGTTTCGGATATAATTAGGCGTGCCGTATGCATCGGTAAACCTGTGAAGCAATGGCTCTCTCAGGTCCTGAAACTGACCGGCGATAATAACGAGGGAATTGGTGAGTCTCTTCTCCTTCAGCCCGCGAAGTCTTTCAACCACGATGGCGGTTGCCTCTTCCCAACTGATGGGTTGCCACTTTCCCTCACCCCGTTCCCCCGCCCTCTTGAGGGGGGTCTGAATTCTGTCAGGATCATAGAGGGATTGAATGCCCGCCAGACCCTTGGGACAAATTCCACCCCTGTTGACCGGATGGAGGGGATTCCCCACGACCTTCACTGCCCTCCCTTCTATAACACGAACCAGCAGGCCGCAGCCTCCGATACACTGTTGGCAGATCGATGGTATCCATTCCTCAAGGGGATTACCCCACTTCTCAGAAGATCTCCATCCCGTGCTGATTTTCTCAAAATCCGTACATCCCGCGGAGAGCCCTGCCACCGCACCCATGAACATCTTAAGAAAGTGTCGCCGCGATATTCTCAATACTTTGCTCCTTTCGAGGCGAGCCCTAATTGTGGCACGCTAGGCAATCATTATCCGCTCCAGTATCCCGGTGGCAATCCATACAGGCACTCATACTCAAAGTCTTCAGTTGCTTTGCGGGTGGTTTAACCATCTCCCCGACCTTTCCATGGCATGTTTCACACTGAATCCCGGCCACAGCCACATGCCTCCGGTGCGTGAAGAAAACGTGTTTTGGCATCCGGTAAAGGGGTACCCATGGGATCTCTCTGTTTTCCTTAGCGTACTGTTGGATTTTGGTCTCTTCTCGACTCTCAGTGATGGGTTCTTCATGGCATTCCCAACAGACCTCGATCTTTGGAGAGCCAGCAAAGGTCTGCTCTCGCACGTATTGGTGGCATGTACTGCATTCCACTCCCTGCTCCTTGTGGGTTTTATGGTTAAATTGGATGGGCTGCTTCACCCCTCTCCCCATCACCGTGGTAAAAAAGAAGACCACGATTAAAACGAAAAGGATGATTCCCGCCAAAAGGAGCCAATGCCGTTTTCCCTCGATCATGGACGAAATCAGTCCCACCTTCATTTCACCTTTTCAAATCAGATCCCTGGCTAGCGTTCTCATCTCCTGGCCCTTGATGAATGGCCCTCTTCTGGCAGCACACTAAAGGTAAGCTATCATCATTTGAGAGATTTCTGCAAGGCTCGTCCCTGAAGGAGTGACGCTACGTTTTGAGGGTTCTCATCTTCAAAGCGATGACGGCGATGAACACACCCAAAATGACCAGGACGAAAATTGCTCCCCTCTTTCGGCCTGTCAACTCCTCCATGATTCCCTCCACAGCACCCAATACCTCCCTCGACTTCTCCTGGGCCTTATTGGTGTGTTCCTCGATCTTCTCGATAGATAAGGTGTGGGTCACTGCCCTTGCCTTGACCAACTCGGATCGGGCCTCCTCGAAAGTCTCCTCGATCTTGGAGATGTTCTTTCCCGATTTTCTCACTCTCTCCAAAGACCTCTCTGCACTCTCCACGGACGCCAAAGCATCCACGAGCTTCTTCTTGATAATCTTGGCCAGCCGATCCTGCTTGGAATCTATGCCATGGCATCCCCCACAGCGACCTTCCTCCTCCCCCTCGTATAGGACAGTGCTGGGGAATACGATATCGTGATCCCCGTGGCAGTCTATGCATTTAGCCACCTCGACCTTTTCCCTTTCAAGATAGTGGGGACTATCCCTGAAGAGCTTGGCGATGGCCCCATGACAGAGACTACAGACATCAGCTATTTCAGCAAACCCAGGGGGATGGGCCCCGTGAACCCCATGGCAATCGGTACAGGACGGAGCCCTCAAATCCATGTTGTCGAGCAGCAATTTCCCGTGGACGCTCTTGCGGAATTGTTCGAACTGGTCGGAAGGAATACCATACGCGCGCATCAAGACAGGCTCGCCGTGGCAACGGTTACAGGTACGGGGGATATTGGCCTTGTACACATCGGAATGCGGGTTACCCGCGGCTTTCATGTCATGACCGCCGTGGCAACTGATACAGTTCGCGGTGTTCTTGTCCCCCTTTTCATAGAGGGCCTTGCCATGAAAGCTGGTCTTGTAGAGGGATAGTTGGTCAGTTCGCAGTTTATATTTCTTCATAAGGTTGACATCGGAATGACATCTGGCACAGAACTCGGGGATTTCCTCGAATTCTGGTTTGGCGATAAATCCTGCATCCTTCGCCATGGATTTGTCTTCGTCGAAGCTGGCAGGATCCCCCCCATGGCAATCATGACAGGCGACTTCCTTTTCGAAATGGACGCTCTCCTGCAACTCCCGTACGGGCCTGGCAAACTCTCCTCCTAAGTCAAGGTGGCATTTCACGCAGGAAGACTCCTTTGCCTGACCCCATATGGGCGGGGAGGCCATGAGGATACCTATGAACATCAAGCCAGGGAGAATCACCGCAACCCGATCACGTGCCATCCTTTTCCATTTCATGTAAAAGCCTCCTGAGGAGAAGAGTCATCACTTAATGTACCCCAGGTAAAGGAGAATCCCATATCCAATGATGGCGAGTATGCCGAAGGTGACCATAAAAGGCCTCTTCCGAGGATGCCTGTAAGGGTTTTTGTCGAAAAAGGGGAAGAAAATGAGGAGCAATGCCACAAAAATTTGTGTGAGGATGCCGAGAACCTTTGGGGCCCATGCGCCTATGAAGGAGAAGTATTCCGCCAATTGGAGAAATTTATAGTTGGCCAGGAAATACCATTCAGGTTTGATATGGGGGGGCGTAATAAAGGGGTCGGCCTTATCCTCCATGGGAGCGGGCCACAGGGTCGTCAATACGCTCAAGATAGCCAGAACACCCGCCATCACGATGATTTCTTTCAAGAAATGGTGGGGAAAGAAGGGAATTCCCTCCTCCTTTTCTGCTGACCGATTCGTTTTTTCTTCCATAAGTCCATCTCCTCTCAACTCACAATGGACCTGATATGCCTTGCTTTCGGATCATCCCAAAATGGAGGAATAAAAAGATAAACGTTACCGCGGGGAGAATGACGACGTGGAGGGCGAAAAAGCGTGTCAGGGTCAGCTGAGAGACCTCGGGCCCTCCCCTGACAAAGTACTTTAACTGATCCCCGATCAAGGGAATGGCCCCGGCTCCGTCGGTCGCCACCGTGGTTGCCCAATAGGAGACCTGATTCCAAGGGAGCAGATAGCCCGAGAACCCGAAGATCATGGTAAGAAAGAGTAAAAAAACCCCGACCACCCAGTTCAAATCCCTCGGTGGTTTATAAGCTCCGTAGAAAAAGACCTTCAGCATGTGGAGGACGACCATCAGTATCATGAGGTTGGCAGCCCAGTGATGTAACCCTCGGATCAGCCAGCCGTAGGGAACGATATTGGTGATGAGAACCACGCTCTCGTAGGCATCAGTTGTGGTTGGGCGGTAATACATCAAGAGGAGGACGCCAGTCACCGCCAAGATGATATAGAGGAAAAAAGAGATTCCGCCAAAGCAGAAAGTCCAATTGACGTGGGGGGGGACGGGTTTCTTCAGTTGGTTCCTGATGGCTTCCCTGATCTCCAAGCGCTCATCGAGCTCCCCGTAAAGGATTCCCGTCAGCAATGTTAGAAGGTTGACGGACTCCCGAATATAGGTTCTCCGCTCAATATCTTTCTCCTCCGATCCTTTCCGTTGCAGCTCATTCGGCATTCTCCGAAACCTCCTATGAGATGACGATCTGATCCCCCGCGACCTTTACCTCTGCAGTTGGGAGGGGGGTTGGGGCCGGGCCCGTAATGATATTGCCGTTCAAGTCGAAGAAGGCAGTATGGCAAGGACAGGCCAATTGTTTGATCGAAGGATCCCAATAGACGATACACCCCAAATGGGTACAGATGGCATTGACGGCATACAGCTTTGCCACTTGTCGGACAACGATGTAGGGTTTTCCCTTATGTCGGACTGTCTTGGCACCTCCCACCGGTATTTCTGACAGGGGCAATGAGGTTGTCCCGGCAGCTTTTCCCCCTCCGGTAATCTCTTCCGTCGGCCATAAGAACCGCACTAAGGTATTGATTACGCCCCCTATGCCGGCAATAACCGTAGCTCCCAAGAGGTAATTTAAGAATGACCTCCTGGTCCTGGGCGTAACGGTCCTTGTCTCGGGATTGTTCTCGCCTCCGTCAACCATGTCAGTCCCCCGCGCACTCCTAAGCCGTCATAATTGGATAGAAGATATAGTCCACAGTTCCAAGCAAGTCAAGAACCAATAAGATTAAGAGAATTTTTTCACATTTCCCGACATTAGTCTATCGGGAAAAGAGTGTATTTTCATAGGGAAAACCATGTAGATATGCGAGAATTTCCGGAATTTCATCCTCCTTCGAGTCAAGGCAGCCGGTAAAACCTCCAAAAAGGAATCTAAGGTTCACGTATTGAACGAATAGACCCCGTGAAACGATGTGGCAAAAAGAGGGTTTTTACGGCAAAAGCACGGGTGGAGGTTGGTCATATGAACGGTTTAGATAGAAATCGAGCGAGCGAAATAGAGGATCTCGTGCGGCAAACAGGACGTTTCATGCATGTGCTGGCCTAAGACGTCATTCCTCACAGTTTGATGAGCCCCTTTCGTAAGGCATATTTTACCAGTCCCACCTTATCGTGAATATTCAATTTGTCCATGATATTGGCCCTATGGGTCTCCACGGTCTTCTTACTGATACATAAGATGGAGGCGATCTCCTCATAGGTATGTCCCTCCGCAATCAGTTGTAATATCTCCCTCTCTCGAGCTGACAAGATGCCATTAATCCTTGACTTCTCTCCCAGCTCGGCACGACGAATATAATCCTCGATAACTTTTTTCGATATCGATGGGCTGAGGTAGGATTCCCCACTATTAACTGCCTTGATGGCCGCAATCAAATCGGTCATCGGCGCTTCTTTGAGCAGATACCCCGAGGCCCCAGCCCGAAGGATTTGAAAGATATATTCCTCATTTTCATACATCGTTAAAACCAAAACCTTCACCTCTGGAGCCATCTTTTTGATTCGAGCAGTGGCCTCCAGCCCATTCATATGTTTCATGGCGATATCCATTAATACCACATCAGGGCACAGCTCTTTTGTCTTTTCGACCGCTTCCTTGCCATCTTGTGCTTCGCCGACAACCTGCATATCAGGCTGCCTGTTGATCAGGGCGCTGAGCCCTTGACGAACTATGGTATGATCCTCAGCGATCAGGACTCTTGTCTTCTGTCGGTTCATCTTCTCCCTCAGAACTTTTTAAGGGAATTTCGATGGTGATCTGCGTTCCTGCTCCTTGCCGAGACCGGATATCGATTCGTCCCCCGAAAGATGAGATCCTCTCCTGCATCCCCATGATCCCAAAGCCCCGTTTTTGTGTCTCTAAAGTGGGAACTTCCTGTGGATTGAACCCGATCCCGTTGTCCGTGATGGTTACCATGATCGCCGAATCCGTACAGCTGAGGTGAACATGGATGTCGTCGGCGCGGGCATGTTTAGCTATATTGGTTAAAGCCTCCTGAGTAACCCGATAGAGAGCAGTTTCGAGTTCCGGATTCACCTTTTCGGGGAAGCCGATGGCCTCGTAATGGGTTTTGATTTTCCACCTCTTCCCATAATTCTCTATATACCACCTTAGCGTGGGAAGCAAGCCCAAATCGTCCAGCATGGGCGGCCTCAAATCGTGGGATAGCGTTCGCAATTGCCCCAGGATCTGGGCGGATAGGGTTTGTACCTCCTTCAACCTCTCTTTTCCCTCAGAGAGGTTTTCCGGTAAGTCTCTTTCGATTATCTCCAGGTTATACTTAATGGCCGTCAGTGCCCCTCCTAATTCATCGTGGAGTTCTCTTGAAATTCTCCTCCGCTCCCCTTCCTGGGCATCGATAATCCGGGAAATATACTCTTTCTCCTGTTTCATCCTCTTCTTCAATTCCCCAGCCATGCTGTTGAAGGATTCAGCCAGCCTCTTAAATTCATCGTCCGCCTTAAAAATGATCCTCTGCGTTAGATCCCCTTGGCCGAATCGTTTTGCCGCTTCCACAAATTGCTCCACCTTACTGACCACAAGGTGGTGCATGGTAAAGCTGACGACTACGATCGATAATAGGATGAACAACACCAGGAAAAAAATATTCTCCTTAAATTCCCTGCCAAGATGGGCCTCCATAGGGGCCAGGGAAAAATCCGTCACGAGGACACCGATTATCATCTCATTGGGATCATGACAGCCGTGACATTCCTTTCTATTGAGGACGGGGTTGACATTTCTGAAGATCCTCTCACCCTCATCGGAGGTGAAAGTGACCGTTTTGTTCAAGATTTCCGTTTTTCCCCCGTGGCATATTTGGCAGGTCGGGTGCGCCATATCCAGCTTACTTCCGATATTCTCCCGCCTGGGGGAAACAATGATTTCTCCGACCTTATTCATCAGGAAGATATTCTTCACATCTTGCAATTCAGTGATAGTGTCGAAGATATTTTCTATTTCTCCTAAGTTTCTGGACATCATGGCATCCTTGAGGACTTTCTCGATGACTTCGGTCAAATCGGCACTGGTATGATCTCTCAGGGCGTTGATCATACTTGTCTTGTTCTGATGGTATTGGATGTAAAAAAGGAAGGTCATGGTGATGGTCGAGGTGGCGACCAAACCGGCGATAATTTTGAACCTCAGATTTTTAAAATATTTCGGTAGGTTCAATGGAATGACCATGCAATAGTTCGACAAATGAAGAGGTCTTTACCTAAACCTCTCCATCAATCCGGTCCAAGATTCCCTGGTGTTTCGGACAAAATTCATCGCTTCCGTCCAGCTGGGCTCGGATGAGTTCTTCCTGCCAGTGGGCATTGTACAACCTGCAATCCGGATCATCGCAAAAAGGGTTCCCCGTCATGTGAAAGAAGAGGGTCTGCATTACGTATCCCTTGAGAACCTCGGTTAACCGCGGATCCCCGTAATCGATGAACCTTCCCC
>JBGVTJ010000015.1:0-11161 GCA_041862515.1 Thermodesulfobacteriota bacterium | reverse complement strand
CAATGGTTCGGGAGCTATTGGCCAAATTCCCTTTCGCTCGGCTGAGCCCTTCGGTCTGCCCTCAGGGTCGAAGACTCACGACGAAGCCCTTCGGCTCCGCTCAGGACAAGCTCTGCGCACCTTCGAGGGGTACCCCACTTGTTCAGCAAATTACGCTCATGGACAACGGTGTCCTCTAAGAAACTGAGGAAAATCCAAAATTGGTTCCTATCTATCAGACTGTATGAGTAAATTCATGATCTCGTCTCTTGTAGGAAGCGAGTCTTGGGCCCCTTTTCTCGTTACAGCCAGTGCACCGGCAGCGCTACCGAAGCGGATAGCCTCCTGTAGGGGTCGGCCCTCGGCTACCACACAGGCCAGAGCCCCATTGAAGGCATCCCCTGCGGCTGTAGAATCAACCGCTGCCACCGGGAAAGACGGAAAGGTTTGTGCACGATCCTTTTGAACCCAGCAGCAGCCTTCTTTCCCAAGCGTCACGATCACCTGTTTGGCACCGGATTCGAGAAGCCTCCTGGCGGCTCGAGTGGCCTGATCTGTGTTCTTAACGTTGATTCCGGTGAGAGACCCCGCTTCCATCTCGTTGGGAGTGAGGATGTCAGCGAGAGAGAGAACTTCGTCTGTTAAGGGATGAGCAGGTGCGGGGTTCAAGATGGTCAAAAGACCATGGGCCTTAGCCAGCCGTAAGGCCTCCTTGACGGCCAGCAGGGGGGTCTCCAATTGGACCAGAAGCACTTCACCCCATGAAATATGGGTCTCGGCACGGCGGACGTCTTCTCCCGTCAGATTCCAGTTGCTCCCGGCGGCTACGCCGATGGCATTGTTACCCATTTGATCTACCATGATGAGGGCAACCCCTGAATGGTGAGATTCGTCTCTAAGAATCCCCTCGGAAGTGAGTCCAAGGACCTCAAGGTGCTTCATGATGGCTTCTCCATTTTGGTCACAGCCCACCTTGGCCAAGAATCTCACGTCAGCGCCTGCTTTGTGGGCAGCCACTGCCTGATTGGCGCCCTTTCCCCCAAAAGAGGTATAGAATTCACCTCCAGGCACCGTCTCCCCCAATTGGGGCAGTCGCTCCAGCCTCACGGTGAGATCCACATTGGCTGAACCGATCACAACGACCTTGGACATAAGCGCTCCTTGAAGAGTGATAGGAACCCTTCAGCAGCCACTTGGAGAGCTACGTGAATATTCGATGGTTGTTTCAGGTCATCCCGGATAGCGCGGAGATCGGCGAGGGTCATTCCCTGTGTGATGCCACTGCGTATCTCGACATCGACATGGAGTGGCGTGGTCTTAACAAAGGAAGGGTGAATAGCTACCCCGACGGCGAGAGGGTCATGGAGGTAGATCCCTGCTACCCCTTTTACCTGCTCCATATGCTCCATGGCTTTTGATGTGCAATCAGAGAGAAACATACCCAAGGGTGCGACCATTGCCTGAGCGAGGTTTTCCATTTCTTTGGACTCCAAGCAGACCTTTTGCGTCACGTCAAGGGGGACTAACGTGATGGGAAGACCCGATTTGAATACACGGTGTGCGGCATGTGGATCCACGAATATGTTGAACTCCGCAGCAGGGGTGATGTTCCCAGGGACCCTGATTGCTCCGCCCATGACAATTACTTCTCGTAACCTCTTCACACGCTTTTCGTCTGCTATGAGGGCCTTTGCCAAGTTCGTCAAGGGTCCCAGGGCGATAAGACTCAGTTCATCGGGGTAGCGCTTCAGGAGATCGAGGGCGACCTCGGTGGCATCGAGGGTATGCTGGGGCAGCTCTGGATCAGAATATTTTCGGCTTCCATCCGGGTTCTTGAGCCGATCCAAATCTCCGAGACCATTCGAGCCATGGACGGACTGGGCCCGGAAAACTCTCTTCTTCAAGGGTTGTGCTGCTCCTCTGGCTAGGATCGGTCGAGGCTTGCGATCCAAAAGATCGAGAAGCATGGCAGCATTCTTTGTGGCCTGCTCCACGGAGACATTGCCGTTCACGGTGGTAATAGCCTCAACCTTAAGCTCAGGCGAAAGGAGGGCCAATAAAATGGCTAAGGCATCATCCACTCCGGGGTCAGTGTCGATAATTACACGCTTTCGCATGGGCACAATTATGGTGGATTTGGTTTTACTCCCAATTGTTTCAGGATCTCTTGGTTAGCACTTCCTGCAGGTATTGTCAACTTGGATCTATCCCAGTTCCTCTTTGGTTCTACCCCAAACTATAGGAATAAGCGGCAGCTCTTTCTTTGACGGATTTTATGGGTTGTGGTATTAAGGTGAACATGTCCGGACCTTTGCGTATTGAAGCACATTGAGGATCAGATCTGGCTTTGATCTATACGTAAGGATTACCTGAGGGTAAGAATCCAGGGATCTGGAGAAATACAGCTAAGAGAACGCATTGAAGAGATGAAATTATCGGTGATTGAGAGTCAAATAGATGACCCTTTAAGCAGGAGGTGATCATATCGATGAGTGCCGAAGAGCGACGGCAAATGCTCGCAGCGCGCGTCCGTACCTATTTTGAGGGCTGTAACGAGGCGAACCGTAAAAAACTGTACGAATGCCTTGCGGAGAACATCGTACATTATTTTCCACCAGGAGTCGGCGGCCCCTATGTCGGGGAAAAAGCTATCGCCGATTTGTGGATCGAATCCGTGCGTGTCAACGGCTCGCGCTGGACGATTGATCGTATGGTGGCTGACGACAGTGAAGTGGCAATCGAGTGGACCCATTTCAAGCCATGGATCGGGGAATACATCCGTGGCGCGGAATGGTACGAGTTCGACGAAGATGGATTGATAACCGTAATTCGTGCCTATTATGCTTCCCCCCGTGACACGAGCCGCAAAGTCAATGAACTAGAAGGATTTCCCTATGAGGCCGAGGGCTTTCCTCTCCAGCCGCCTGATGAAGCACCGGGGGTGAAAGAATAGATAAATAGAGGCCTGGATCTCTATTTTTGAATTTCCGTGATGGATTGAGTTCAGATATTGATATCACATAAAATATTGGGCCTTATTAAATGAAATCAGAGACGATAAAGAAGGGGTTTGAATATGGAACTAAAATCTTTATCACCAGAACTTCATGAATTGAGAAATGTTATTATTTCTTCAAACCTTACGAGTTGTTACCTGATTCTGAATGCGCTTGTCATAAGGGAAGGCGAGGCCGTCCACTACGAGAAATTCCAGTCCGATTGGATAAATACATTTAAGGATGTCTACAAACTTGTCTCCAAGATGAAGACCCGAAAGTCACCAAGATAGAGGGTTGTAAAAGAATGGCCTCGGTTTTCAACACCTGAGATTAGAAAATCGATTCCATAATGATATCGGGTTTCTAAGCATTCAACTTTCACAATTGACTTTAGTTTTCAACGATCATTAAGTTATAGGGAAGTGCTTACGATGTGGTAGGGGAGCGGGATTACAGGTTCGGTTGGCTATGGGTGAAAGATGGTGCAGTTTTGTCGAAAAAGTCAACTCTCAGCGGGTTGTTGCTCCAATCCCCTGGAACGAACATTAAAGAATTTTTGCTGCTCATTCTTGGTGAAGCGAAACGGCCGCAAACCCAATGTCTGAGACTGAAAGGCGAGTTTTAGATTTGTAGTGGAGCGAACTTTAGAATGGTCAAAAATTCTTTTCAGAGAGAGAAGGGGTTTGGGCAACAGCCCCTCAACATTTGATATAAGGAAAGGAGACGAATGCCATGGTCGCATGGGAAACCTATCTCAATGAACACAGGGATCAATTCATGAGCGAATTGCTGGAATTTCTGCGGATTCCCAGTATTTCCAGCCTGTCCGATCATATCCCCGACGTCCAGAGGGCAGCAGAATGGCTCGAGGCCAGGATGAAAGCGACCGGTATCGAATCAGTCCGGATCATGCCCACAGGCGGTCACCCGGTGATCTACGGCGACTGGCTTCACGCATCAGGCAGACCGACCGTACTGATCTACGGCCACTTCGATACCCAGCCGGTGGATCCCCTCGATTTGTGGGACAACCCGCCGTTTGAGCCTATCATCAAGGATGGCCGCATCTATGCGCGTGGAGCGAGTGATGACAAGGGCAACCTGTTTATCCCCATCATCGTCGCCGAGGCCATACTCAAGACTGCGGGAAGTTTACCAGTCAACTTCAAGTTCCTTTTTGAGGGGCAAGAAGAGATCGGCAGCCCCCAGTTACCGGATTTTATAACGGCCAACAAGGATCTGTTGTCCTGCGACCTGGTCTTGAGTGCCGATGGAGGGCAGTGGGAAGAGAATCAGCCAGCCCTGATCCTGGGTACCCGGGGACTGGCCGCTGTATACATCGATGTCCAGGGACCGGATCATGACGTGCACTCCGGGACTTACGGTGGCACCATTGCAAACCCCATCCACGCCCTAGTCCAGATCTTGGACTCTATGCACGATCAGGATGGACGGGTAACCGTTGATGGATTCTACGACAACGTTAGGCCACTTACCGATGAAGAGAGGGCTCAACTCGGCCGGGTGCCTTTTGACGAGGCCAAATACCTGAATAGGCTCGGCGCACCCTCCGTTTTTGGCGAGCCCGGATTCACCACCTATGAGCGGGCCTGGGCTCGGCCAACCATAGAGATAAATGGTATATATGGGGGCTTCCAGGGAGAGGGCTTGAAGACAGTCCTGCCCAGCACGGGTCATGCCAAGATCTCATGCCGATTGGTGGCCGACCAGGATCCCTCGAAAATCGGCGATCTGGTCCTGGCCCACGTGAAAAAAGTGAGCCCGCCCGGGGTCAAGGTTAAAGCCACCAAGGCTGAGAGCGGGGCGATCCCATACCTGGTTCCGGCCGATCACCGCGGTATGCGTATCGCAGCTTCGGTACTTCGGGATCTTTACGGCAAAGAGCCCTATCAGATCCGGTCTGGCGGGACCATCCCGGTAAATGCCCTGTTCTTGCAGTACCTCCATGCCTACACCATCGTTTTCGCCTTTGGCCTTAATGATGAGCGCTCACACTCGCCCAACGAGTTCTTTCGGCTTTCCAGCTACGAACGGGGTCAGAAGGCCTATGGAATGCTCCTGAACCGGTTGGGAGAGGAATTGGGAAAGGGCGGAAAGGCCGAGTTATAGTCAGTGGATAAATTGATAAGTGATTTAGTTGATACCGGCAAATAAAGAGGTGGAAAGGGGACACAAGGGGGACGGGAAGGGCAGAGGATCGGAACTAAACAGAGATGAAAGGCTGGATAATACCATTACCTAAGGAGCCCACGAAAAGCAGAGAAGAATTCGAAAAAGAGAAAACCGCAAAAATAAGGTGGCTCGTTAGGCGTGGGTACCTCAGGTCCGAGCACATCAAGGAAGCTTTGATGAAGGTTCACAGAGAAGACTTTATCCCACGCAACTATAGAGATTATGCCTATCGTGAAGTTCCTCTTCCCCTTCCTGGCGAACAGGCTACCATCTCGTGCCCACACAGCTATCCCCTGTTTTATGAACCCTTGGGTTTGGATAAAGATCATAGGTTCCTGGAGGTCGGTTGCGGCTCTGGTTATGGAGCAGCTGTTGCGCGAGAAATCGTCGGACCAGATGGTCTGATTGTCTCCGTTGAAATAGATCCTCTGACCTTTGAGTTCGCAAAGAGAAATCTTGAGGACGCAGGCTACAATGATATTGTCCTTGTGAAAGGAGATGGGGGCCTGGGGTATCCAGAGATGAGTCCCTACGATAGAATAGCTGTCACTGCAGCGTGTATGGAGATTCCTTCTCCTTTGATAGAACAGCTCAGCATCGGGGGAAGGGTAATAGCACCTGTGCTTGGAGATGACACACAGGATCTTATTTTTCTTGAAAAAGGCGCCGAAGGTATCCAAAGACAGGTAATCTGTGAAGTGTTATACGTATCTTTGAGGGGCATCTACGGATCCAGATGAGCCGAAGGGAGAAGATTTCTAATCCCCTACATTTTTTGTTGATTTAAACGCCTTTTCTGGATTATTTAAAAGGGAAAACCAGATGAATTCGTTCAATTCTTCTGACAGAGGAGGTACGAAGATGGTTCGGAAAGTAGCTTACCTTACTGGTCTGTTCGTTTTCAGTGGGTTCTTATTAGACCCCAGTTGGGGGCAGTTGGTGAATCAGGTGGACCTGGTCAAACCCCTTCCGGTTCCTATCCAGGGGGATGTAACAGTCACCGGAAACGTGAACGTCGTTAATACTCCGGCCGTCATTATCAAGAGTATGCCCGATGTGACCGTAAGTGGAGATGTCAATGTTGCCAATACCCCAGAAGTTAGAATAGCCGACGTTGCAAAAGTAGAGGTGGTCAATGATAACGTGCAGAGCATACCTGTTCGAGTGACCAATCCGTCCTCCACCATAGCCAGGGAAAATCCGGAGCACTTTTTTTCCTGGCACAGCCGATCTTCTGTTAACAACGAGACCAAGAAACGCAGGCACCGCGCAGTTGCTGTTCCCCAGATGGCCAAAAGACGCTTTATTTTAACGGATCTCGTGGCGACGACTCGGTTTAGAAACGATGCTACTGAACTCATAGTCAGGATAAATGGAACGGCGCCAGAGCGAAGCCTGGGACTGGATTTTATCGTCACGCCATGGGCACCCCTTCTGGTTTCTCACTTTCAGACAGGGATTGTGTTCCAATCTGATATGGCCATTGACATCTCTGTTGTCGGCGATGGTGGGGGAGGAGAATTCCAGGTCGATTACGCAATCACCTTTTCGGGTTACTTTGTTCCTCGAAATTAGTGGGATTGCCAGGTTATAGGATCTCCAGGGCCTGTTGCCCAAATACCCTTTCGCTCTCTGAAAAGAATTTTTGACCAATCTAGAGTTCGCTCTACTGTAAACCCAAAACTTGCCTTTCAGGCTCAGACATTGGGTTTGCGGCCGTTTCGCTTCACCAAGAATGGTTACCAAAAATTCTTTAATGTTCGCTCCAGGGATTTCGGCAACAACCCGTCTATATAGGGTGGGAGGGATAAAAAATCCATGAGAAGGCGATTCATTTTCCTCTTAGTGGCAGCCATCTTTCTTGTTTCATGTGCCCATAATTCGGTTGGTCCTGGCAGCAAGGAGGTGGCAAGAGTCGAGGCGGCCATCAAAGTGCTGGAAGGGATCATTAGCATCCCGTACTTATGGTAAAAAGAAATAGGCCAATATTGTTTTGTCGGGGAGAAATACGATATTTTCGAGGTGAAATCAAAGTGGATCAATGGGAGGGAAGAGGGGCAAGGTCTCAACATTTGTTATTGAGAAATTCAGATCATAATGAGTATGCTCTTCAAAGGCTCTGACCCCTTACAATAAACTGCGATCCCCTCCCTCTATTAGGTCCTGTGGGATTTTTTCCGTATAAAAAAGTAGTTAGAAAGGGAATTTTCAAAATAGGAATAACCATTGGAAGGAAATATGGGACAAAAGAAATCATGGCGTGAGAAATTGGCTGACAGCAAGGATTTACCCAAGGTTGAAACGATTACAGAGAAGATGAGCAAGAGGTGGGGAACGGGCACCGTTGTAATTCCTGCACCAAAGGAAGTTGATGAAATAATGAGAAAAGTTCCAAAAGGAAGACTTATCACCATAAATGAAATAAGAGGAATTCTTGCGAAAAACCACGGAGCGACTATCGGTTGTCCAATCACCACAGGGATATTTGCATGGATTTCTGCACATGCCGCCATGGAAGAGGCAATAGAGGGAAAGAAGAAAACAACACCCTATTGGCGGACCTTAAAAACCGGCGGCGAATTGAATCCGAAATATCCCGGAGGAGTTGAAGGTCAAAAAGCACGGTTGCAATTAGAGGGACATAAAGTAGTTCAAAGAGGAAAAAAATACGTCGTCGTGGATTACGAGAAATCGTTGATCAGGTCTTGAGGGGCTCTGTGAGACCCAGGAGTTTTCTGCAGTCAAAACTTGCCTTAAGGAGGATTCTTATGTCGAGTTATGAAGAGAAATTGAAGAAGATGGGCATTGCGCTTCACCCCGCACCCAAACCTGTGGCGGCTTACATTCCGGCCAAAAAAGTGGGAAATCTGGTATTTTGCTCGGGGCAGGGACCTTCCGTTGAAGGAAAACCCATTCACACCGGCAAAGTGGGTGCGGAAAAAACCGTGGAGGAAGGTTATGAAGCGGCGAAGATATGCGCCCTCAACTGCCTCGCCGCGGTGAAGGATTTGGTTGGAAGCCTCGACAAAATAGAAGAGGTGGTGCAGGTCCGAGGGTTCGTAAATTGCACGCCGGACTTTGGGAATCAACCAGAGGTGATTAATGGGGCTTCAGAGCTTCTGGAGAGCATATTTGGCGAAAAGGGAAAGCACGCCCGCTGCGCTCTCGGAACATCCAGCCTGCCCAGGAATATAACCGTTGAGCTAGAAATGATAATAAGGATAAGAGAGTAACGGTACCCCTGCCGCGAAGATTTTACCTCATTTTGCGGTTGTGACCTGACTATGAGGAGCGACGAGGCAGAATGAGAAATTTAGAAGAACGGATCGAGCAGCTAGCCCAATGGATGTTCGAGTCCAAATACCTCGTCGTTTTTACAGGTGCGGGCATCAGTACCGAATCAGGACTGCCTGATTTTCGGGGGCCGAACGGTATTTGGACAAGACGAGATAAAGGGCTTCCCCCAACGCCCCGTCCATTCTCTTCCGTAGAACCGAATGCAGGTCATCGAGCTATTGTTGAATTACAGGATTTGGGTAAAATGCGTTTCCTCATATCTCAGAATGTGGATAACCTTCATTTGAGTTCGGGCATCAGGCCGGATCTATTGGCCGAGTTGCACGGCAATACCGCCAAGCTAAGATGTCGACGGTGCGGGACTCAGGTAGATAAATCTCCAGGGTTAGAGATCTGTTCCTGTGGCGGCAGGTTGGTTTCCAGTGTCGTTAACTTCGGCGACCCTTTACCCCAAAAGGACCTGCATAGCTCTTTCTCGCATTCAAAGCAGTGTGATCTTTTTATCGTTGCAGGTTCCAGCCTTGTCGTCAGCCCAGCGAATGAAATGCCAAGGATAGCCCTCGAATCAGGTGCCCGCCTGGTTATTATCAATCAGGGACAAACTCCTCTCGATAAGCCTTGCCATCTGCGTTTTCAGGAAAGAATAGGTGAAGTATTACCTCCGGCGGTAGATAAGCTCAGGGAGCTCATGGGGGATTCTTGATCACGATATGCATCACCTGGTGAAAATGGGGCTGAGGGTGAGAGGTTGGAGGCCAGAGACTAGAAATCAGAGACTGGAAGTTAGAAGGGAAGACGTTAGGGGTAGGGAGTAAGGAGTAAACAGTAAGTAGCAGCAGGGAGAGTTAGGAATGAAGAACTGAGAATTATGAATTAAGAGTTACTCGGTGCCGTCCCAGCAATACGTGCAGAGCCTCTCTTTTGGTAGGCCGATTGCCTCTACGAGGTCCGGCAGACGCTGGTACTTCAGCGTAGTTAATTTCAACCTTTCCCTTATTCCCTTAACCATTGTGGCATGCTTTTCCGAGTCGGGGTCGGTGTACTCATCGAGGAATTTGTCAGCGGTTCCTTCGATCTCCTGGATTGCCTTTCTCCCTGCCAGGTCTAGTTCGCTTCTTGACTGGGAGAAATTGAGAAATTTGCACCTGTACACCAACGGGGGACAGGCCGGCCGCATGTGGACTTCCTTCGCGCCGCAGTCATACAGCCTCTGTATGGTATCCTTGAGCTGCGTGCCCCTGACGATGGAATCCTCGGCGAAAAGCAACCTCTGCCCTTGTACCAGCTCCTGTACGGGGATAAGCTTCATTTTCGCGATGAGATCCCTCATGCCCTGATCGTACGGCATAAAACTTCTCGCCCACGTGGGGGTGTATTTTACGAAGGGCCTTCTGAAGGGAATGCCCGCCTCGTTGGCGTAGCCTATAGCGTGTCCCGTTCCGGAATCGGGTATTCCCGCGACGATATCTATTTCCACGTCGTCGTTTCTTGCGAGCGCGGCCCCGCATCTGTTCCTCACCGCCTCTACGTTGATTCCCTCATAACTCGTAGCAGGATAACCGTAGTAGACCCAGAGGAAAGCACAGATCTGCATCCTGGACTCGGGTGCCTTCTTCTGTTCAACCCCGTCCTCGGTTATGCGTACTATTTCGCCTGGGCCGAGGTATCGTGTGATCTCGTACCCCACATTGGGAAAGGCACATGTTTCCAGCGTCGCGGCATAGCTTCCCGGTTTCTCCCCAAGTACAACGGGGGTTCTCCCGAGCTTGTCCCGCGCGGCATAGAGTCCATCTTCGGTGAGGAGGAGCATCGAACAGGAACCATCAATCTGTTCCTGTGCGTTTTGTATTCCCTCCGCGAAAGTGGAGCCCTCATTTATCAAGGTCGCGACAAGCTCTGTTGGATTGATTCCCCCGCGGCTCATCTCCGAGAAGTGCACTCCCTTCCTGGCGGCTCTTCTGGAGAGTTCGTCGAGATTGTTGATCTTTCCCACGGTAACTATGGCGTACGTTCCGAGATGGGATCCTATGATCAAAGGCTGGTCCTCGTAGTCGCTAATGGCCCCTATGCCAATGCTGCCGCGAAGCTTCGGAAGGTCATCTTCGAGCTTGGACCTGAACTGATCGTTTTCGATATTGCGGATGGCGCTCTTCAGCCCGTCCGGGCCCCTTACGGCAAGTCCTCCCCGCTTCGTTCCGAGGTGAGAATGATAATCGGTCCCGAAAAATAGATCCTCAATGCAGTTCTCTTGCGTAACAACACCAAACAACCCGCCCATAGACTCCTCCCCCTATCGCAATGGTTCCGATTCGTCGTGATCTCCAGCAACCTCCAGTGTGGACCAAGCAACCAAGGTAATGATTTCTGGGCTCGTGGTCATCTTCATAAACTCGCGGCTTATTGATTGTACTGCACTGGGGAGTTAGAATCAATAAGTTCATTTACCACATAGGAGAAGTTAGACTGTCTCGACTTATGTGGTATCCTCCCCGTAGATGTTTGGTGCGGATGGTCAGGAAAATGAGCTATTTTGTCCTTGCCGTGTCGTGGATAATATGGTGTGGTGTTCACAGTGGAATGATCTCTGCAACAGTAACTGACTATCTTAAGAGCCGGTTTGGGAGCCGCTTTCGCTTTTACCGTTTGGTCTATAACCTCGTGGGCATAGCGACCATAATACCTGTGATTCTCTA
>JBGVTJ010000014.1:0-8090 GCA_041862515.1 Thermodesulfobacteriota bacterium | reverse complement strand
TCAATGTTTGAGCCCAAAGGGCGAGTTTTGAGTTTGCAGTGAAGCAAACTTTAGAATGGTCAAAAATTCTTTTCAGAGAGCGAAAGGGAATTTGGGCAACAGACCACGAGCAACCGAACGGACAACGATGTTGGTTTATGAGAAATATAATCTCCTTTACAATCAATAGGTTAGAACAACCCGGTCTAAAAAAATCAGGAAACTCCAGTTACTTCACCATTGATACTATTGAATTGTTTTCGAGAAGTCAAACGCAAAAATGGCGTCTTTAAACTTTCCCGCGGGAAAATGTGTCTAATGGGTAAACACAAAATGGGGAGGATCCTTGGATGAAGAAGATTCGACTCGTATTGGTTACCTTCCTCATCACCTTGTTCATTCTCCTAACTTTGCTTTTGAGCCAAAAGGGTCATTGTGCAAAGGATCTCGAGATGAGGGATCTTTTTGCCGGGGTTTACGATCTCCGCAGGGAGATTACCCATCTGAACCTCATCAATGGGCTTTACCTTTCCCCCGAACAGATAACTCAGATGTTGAAAATTCTCAGAGAAGTCGAGGGCATAAGGGGAGAGTACCAATCGAAGACCGTCACTCAGGCTGAGCAGATGGAAGAGATCCTGAATGAGTTTCGCGAAATCTTAGGCCCAAATGAGGAGATTGATCAGGAGCTCATCGGGAAATTCCGTCGAGCCAAGAAGAAGGGAGAGGACTTGAAGGAAGAGTTGCACAGTACATTATTGCCATACCAGAATGAGATGAAAAGGGTCCTCAATGAAAATCAGCTGGCGTTGATCGACGATTTCAGGCCCTGTATTGTCCCTCCCCAGGACACCCGGAATCCGGTCCGTATCGGCCAGGCTTCCGGTGATACCCGAATTGAAGAGAGGCTTTTGACGCGGGTGAGACAGATGGATGAGAACGTCTACCAAAGGCGAAATCCCTTCCTCATCGGGCGTCTTATCGAAAGGATCGAACGCCGCGTTGGCTTCTTCTCGGACGAGGAGAGGGCGGCAGAAGAGAGCCGAGTTGCCGATATCTTCAAAAGGACCCGTGGACTTTCCGACTTGGACTTTGAGGCTCGGAAGGGCGACGTGGCTCGAGAGCTCATGGAACCGCACGAAAAGGCCCTGCAGGACCGCCATCGTAAGCGGAGGGGGGATTTGGGTAAATTGGGGAAATTCCTCCTCGACCCAAAGCTCATTCCCATTCTGGAGAAGCGACTGACCCAGGTAACGGTCCGGTAAATCTATTTAACGATTTTCCACACGGTCGGAAGTAGGCCGGTGACGCCTGCCCTTCTCATTCCTGGACCATCTCTATGGCCTTCTTGGGACATACGGCGGCACAAATACCGCACCCCTTGCAATAATCGTAGTCAATTTCCACCTGCCCCGTCACCTCATTCCTCGTAATGCAGAGGTCAGGACAGAGGAGGGTGCAGATATCACAACTCTGACACGAGAGTCTTCCCAGACATCGGGAAGCCTCGGAAACGGCCTCGTCCTCAGGAAGCCCCTCCTCCACCAGGTCGAAGCTCCTTCTCCTTTGTTCCACGGAAAGGGAAGGGTTGCTCACCCTCTTTTTTCTCTTGAGCTCGCAGGCCTTGGAAATCATCACACCGATCCCCTGCTCGTCAGGTAGCGATGGATTGACTGAGCAACTCTCTTTCCCGAAGCCATGGCCTCCACTACCGAAGATGACCCGGTGACCAGATCCCCCGCGGCGAAGATTCCCTCATGGTTCGTCGCCAACTCCTCGTCGGTCCTGAGGGTATTTGCCTGTGATATCTCCAAGGGGTAATCCCCCGACAGCCATGAGAGATCAGGTTTTTGGCCCACAGCAGCGATAATGGAATCGGCATCCACCTCGAACTCGGTTCCCTCGATGACCATGAAAGATCTCCTCCCCCCTTTATCCCGTGTTCCCATTTTGGTACGCACACACCTCAACCCCTTCACCCTTCCCCGGTGGCTCAAGACCGCGGCGGGCAGCGACTGAGTTTGGACCTCGACCCCCTCCTCAAGGGCCTCGTCGACTTCCCTCTGACCCGCGGGCATATCCTCCAAAGCCCTCCTGTAGACAATAGTCACCTTTTCAGATCCCATCCTCAGGGCCGTACGGGCGGCATCCAGGGCTGCATATCCTCCCCCAACAACGATTACCCTCTTTCCCAGATCGACGGAGTGACCCAAACTGAATTCCCTCAACAGCGAGAGACAATCGAAATATCCCTCCAGTCCATCCTCGCCTTCAATTCCCAATTCTAGCGACCGCTGGGCCCCAACGGCAATGACGACGGCTGCGGAATGCTCGAGTAAGCTCGTCCAGGGTTTCTTTCCGTCAAATCGACAGTCCGTTTCAATCTCCACTCCTATGGCCTCGATATAACTGATATCATCATCAACAGCTCTCGGTGGCAGGCGAAAGGACGGGATACCCATGGTCAACATCCCCCCCGGCTTCGAATGAGCTTCGAGAATCCTGACGCGGTATCCCATCCGGGCCAAGTCATGGGCCGCCGCTAGGCCAGCGGGCCCCGACCCGATGATGGAAATGAGTTGTTCCTTCCCTGGGGAAGAGGGAAACGGAGGGGTTGGCCGAGTCTTCACGCCCTGTTCCACGATGAATCGCTTCAGCGTCCTGATGGCGAGGGCGTCATCGATTCCCTGCCTCAGGCAGGCCTCTTCGCAGGGACGGGAGCAGATGAATCCGCACACGGAGGGAAGGGGATTTGATTCCCTCACGATAGCCAAGGCCTCTCCGTAACTCCCCATAGCCGCTTTTTCCATATATCCCCGAATGTCCTGGCCAAGGGGGCAGGCCTGCTGGCAGGGAGGAGGCGGGAGGTCTTCGCCAACGGGGGACATCTGACCGAGTCCCCTATTCCGGTAAATCCCCCCTCTGAGGCTTCCTTCCTCCTGGCTATACTCTCGCAAGAGTTCGCCAGGGCACCCCCGCTGGCAAACTGAGCATATCCCACATCGAAGGGGATCGAGTACCGGTCGATGGGTCCTTCCTGCTACCATGGGGGGAAGTTCCTTGGCTTTACCCTTCATTCCCGCTCCCTTTCCACTGAAAGCCCAGTTCAGCAGCCTTCTTATTGAGGTCGAGAAAATTACCCTTGACGCTTTCCTCAATTGCCCGGAGAAGGGCCCCTTGTGAAACGATTCCCGTTTTAGCCACAACGGCAGCGACCATGATTACATTAGCTACGCGTTTGTCCCCGAGATCCTGGAGGGCCATTCCGGTTGCCGGCACATCGACCACACCTCTCCGACGGTGGGGGACAATGAACTGGGAATCGTAGAAGATCAACCCGTCCTTGGCGACATCGCTGGAAAAGAGGTCATAGGCCCGTTGGGACATCACTGCCACGACATCGGGAATCCTAACCTGAGGAAAGTCGATGGGGTCCTCCGAAATGACTACCTCCGATCGACACGCAGCACCTCTGGCCGCTACACCATAGGAGTTTGATCCGGCCACAAATCTGCCCTCCATACTGGCCGCCCGGCCCAGCAGCAATCCCGCCAATACGATTCCCTGGCCCCCAAACCCGCCGAACCTAACCTGTACTGGTTTCGACATCGCTCCAGTCCCCAGTGATGATCTTCCCTTCCAACTCTTCGGGAGAAAGTCCCTCTGCCTCCTCCCGCGGGACGCAGTTCTCCATCAACCATTCCATCATCTTCGGTGCCGATTCGAGGAGGTTTTTCGAACCGAATTGGGTTGGGCAGGGAGAGAGTACTTCGACGAAGGAGAAACCCTTGAAGGAGAAGGACCTTTTGATATACTCCATCAAGGCCAGCGGTTGGGTGACGGAATACCGGGCCACGTACCTGCCCCCGGCGGCCTCGACGAGTTTGCAGAGGTCAAAGGGCCTTTCGGTACTACCCAAAGGAGTCGTCGAAGTGGTGGATCCCAGGGGAGTAGTAGCAGCTACCTGGCCCCCCGTCATCCCGTAGATCATGTTGTTCGCACAGATTACCTTGAGGTCAATGTCGCGCCGTGCCGCGTGGATGAGGTGATTTCCCCCGATGGAGGAGAGATCCCCATCGCCGCTGATCACCATCACCCTGAGCTTGGGATTATAGAGTTTCGCCCCCGTAGCGAACGCTATGGCCCTGCCATGGGTGGTGTGGAGGGTATCCGCCTTGAAATGGGGGCTCGGAATCCATGCAGCACATCCGATTCCCGACACGAAGAGCATCTCCCGTATGTCGATCCCCACTGCGTCAATGGACCTCAAGATGAGGCCAAGGAGGATACCGTGACCGCAACCAGGGCAAAAGGGGGTCGTCGAGATCCCCGGCCTCAGGTAATCTTCCATTGCCCTCGCCATTACAACAACCTCCTCAGTTCCTTCCGGATCACTTCCGGGCGGATAATCTCTCCGTTCGTTTGGCTGAAGGACATGACCTCGCATCGAGTGGATTTCATGGCCTCCCCGGCCACCTGCCCCCGGTTCATCTCAGGGACGAAGATCTTGTCTACCCCCCTGCTCAATTGGCCCACCCGCCGGTGGGGAAATGGCCACAGGGTTTTCAACCTTATGAATCCTACCTTATGGCCTTCTCCCCTCAGCTCCTTCACAGCGGTCAAGGTGCTCCTGGCGGTAAATCCATAACAGAGGGCCGCCACCGTGGCATCACTTAAAAAGAATTCCTCAGTGTCAATGATATCCTCTTGGTTCAGGAGGATTTTATCGTTGAGCCTTTTCACTAACCTGGCGTGGACCTCTGGGTCATCTGTCCTCCGAATTCCGAGGCCATCGTGTGTAGAGCCGGTAACCAGGAGGCTCTCTCCTTCTCCAAAGGCTGGCATGGGGGGAATTTGACGGGGTTCCTTGGAGTCGAAGGGCGGTTTTCCCTTGGATTTCTTTCGATCGAAAGCCCTCACCCAGGGTTTGATCTCGAGAGTTTCCCGCAGGTGGCCAATGGCTTCGTCACCCAGGAGAAACGTCGGGACACGGTAACGTTCTGCGAAATTGAAGGCCTGTATGGTCTGATCGTACATCTCCTGGACACTCCACGGGGAGAGGGCGATGATCTGGTAATCCCCGTGGGATCCCCATTTGGCCTGCATGATATCCCCACTTCCAACCCGGGTTGCCTGCCCCGTTGCCGGACCCGCCCGCTGGATATCGACGATGACACACGGTGTGTCCGTAAAGGCCGCGTACCCGATATTTTCCATCATGAGACTGAGACCAGGTCCTGAAGTGGCTGTTATAGCCTTGGCCCCCGCCCATGAAGCACCGATGACCGCCGCAATTGAGGAAAGCTCGTCCTCCATCTGAACGAAGACACCCCCAATCTGGCCGAGACGATGGGCCATCCTCTCCATGATCTCCGAGGATGGTGTTATGGGATAGCCCGCGTAAAAACGGCACCCGGCCGTGATGGCCCCTTCGGCCACAGCCTCGTTCCCCGAAAAATAGTACCTCCCCGGGGGGAGGGACGCCTTTATTCGCTTCCAGCCCATTTCCTCAGATCCTCTCCAAAGCGCGGCCTGGGATGAAGGAGAACGGTTTCGGCGATATATGTATTATTTTAATAAATTTCAGGGGAATCTTCCATTGTGAAATCTAGTGCAGTTTCCTGACTCTGTGGGGGACTCCATTGTCCCTGAGCGTAATCTGCTTCATCCTGATCATCCCCTCCCCTGAATTCCCCTTGATCTCTTTCCAATTCAAAATTCATATCCACCGATTCCCCCCCTTCTACCCAAAGATCTTCCGATATTGCTCTGATTTTTCCATGAGCTCCGCCAACTGCTCCTTTTTGGCTGCCATCTCACTCTCGTTCAGGGGCCTTACCACTTTAGCCGGAATTCCCATGGCCAATGATCCCTCGGGTACGCGGGACCCCGGGGGAACTACGCTTCCGCTGGCAATGATGGAATCTCTTCCCACCTCTGCTCCATCCAGGACGATAGCTCCTATCCCGATGAGGGCCCCCCTTCTAATGGTGCACCCGTGGAGTATAGCCCCGTGACTGATGATCACATCCCCCTCGATGAGGACCCTGTGGGCCATGGGCGCCTCTACCAACGCCTTATCCAAAATGGCCGCATTCTCCTCGATAACGATGGCCTCGCTATCTGCCCTCAAAACGGCCAAAGGCCAAACGCTGGCCCCGGATCTGAGGGTTACATCTCCCATAATCCTGCTGGTAGGATCGACGAATGCCCCCTCTTCCACGAAAGGGGACTTCCCCCTGAAGGGGATGAGGTTAGGCTTCCTACTCCCTTTTCCCATCACATTCCTCCCCTCTGTTAGGAACTTGGCTAGAGGTGAATTATTGAAGCCACGATGAAATAAAAAAGGATTGGTGCTAAGGGGAAAGTGAAGAGGGGATTGTTGGAATCCAAACGTGCATCCATGCCGGATTATCCCTTCCTGCGCAGCAGCTGGTTCTCAAGTACTGGACGCGATCATCAACGCGATAAGAAATCGTCTTTCCCCCCTCTTTTACCATAAAGTTTGTGATCCTCTGTAATTCACTGATTTCCTGATCTCACCCCCTTTCTCTTTACCTCCCCGGATCAGATAATCAATCCCTGAGGGTCGATCCTCTCCCGCAAAAGGGACAACTCCTCCTCCGTCGGGGGCTTCTCCTCCACGGCCCTGCTCAAATCGATCTCGATATCCATCTCATCCTGAACCTGTTGGGGAAGAATCCCCGGATAGGTGCGGGAGAGGTACATGTGTTTGGAGTCATCGTCGAACCGCATCACCCCCATGTCCGTGATCACCATGCTCGGCCCCCTTTCCGGAAGTCCCGCTTCCTTTCGACCACCGGGCCCGGGAATCCATCCAGGGGTAGAGAGATAGTCCACCTTCTCCACGAATTTCCTCTTCTCCTGCTTCATGAAGATGATGCTCCTCCCCGCGTAGGATGCGGCATCGCATGCCCCCCCACAGCCAGGAAAGCGGACCTGGGGACGCCAGTAATCGCCGATGCATGTGGTGTTGAGATTCCCGTGTCGGTCGATCTGCGCGGCCCCGAAGATCCCCACCACTCTCGGCCCCGTAAAGGGATTTTGCAAGATACCGAAGGAATCGGCAAGTCCCGCGTTAATGCTCGTTCCGAACATTACCCTAGGATCACCCACGGAGAGGGGAAGCTCCAAGAGCTGAGAATCGATCCCTCCCGTCTCGAAGAAGATGATGCTGTGAGGGGCGCTGATATGTTTAGCCGCCATAGCGGCGACCATGGAAATCCCCGTGCCGCAGAAGACAATATCTTCATCCCGAATCTCCCTGGCCGCAACCAACACCATTATCTCCCGAAACGAATACTCAGGCACTACTACCGCTACCTCCTGCCCAACCCAGCCCGATATCCCAACTTCAGGTCCGCTTTGATCTCGGATAGGCGATGCTTTCCGATCTTCTCGAGATAGTTGTCATGGGATTTAACCCCTAAGACGTATTCGTCCAGATACTGCCGGAAGGTTCGGTCATCGGGGGCCATTTCCCTGTATAGATTTAAGTGATATGGGTCGTAATCATAGTATCCGTAGCAGGCCGTAGGATGTGCCCCATAGGGGACGACCACGATGGCATCGACCATGAAAAAGGGAATCTGATTTTGATCCGGATTCTCACGAATCGTCTCCGTCTCCACCACCTCCTCGCAGGAGACGATGAGGTACTTGGCTGCCTTGGCTTGTTCCGCATCGGTATAGGTCAATCCCTTGATCCTTACGGTCCCCTGGCGGTCGGCCTGCTGGGCATGGATCAGGGTGACGTCGGGATTGATGGCCGGAACGAGGACGACCTTCTCATCCGTCCCATCCCTCGCAAAGGGATTTTCCACCACGGCCATCTTCTTTTCAGGAATCCTGGGGTTACTCTTCCGAAATGCCTCATCGAACCCCCATTTCTTCACCACATCCGTTCCCAGTAAGGATCGGATGGGCATGAAGGGAAGGCCCATGGCCCCAGCCAAAAACCTCAGGGTCATCTGGAAATTGGTATAGTCCTCGAAACGGATCTTTCCCCCCTCGATGGCCTTTTTGAACCGGATACCACCTCCAGGGGAGAATCGAGCGGTACCCCCGTAACTCACCTCAATGGCATCCAC
>JBGVTJ010000013.1:0-6803 GCA_041862515.1 Thermodesulfobacteriota bacterium | reverse complement strand
ACGTGGATGGGAGAATAGGGAAGAACAAAGAACGATTAAGTAACTATTCTATTATATATAATCCTTACCCCGAGAGAAATCTATCCTCCATCAAAGGGGTTTTTGAGAAGGATAGTCTCATTTCTCTCCGACCCCACCGAAATGAGGATGACTTCCGTTTCAACAACTTCTTCAAGCCGCCGTATATACCGTTGGGCGTTGATCGGAAGGTCCGAAAATTTCCTTGCTCCCCTGACATCCTCCTGCCAACCATCGAACTCCTCATACACTGGCTCCACAGCCTCCCAGACACCGAGGCTCGATGGCACCTGTCCGAGGACCTTCCCGTTCCATCGGTAACCGGTACACACGTTGATCTTATCCAGGCTATCCAAGACGTCAAGTTTCGTTAAGGCTATACCGCTCAAACCATTAACCCTTGCAGCGTGCTTGACGATGACGGCGTCGAACCAGCCACATCGCCTCGGCCTCCCCGTAGTAGCCCCGTATTCCCCTCCCCTTTCCCGAATCTCCTCCGCCAAAGTACCGTCAATTTCCGTTGGAAAGGGTCCTCCCCCCACCCTCGTCGTATAACCCTTTGAAACCCCAATGACGGAATGGATATGGGTCGGGCCGATCCCCGAACCCGAGCAGGCATTTCCGGCTACCGTGCTGGATGAGGTTACGTAGGGATAGGTGCCGTGGTCTACATCCAGCAGGCACCCTTGTGCCCCCTCAAAGAGCAAATTCCTCCCCCCCATCATCTCCTCGTGGATGGCAAGGGACGTGTCGACCATATATTTCCCCAGTCGTTCCCGAAACCCCATATAATCTCTGAGGATTTGAGCCCCATCCAAAGGGGATTCCCCGAGCATTTCGGTCAAATAGAAATTCTTTTGGGTCAGATTTTCCTCCAGTTTTTCACTGAAGGCCCTTTCATCGAGGAGATCAATTACCCTGATCCCATACCGGGCAACCTTATCCTCATAAGCTGGCCCAATACCCTTTCCGGTTGTCCCGATTTTCTTACCCGCCGATTTAAGGCGTTCTCGAGCCACATCGATGGCCTTATGGTAGGGCATGATGAGATGGGCGCCCTCGCTGATGAGGAGTTGGGATTCATCTTGAAAATATCCCCTCTTCTTCACGGCGTCAATCTCCTCGCAGAGCACATCGGGATCGATTACAACGCCACTGCCGATAATGCATTTCTTCCCCGGATGGAGGATACCAGAGGGAATCAGGTGGAAGATAAACTTCTCGCCCTCTACCACCAGGGTATGGCCGGCGTTATTTCCTCCCTGAAATCGGATGATCACGTCGGCGAACTGGCTAAAGAGGTCAACAACCTTCCCCTTGCCTTCATCACCCCATTGACTTCCCACGACAATTACGTTGGGCATTCTCTTACCCTCGTTTCAATCTCAGAGTTCAATATGTTTAACGGAGATAACATTGGGCAACTCTGATAGCTGTTCCATCAGCTCTTTCGATATGACCAAATCCAAGTGAACCAGGGAAATGGCATTGCCCCCTATACGATCGCGGCCAAATTGCATGGTAGCGATGTTGATATTTCTATTCCCGAGGGTTGTCCCGATATTCCCGATGACGCCGGGCCTGTCGTAATTCTGAATCAAGAGCATGTTACCCTTGGGTACGGCCTCGATACGGAAATCGTTGATTTGCACAATCCGGAAATCCTTGGTACCGAAAAGGGCCCCTGCTACAACATTCCTTTCCCCTCTGCCCATCGCCGTAATAGCAACCATATTGGCGAAATCCTCAGAGCTACTCGACTTGGATTCCCTCACCAAGATTCCCCGGTCCTTGGCTATGACGGAAGCGTTTACAAAATTGACCACCTCCCCCATGTACGGAGTCAACAAACCCCTCAATATGGAAACGGTAATGGGTGAGACGTCATACTCCACCACGCTGCCCTTGTACTCCACGAAAAGCTCTTCGATTGCGAAGTCCGATATTTGGGTGAGAAAACTCCCCAATTTCTCCCCTAAATCGAGATAAGGCTTGACTACGGGGAGGACATCAGGGCCAACGATGGGAATGTTCACCGCATTTCGAATCCTCTTGTTGATGAGGAAATCGACTACCTGATCGGCAATGGCCACGGCCACATTCTCCTGGGCTTCACTTGTGGCAGCTCCGATGTGAGGGGTACAGATAACATTGTCCATTTCGAACAGTGGGTTATTTCCCGCCGCCTCATGCTCAAAGACATCCAGGGCAGCTCCCCTCACTTTTCCAGACCTCAGTGCAGCCAAGAGGGCGCTTTCGTCAACAATCCCCCCCCGGGCGCAGTTAATGATCATCACGCCCGTTTTCATCCTCTCAAAGGACTCAGCGTCGATTAAGTGCCCGGTCTCTTCCGTTAAGGGGGTATGGATGCTGATGAAATCGGATCGGCTCAACAGATCATCCAAGGTGACCAAAGAAACTCCCTTTTGGGCCGCTATATCCGGGGAGATATAAGGGTCGTACACTATCACATGCATCTTCAATCCCTGGGCCCTCTCCGCTACAAGGCTACCGATATTACCAATCCCGAGGATGCCGAGGGTCTTCTCATAGAGCTCGACCCCCATGAATTTACCCCTCTCCCACTTTCCCGACTTCGTGGAAGTGTTGGCCTGTGGAATATTCCTCGATACGGCGAGCATCATGGCTATGGTATGTTCGGCGGCCGCCACGGCATTTTCAGTGGGGGTGTTCATCACGAGAATTCCCCTCCGCGTGGCTGCTTGCATGTCGATGTTATCTATTCCAATGCCGGCACGTCCGATTACCTTGAGCCTCTCCGATGCGTTGATAATATCAGCAGTAAGCGCTGTTTTGCTCCGGACAATAATACCATCGTATTCCCCGATCGTTGCCCTTAACTCACCGGGGCTGATATTGGCTTCCACATAACACGTAATCCTCTCCTGCCCCTTCAGGATCTCTATACCCTTGGAGGACAACCGATCAGCCACCAATACCCGGTACGTTCTTTCCCCTTCCATTTGGCCCACCTCCAAGGGCTATGAACACCTCTTCCGCAGCCTTCACCCCAGCACCCAGCTCGAATTGATGGCCCATCTCCTTGAGAAGCATCTCCAGCGCACTGATAACCATGATCACATCCAGACGTCCGTAGTACCCCAAGTGGGCAATCCGGATGATCTTTCCCTTGGCCTGATCCTGCCCTCCGGCAACGGTAATCCCGTATTCCTCGAAAAATCGGCTCTTTATCTCATTGGCCCCTATGCCCTCCGGAATCCTTACCGCCGTTAGTGCATTACTCGGCGATTCTGCTGCAAAGAGTTCCAGTCCCAGGGCCTTTACCGCTTCTCGTGTCGCTCGGGCAAGGAGATCGTGCCGAGCGAAGAGAGCCTTCAATCCCTCCCGCCGAATCTTTCTCAACGATTCCCTCAAACCAATCACCAAGGTGATTGCGGGCGTAAACGTGCTCTGATTCTTCTTTGCCGATTCCAGCTGCTTTCTGAAGTCGAAGTAGTACTTGGGTAAATCCGAGCGATCAACCAAATTCCACGCTTTCTCACTGAGGGCAACGAAAGAGAGCCCTGGCGGAAGCATGAGGGCCTTTTGAGAGCCGCTTATTACCACGTCCAAATTCCACGCGTCCATCGGAATATCGATGGCCCCAATTCCCGTTATGGCATCGACGACAATCGCCGTCTCCTCGTACCTTCCTGTAATCTCAGCTATCTCCCGTATGGGATGAACCACCCCGGTGGAGGTCTCAGTGGCTTGAGTGAACACAGCCCGAATAGAAGGATCCTCCTTCAAGCTGTCCTCGATCACCTCCGGGTCAACGACCTCCTCCCACTTCACATCAATGGGCCTCACCTCGATCCCATAAACGTGACAAATCTCTTCCCACCGTTGGCCAAACTTACCCCCCCGCACCACCAGGGCCTTATCCCCAGACGATAACAGGTTGGCAACAGCCCCTTCCATGGCCCCAGTTCCAGAGGAGGCAAATACGAGAACCTCGTTCTCCGTCTGGAAAAGATACCTGAGCCCTTCCCGAACTTCCTCGAATATGGCTTCATATTCGGCTTCCCGATGGTGCATAATCGGTTCGGCCATCTTGAGCATGATATCCTGGGGCAACATCGTAGGCCCAGGGGAAAACAGGTACTTCTTGTCCATCCAAAACCCTTTCCGTTGAGATTCAGGAAGCCACGTTGACTTTCCCGGCGAGAGCCTCTCTTAAGAATGGCCTCAAACGGAGTTAATCTTATTTCATACGAGGGGTAATGTCAATATACGAGGTTCTGGAGCTTGAGTTTCTAGGGAACACCGCTGTCCATGAACGTAAATTGCTTGGGAAGGATCACGTCGCAACAGGCCGTTGCCCTGGTTCTCTGGAGCGAACAGTAAAGAATTTTGGCTAACCACTCTTAGTGAAGCGAACTCCAGAATGGTCCAAAATTCTTTACTGTGAGCGAAGGGGAATTAGGGCGACAGACCACGAGCAACCGAAGGGAGAACGGTGTTCGCCCAGGAGAAATAAGATATCCTTTATAATCAATAGGTTAGAAAAACGCCCTCTAAAAAAGCCAGGAAACTCCAGACGGGATTTCGAGGGTGAACAGGAAGAGGAAAGCCTCTAGGCCTTCCCATGGCATTGGTCCCCCAACGCGCATCAAGGAAAGGAAATATCAGAGGAGATGGGCGTTTTCCCGGCCCGATGGGTCATCCGGTGGGATAATTGAGGTTACTGATTCAGCCTCTCGATCAATCCGGGGAGCTGGGAAGCGCTTTCCAGGACATAATCGGCCCCTGTTTCCAAAAATTGATCCCTTGTGGTCCTCCCCGTCAACACCCCCACCGTCCGCATTCCGACCCTTTTCCCGGCGAGAATATCCATGGGATGGTCCCCCACCATAATGGCACCTTCAACGGTTACTCCCAGCCTGTCGAGGAGTGTAGCGAGATGGCGGGGATCTGGTTTGACCCTTTCAACGGAATCCCTCGACAGGAAAGCGTCGCAAAGGGATTCAATGTGGGCACAGATCCTCCGAACCGCTCCATCGCAGTTTCTGGTAATGATACCAACCTTCACCCCGGCACTTCTTAGGTTCCTCAGCATGGACTCCACTCCCGGTAAGAGACGGCTCTCCGAGGCAGCCTCCAATTCTTTCTCCCTCAACATCTTTTGGGCCTTCTCCGCGAAGAGTTCCGCCAAAGGCCGATCCTTTTTCAACAAAACAGAGGTGACCTCATCGATAATTTCCAGTATGTATCCCTCCCTCAAGCAGTCCCGAGCAATTCCATATTCCTCAATGAGGTTGAGGATCTTCTCCTTCATTGCCGAGAAATCCAAATTCAATTCCGCCAATGTCCCATCGAAATCCAGAATAACCGCTTTGATCACCTGCTCCTCCCTTCCCTCGGCCATCCTCTTAGACCGTGCCGATATCCACGTCGCTTATGCCGAGGCAATATAACACCCCTTTCAAGTGGTCCTTGGTGAGAGAACCATCAGCTACCCTCTTCAAAACGTCTTTTGCATTAAAGGCAATCCCCAATCCGGCATTGGCGAGCATGATCTGATCGTTTGCTCCATCCCCCACAGCTACAACTTCTTCCCTGGTTACTCCCTCCCTTCTGCAAATTTCATCGACGATTTCCGCCTTTCGCTTCGCATCGATTATCCTCCCCTTCACCCTCCCCGTCAACCTTCCTCCTTTGGTCTCCAGTCGATTCCCAAAGGCATAATCGAATCCCAATCTCTCCTTGAGGACATCGGTGAAGAAGTCGAAACCACCGCTGATCAACGCAATCTTAAACCCCATCTCCTTAAGGGCGGAAATCAATTCGCCAGACCCCTCGGTTAATCTCATGCTCCCGGTGAGGGAATTTAAATCGTCCACTCCAATTCCTCTGAGGCACCGAACCCTCTCCCTCAACGACTGGGCAAAGTCGATTTCACCCCGCATCCCCCGCTCCGTTATCTCCCCGACCTCCCGGCCCATGCCGCAAAATCGTGCCATCTCATCGATGATTTCAGCATCAACGATGGTGGAATCCATATCGAAGACGATTATTTTCTTTCGTTTCTTGTACATCCTTTCCGGCTGGGCTATGATATCCATCCCGATTTCATTGGCCACCTCCAAGAGCCTCTCCCTTAGGTGGGCAAAGTTCCTCCCTCGGATATCCACGAGCATCTCCATGGCCAGGAATTCCCCCCGCGCGATCATCTTAATTTTCTCAATATTGGCTGAACCCTCGGCCAATACGCGCGAAATTGCCGCTACAACTCCAGGGCGATCTGATCCGAGGATGGTCAGGACGTAGGGAGTCTTCTCCTCTGCCAGACGTAATCCCTTGAATTCCCCCAAGGGCATCACGGCGATATTCAAGTCCAGATCCCGGCCAATACCCTCTAAGTCCCGCCTCAGTTGCCGCATATCGAAGGCAGGTTTGAAGGTCTGCACCAACAGAACCATAGTGAATTGAGCGTGGATGACGCTCTGTTCGATATCAACGATATTGAGTCCCGCCTCGAATAAGATCCCTGTAACGGAGGCGACCAGGCCAACCCGATCCTCTCCGACCACGGTAACGACGAATAGATCCTCTTCCTTCATCGATCTTCTGACCTCAGGCTAAAGCAGACAACGGATGTGCAAAGGTTTCCCCACATCGAGTCGCGCTCATGGTATGCGAATATCCCAGAGCTGTCAACGGTTATCCCGGCTGGAGTTTCCTGAGTCTCGAGGGAACACCGCTCTCCATGAGCGCAATTTGCTTGAGAAGGATCACGTCGAAACAGGCCGTTGCCCTGGTTC
>JBGVTJ010000012.1:0-4010 GCA_041862515.1 Thermodesulfobacteriota bacterium | reverse complement strand
GGGAATATTTACCTCTTCCAGCCTCTCAAGGGCTGGCCTTCCCCTTCCGTTCGGCTGAGCCCTTCGGTCTGCCCTCAGGGTCGAAGACTCACGTCGAAGCCCTTCGACTTCGCCCTTCGGTCTGAGCAGTTCGGCCTTGAGCTCACTGCCGAAAGGCTCAGGGTCGAAGACTCAGGACAAGCTCTGTTCACCCTCGATGGGTACCCCACTTCTCCAGCAGATTACGCTCAGCGACAGCGGTATTCTCCAGGAGCTCAGGAAGCTTCAAAAAATACTGCCTCCCTTGACAATTGAGGCCATATAGTATTAATTTTTGATTTCTAAAGGGAATTGAGTAAGATGCGTACCTTCATGGCCAAAAAGGAAGACTTTCAAAGGAATTGGTATTTAGTGGATGCCGAAAATAAGGTTTTGGGCCGTCTTGCATCGGAACTCGCCAAAATTCTTCGGGGAAAGAATAATCCTGCCTTCACTCCTCATGTGGACACTGGTGACTACGTCGTAGTGATTAATGCCGACAAGGTGAACCTGACAGGGAAGAAGTGGAAGGAGAAGGTCTATTATCGTCACAGCGGGTATCCAGGGGGGATTAAATCAATTACGGCGGATAATTTGAAGGCCAAAAGGCCCGAGGACCTGATTCGCCTCGCAGTCAAGGGTATGCTTCCGAAGAATAGATTGGGAAGAAAACTCTTCAAGAAACTTAAGGTCTATGCCGGTGCTGAACATCCCCATCAGGCGCAACAACCAAAACAGATCGAGATCTGAATTACATACGGAGATCGCTATGGCTGTAAAGACTCACTATGGCACGGGAAAGAGGAAAACCGCTATTGCCAGGGTTTGGCTAAAGCCAGGGGAAGGAAAGGTAATTATCAACAAGACGCCGTCAGATCAGTACTTTGGGAGGGAAACGGCCAAAATGATCATTCAGCAACCCTTCGAGCTGACGTCAACTCAGAATCAGTTCGACCTGGTTGTAAATGTGAGAGGAGGGGGTATGTCAGGACAGGCCGATGCCATCAAACACGGCATAACTAAAGCCCTTCTCCAATATGACGGTAAACTCAGGGATATCCTGAAGAAGGAGGGATTTCTCACCCGAGATTCCAGGGTTAAGGAGCGAAAGAAATACGGTAAAAGGGGGGCAAGAGCGAGCTATCAATACTCGAAGAGGTAAGCCAATAACCATCATGGAAAGGGGAGGTCATTCGCCTCTTTTTGAGCGGGATGACATCCCTTTTTCTGTTTTATGATCCCTCCTACCTTTTGGGAAAGAGGATATGCTGAGAGTGGGGATAGTCGGAGCGACGGGTTATACGGGATCTGAGTTGATCAGGCTTTTGATCGGACATCCCGAGGCGGAGATCTCCATTCTCACCTCCCGGAAATACGCAGGCGATCCCATCAGTGAAGTCTTTCCATCCCTGAAAGGACGAATAGAATTCCGATGCCAAAACGCACCCATGGAGGAAGTGGCTGAAGAATCGGATTTCATCTTTTCGGCCGTTCCCCATAAGACGGCTATGGAGGTTATTCCCCCATTGCATGAAAGGGGAAAGAAGATCGTCGATCTCAGTGCTGACTTTCGCTTTCGGGATCACCGGGTTTACGAGAAATGGTATCAACCGCACACCTGTCCAGAGTTGCTGAAGGATTCGGTATATGGGCTCCCCGAGCTTTACCGCAGTCGTATTAAGGGAGCGCGGATTGTGGGAAACCCGGGCTGCTATCCAACAGGGGCCCTTCTCCCCTTGATACCCTTAATCAAACAAGGAGTCATTACCCACGAGGGGATCGTTATCGACTCCAAATCAGGAGTCAGTGGTGCTGGGAGGGAGCTCTCCCTGGAAACCCAATTTTCCGAGGTAAATGAAGGACTGAAGGCATATAAGATCCTCGAACATCGGCATTGTCCCGAGATCGAACAGGAGCTAAGCGGTCTTGCCGGGCATCCCCTTACCGTCATCTTCACACCTCATCTCATTCCCATGAGCCGGGGGATCCTGACTACCATATACTGTGAGCTCGCCCAAAATGAAACCACCGAAACCGTTTTGCAATGGGTTGCGGACTTCTATAGGAGAGAGCCCTTCGTCCGGGTTTGCCCCTTGGGCAAATTCCCCAACACGTTGGATGTGAGGGGATCAAATTTCTGCGACATCGGTTTAAAGGTGGACCAAAAGAGGGGAAAGCTCATCGCCATATCCGCAATCGACAACCTCATGAAGGGGGCCTCCGGACAGGCCATTCAAAATATGAATATCATGTACGATTTCCCGGAGAATATGGGGCTCGAAGTTCTGGCCCTTTTTCCCTGAAGCTTTCCCCTATCCCTGTTTTACCGTGGGTCTTATCTTCAATTTCTTACCGGGCTGCAAAGACGACTCATCGGTTATCCCGTTAAACTCCATGATTTCTCCAGCCTTATCCGGCGTTCCATAGAATCTCTTCGAGATGGAACGGAGCGTATCCCCCTTTCCAACGCTATAAACCTTCAGCCGCTCAATGGGAATTCGGTCAGCCTCGGCCTGGGTGAGGAATTGGAAGCTGTTCATGACCTGTCGAAAGGAGGGTTTGGCTTCATGGAAGTATGGGGCCTGAGTAATCCCGACGACCATAAAACCCGTGTTTCCCCTCACTACGTATGCAATTTCGACGGCCAAGGGAGCCCCGCTGCTGGACCTGGGATAGTAAAGGGCAACGAGGGCTTCCGATCCACGTATCGTCATCTGGCTGGCAGAGACCCTCTTGAGACCGGATTTGGTCTCGAAGGATCGGGCAAATTGGCCTGGATTCATCTCCGCTTTCAACCCGAAAACCAACGTCTGACAGTAATAGTCCTTTGTGGGGTGTTTCATCTTCAGCGAGCCCGCAGCGTCATCCCGTTTTATCTTCCAGCCAGAGGGGGCGGATACCGAAAATCGGTAAAATCTATTCCGATAGATGTTCTCCTGAATTACCCCATCCTTTTCCCCGGGGCCGAACACCAAGCCGTCTATGTGGGAAATATACTCATCAGATCGGATTTTTAGATGCACCCCGCGGCTCTTTTGAGAGAGCTCACGGGATTGGGCCTCAACCCTCTCGATTCGGTCCTCCGTCAGGGGATGGGTTCTAAAGATGGCTTCCACAGCGCTGGGAGTCTTCTTGTCCATCTTTTTAAGGGTCTTGAGAAAACCCATACTCTTCGTGGGGTCATATCCCGATCTAAAGGCATACAGTCCCCCGAGCTCATCGGCTTGGTGTTCGTCCCTGCGGCTGTATGTCTGGAGCGCAGCCGTCAGAAGGATGCTGCTTCCCTGCACGAGCCCTCCGGATTCAGTGGCGATGGCAACTCCTGCCAGGATGAACTGGGAAGCAATTGCCTTCTGAAGCCTCTTCACACCATGCCTGGCCGTGATATGTCCCGTCTCATGTCCCAGGACCCCTGCAAGTTCGGCTTCACTATTCACATGAGCCAAAAGCCCTCTCGTAATATAAACGTAACCGCCAGGCAGGGCGAAGGCGTTAATAAAGGGCTTGTCGAGCACCATGTAGTGATACTGGATAACGGGCCGGTGCGACATCTTGGCAAGCCTCTGTCCGATATCATTGATATAGCGTTCAAGGTTCGGGTCATCATACTTTCCATATTGCCTCATGACTTCAGCGTGGGCTTTTTCCCCCATTTCAACTTCAGCAGCATCGCTATAAATCATGATTTCCCGCTTTTGGGTTACCGGGTTTACGGCACATCCCCAAATCATAAGAGTGGATGAGAGGATTACGATAAAGAGGGAAATACATTTTGGGAATTTCATCTCAATCCTCCTCTTTTGCTTCGTTAGATATTAACATTATTTAAGATTCTCTCAAAAAACAAGATTCATTACTGTGGAAGGTTCCTTAGTTTTATGGAAAGTGTTCTCTTAACCTCTTCACCCCCCGGAAATAATATTTTCCATGGGACAACAACCTTGTCCCTTCGCTTCCATACCTCCGAAGTGACCCTTTCGGGGTTCGCAGGC
>JBGVTJ010000011.1:0-3339 GCA_041862515.1 Thermodesulfobacteriota bacterium | reverse complement strand
CTAAATTCACCTTTTTATGGCTTGGCAGATTATTGTTAAAAATTCCTCGTTTTTGAAAATGTGAATTTTTTCTCTTTCTCACTACTAGATAATTTCCCTTTTGTCAAGGATTTTTTATAACCGTGTTCATTCGATGGGATGGGGTGTTTCCGTAACTACTCCTGTTCCCAGTGCTGAATATTACATCAAGGCAGTTGCAATGGATGGATGATAAGACGGGAGTCACCCACTCTCTGAACCATCTTGAAGAGATCGACGATCTGTTTCAACCTATAGAGGGGGCCTTTTGCCCATCCCCCAAGCGGGGTGGTATGCACGATGAAAATCTCGTCGGGGAAATCTATAAGGACATTCCTGTGGTCGCATTCAATCGTGCCGACGTCCTCGTAGGGGTTAGATATTCCGATAGAGCTTCGGTTCGGTTACTGCGCGAAGGTCAAATCTTTCGAAGGAGGTTCTTTTATGATCCAAGAAGCCCATTTCCTTTCTTGACATCTTTACGGCTCCCTCTCTCCACCGTTGAATGCCGTCATACATTCCTCGCCGAACTCATGGATCGAAAGACCTAGGCCACCGGTTTTACCTTGATGGAGAGTTCATCCAGTTGTTTCGGAT
Organism: Thermodesulfobacteriota bacterium; assembly: GCA_041862515.1. Classification (GTDB taxonomy): domain Bacteria; phylum Desulfobacterota; class BSN033; order WVXP01. The sequence goes on along the minus strand of JBGVTJ010000011.1, from coordinate 2,724 downwards.
CGACCTCCGTCGGAGCCTCTGTTAAGGGACAGGTGGCCTTCTGCGTCTTCGGGAAAGCGATCACCTCGCGAATAGATTCGGAGCCGCTCAGTATCATGACGATTCGATCGAAACCGAACGCGATCCCTCCATGGGGCGGGGGTCCGTACCTCAAGGCCTCCATCAAAAACCCAAATCTCTCCTTCGCTTCCTCTTCACCGATACCCAGCTTCCTGAAAACCATGGACTGGACTTCCATGATGTGATTCCGAATACTCCCGCCCCCAATCTCAATCCCGTTCAAAACCAGATCGTATGACTTGGCCTTCACCTCCTCTGGATGATCTTCCAACAGTGGAATGTCCTCATCTTTGGGCGCGGTAAAGGGATGATGAACGGCGACGTACCGACGCTCTTCTTGGCTGAATTCCAGGAGGGGAAAATCTCGAACCCAGACGAATCGATACGTTTCGGAAGGAATTAAATCCAATTTCCCCCCGAGATGAAGCCTCAGGTTTGCCAAGGTATGATTGACGATACCTCGATCACCTGCCACAAAGAGCAATAAATCTCCTTCGCCAGCAGCCATTCTCTCTGTAATGGCGTTTCTTGAGGATCCTTCAAAGAATTTAGCAATGGGGGATTGCCACCCTTCCGGTACCACCTTGACCCAGATCAAACCCTGAGCCCCAAGCCCCTGGACGAAACCCACTAGGTTGTCCACCTCGCTCCGCGAGAGGGAAGCCCCTCCCTCCACCGCAGTCCCCTTAACGATCCCCCCTTCTTCTATCACCTCTCTGAATATCCCAAAACCAGATTCTCCCACCAAATCGGAAATCTCCTTCAGTTCCAAGCCAAACCGGATGTCTGGCTTGTCCGTCCCATAGCGGTCCAAGGCTTCTTCATAACCGAGAACGGGGAAGGGCATGGGAAGATCTAGGTCGAGGACTTCCCTGAAGATGAAGGCCATCATCCCCTCCATCGTCCTCTGGATATCCTCGACCCCAACAAAAGACATCTCGATATCGATCTGGGTGAACTCGGGTTGACGATCCATACGGAGATCTTCGTCCCTGAAACACCTCACAATTTGGTAATATCGATCGAGCCCCGAAACCATGAGGAGCTGCTTAAAGAGTTGGGGAGACTGGGGAAGAGCATAAAAGCGTCCCGGATTGACCCGACTGGGAACGAGGTAGTCCCTTGCACCCTCAGGGGTGCTTCTGGTCAAAACAGGGGTTTCGATCTCGAGAAACCCCTGGCCGTCCAAATAGGTCCTCACTGCCTTGGCTACTTTATGACGCAATATCAAATTCCTCTGAAGCCTCGGCCTCCTTAAATCGAGATACCGGTACCTGAGACGGACATTCTCTGAGATCTCCCCGTTGTCCTCGATCAAAAAGGGGGGATTTTCCGAAGCGCTTAAGATTCTCAGCTCCTTCGTCAGTACCTCGATCTCCCCCGTATCCAGATCAGGGTTGATACTCTCTGCAGGCCGCATTGTGACTTCACCCTTTACCGCCAAAACAAATTCGCTCCGGATCCTGTGGGCCTTGGCATGGATCTCCGGATTAATCTCCGGGTTAAAGACTACCTGAATAATTCCCTCCCTATCCCTCAAATCAACGAAGATGACACCACCGTGGTCCCTGCGTCGCTGGACCCAACCCATCAGGACAACTTCCCTGCCCTCATCGGATGGCCTGAGGCTTCCGCAGTAGTCCGTGCGTCTCAAATCCCCCAAGAAATCGACCAATGATTCACCCCTCGGTCTCAGTTTGGCCCACAGATTATACAGGAAATCCGTCGGCAGTCAATACCAACATTCCAGCCCCACGGTTTCTCCCTTCTTCCTCCTGGGACATCAGTCTCATCCAACAACGTATGAAAAAATTGCATATTTTAGCGAAATTTTTCTTCTTCACCCCAGTTTGGCGGGTTGAATTATCTGAAAATTGCCGATGTTGGACGATTAAATCGGATAACATCGCAAAAATCCATCTCTCTGGTACGATTTTTGCGTATTATCCCGTAATAATGAAATCATCGACTCATCAAGGACGCTGTATTAAGCCTCGCTCATGGTAAGCACGATATGAGGAAAATCACTCTATCATTGATATTGCTGCTCGTACTTATCGGATGGGAACCTTCTCTCCCCACACTTCATGGATATGACGGGTATAGCTCAGTTCTCCCCCGTGGTGGGAGCATTCCCTTTCCCTACGTCCCGGGAGAGGTCTTGGTAAAATGGAAAGAAAAAACATCGATTCATTCTATTGGGCAGTTGAAGTCTGCCATGGGCCTTCAGGCAACGAAGACCTTCCATACCATTGCGGTTCAGCATCTAAAGATCCCCCACTATCTGCATATTGAGGAAGCCTTGGCACAACTCAGGGCGAACCCATTGGTTGAATATGCTGAGCCCAATTATATTATCCGAGCCCTCGCAACCTTCCCTGACGATCCTCCCTTCGATCCAGAAGATCCCAATTATGGGACCCTTTGGGGATTGCATAATATCACCTTGGATGCAGACATCGATGCCCCCGAGGCCTGGGATATTACTAGAGGGGATCCCAGCGTGGTCATCGCAGTCATAGATACCGGGGTTGCATATAACCACCCTGATCTTGATGATGGGACAAATACTAACATTTGGATCAACGAGGCGGAGCTCAATGGAACTCCGGGGATCGATGATGATGGGAACGGCTATGTGGATGACGTCCGCGGGTGGGATTT
>JBGVTJ010000010.1:0-22175 GCA_041862515.1 Thermodesulfobacteriota bacterium | reverse complement strand
AATCCGACGGGCCCCAACCAGCCGGTTCAGAAGGGAGAGGTCATCGATGCGAGGCTCGGGCAATGGAAGGGATGCAACGAGTTCCTCTACAAGGCATCCCGGCAGACCTTCGAACAGTACAATTTCTATAGCATCGTCCACGATCCCATGACCACCTGTGGATGTTGTGAATGTATTGCCGCAGTACTGCCCCTCTGTAACGGCATCATGACGGTCAACCGTGATTATCTGGGGATGACCCCCTGTGGGATGAAATTCACCACCCTGGCCGGCACTGTGGGGGGTGGGGTCATTACCCCGGGGTTCGTGGGGCACGGGAAGTACAATATCACTCAGAGGAAATTCCTCAGGGCGGAGGGCGGCATCCTCAGGGTGGTCTGGATGCCGAAGATGCTCAAAGAGGAGATCAAGGAACGATTCGTCAAGAGGGCTGAAGAATTGGGTGTACCGGACCTCTTGGATAGAATAGCGGATGAGAGTGTTGGTGAAACCGAGGAGGTGATCCTTCCCTTCCTTGAGGAGAAACAGCACCCCGCCCTGACTATGGATCCTATCTTGGAGGTGTGAGGTAACTTCCTTTACATCATGACGTGTCCGGAAGTTGGCTATCAGGCAATGTAACAGGCAGGGCAATCGAAATTGGAAAGGAGATGGAGCGATGGGACTGACCGGAATCCAAATCTTTAAGTTGCTGCCCAAGACAAACTGCGGTGAATGCGGTGTTCCGACATGCCTCGCTTTCGCCATGAACCTGGCGGCGGGAAAGGCCGAATTGGCTTCCTGTCCGTATGTCTCGGACGAGACTAAGGAACAACTTTCCGAGGCGGCAGCCCCCCCCATACGACCCCTCACCATTGGCGTCGGGGATAATGCGGTGAAAATCGGCGGGGAGACGGTGCTCTTTCGTCACGAAAAGACCTTCGTCAATAAGCCCGGGCTTGCCCTGCTGATCTCCGATGGGATGGATGATGGGGAGATTGAAGCACGGTTGAAGCGGTTCAAGGAACTCAGGTATGAACGGGTAGGCCTGATCCTTCGTCCGGAGTTGGTCGCCGTGAAGAATGAGACGGGGGATGTGACTAAATTCGTCAATCTGATCGAAAAGATCAAAGGCCAGACCGATGCCGGTCTGATTCTCATGAGCGATAAGGCGGAGGTATTGGAGGCGGGCCTGAAGGCCTGTGCCGATCGAGTTCCCTTGATTTACGCGGTAACCGATGGAAATGCCGAGACCTTGGGCAAATTGGCCAAAGAACATTCCTGCCCCTTGGCGATCAAGGCGGATGATCTCGAGAGGCTCTCCCAGCTGACGACCAAGCTAGAGGGTGCAGGGATAAAGGATCTGGTTTTGGATAGTGGATCGAGAACTCTTCGGAGGGCCTTCGAGGACCAGGTATTCATCCGAAGGGCTGCACTGCTCAAGAAGTTTCGCCCACTGGGATATCCCACCATTACCTTTCCCTGCGAGATGACCGATGACCCCATGAAGGAGTCCCTCATTGCCGCCACCCTTGTCGCAAAATATGCGGGCATCATTGTCATGTCCGATTTCGATGGTTCCAGCATCTTTCCCCTCTTGGTGGAGAGGATGAACATCTATACCGATCCCCAACGGCCGATGATGATGGAGCAGAAGATTTACGAAATCGGGTCCCCGAATGAGAGCTCCCCGTTAATGATCACCACCAACTTCTCCCTGACCTACTTCATCGTGTCGGGGGAGATCGAGGCCAGCCGCATTCCCAGTTGGCTTGCGGTGATGGATACTGAAGGTCTTTCCGTCCTGACGGCATGGGCGGCGGGGAAATTCGTGGGCGATGCCATGGGGGCCTTCATCAAGAAGAGCGGCATTGAGGATAAGATCAAGCACCGGAAGATCATCATTCCGGGGGCCGTTGCCGTGGTGTCAGGAGATCTGGAGGAGGAGCTTGGTTCGGATTGGGAGGTGATGATCGGGCCACGGGAGGCCGCTCACCTGCCCGGCTATCTGAAGGAGATGTGGAAGTAATCGAAAAACCTCAATAAATCGCAGGGTTGCGGATTTCCTTCTGCGATGGTTCGTTGGTATCACTTCGCACAAGAGGGGGCATTCGATAGGAAAAGGAGGGGGAGTATGATACTGATCGGGGAAAACCTTAACGTTATGGTGAAACGGATCGGTACGGCCATGAGGGAAAGGGATGCCAAGACAATTCAAGAGCTTGCCGTTGCCGAGGCAGAAGCGGGGATCGACTATATCGATATCAATCTGGGGCCGGCCCGAAAGGCCGGGGACGAGTTGATGGAGTGGATCGTCAAGACGGTCCAAGAGGTCGTGGATATCCCTCTCTACCTGGATACCACCAATGAGGTGGCCGTGGAGGCTGGCTTGAGGGTTTATCAGAACAAGAGGGGAAAGGCCGTCATCAATTCCATCATGGCCAGGCCAGAGAGGATGGAGGCTGAATTGCCCCTGGCCCAGAAATATGACGCGGGTTTTGTAGCCCTCCTCTGGGGACCCGAGGGGATGCCCAGGGATGCCAGCGAGAGGGGGGCGTTGACGGCCGAATTGATGGCCAAGGCGGCGGAATATGGCATTCCCAACGAAGATGTTTGGATCGATCCCATCGTAACCCCTGTGACCGCCCAACAGGACCAGGTAAAAAGCCTCCTTGAATTCATGATGATGTTCAAGGACCTCCAGGAAATGGCACCGGGATTAAAATCGACCTGCGGTCTTTCCAACGTGTCCAACGGCGCACCTGAACAGTTGAGGCCGATTCTCAACCAGACCTACCTGATGATGACCGAGAAGTACGGAATGCAGTCCGCCATCGTGGATGCCTTCGATGAAGATCTGAAGGGCATTGCCAGGGGGCAGAGGGAGGAGACCAAGAAATTGGTCCACCGTGTCATGGATGGGGATGAGCCGGATTTAGCCTCGTTGAACAAGGAAGAAGCCGACTACGTTAAGACGACAAAGGTGCTGTTGGGACACAGTCTCTATTCCGATTCCTGGCTTGAGCTCTAATTGGGTGGGTGGCCGCCTATGTTAATAGAGCACTGAGAAAGCCTTCTCTTCGCTTTTCATGAGAAACATATGTGTCTATTCCAGTAAATGGGAGGCAGCATGTGAGGGGTCGGCACATTTTGATTATTGGTGGCGGCATTGCGGGAGTTACTGCCGCCCTGGAGCTGGCGGAAATGGGAATTCCCTCGACGATTGTTGAAAGGGAAAATCGCTTGGGGGGACGGGCCAGCGTTTTTGCGTGTAAGGCCTCCGAAAAATGCAACAAATGCTTCGCCTGCGTGGTGGACAATCAAATTCAGGAGGTGACCCGAACCCCCCAGGTCAAGATCATGACCCGAACCACGCTCGAAGGGGTATCGGGTAAGCCTGGTCGGTTCAAGGCTCAGGTTCAATCAAATGGGGGCAAAACTCTCCTGGAAGCCTCGGCCCTTCTTGTCGCAACGGGGGTTGACTTCTTCGATGCGAGATGCAAGCCGGAATATGGCTATGGGATGTTCCAGAACGTTATCACTGCTCAAGACCTGGATGAAATGCTTCGGTCCACAGGAGGGGTCTATCGCCCATCTGACGGCAAGATCCCCTCGAAGATCGCCTTTTTTCAGTGCGTGGGGAGCCGAGACGAAACGATTGGCCATTTATGGTGTTCCAAGGTCTGTTGTGCGTACGCCCTTCGCTTCATGAAGGCCATCCGGCATCAGAATCCGGAGATTCAGACCAGCTTCTTCTACATCGATATCCAGCCTCTGGGGAGATCCTTTCAATCCCTCCTCCAATCCTGCCGTCAAGATGAGGGAATGCGCCTCATCCGTAGCCTCCCCTCCAAGATTTACGGGCGCAGGACATCTACCGACCTCCGTATGAGATTCATAGATCCCGTCTCCGGAGAGATCGTTGAGGAGGGGTTCGATTTGATAGTGCTCTCCATCGGGATGACGCCCCGGCAGGATGCCGATAGCATTGCTCAAGTTCTCCAGATCCCAAAAAACGAGGAGGGATTCTATCGATCTCCTCCCGAGAATTCGGGGATCTTTCTGTCAGGAGCGTGCAAGGGTCCCAGGGACATCGCAAACTCTATCATTGACACCAAGTCCACGGCCCAGAAGATCATTCAGTACCTGGGAGGCATGTGATCAATGACATCCTCGGACGATTGCCGTATCGCGGTCTTTGTGGATCACTGCGAGGGGACCCTATCCCACCTCCTGGATGGGGAGATGATTGAATACATCTCCGGCCTGCCCGGGGTGGTTTCTTGTGATCAGGATGAAAACCTCTCTTCTCCCGAGAGGCTTGAGATGCTCACCGGCAGATTGGCCAAGGGGAGGGCAGATCGGGTAGTTATCGTGGGTGGAAGCCCGAGGCTCTACGAAAAATCCTTCCGTCGCCTTGGGATGACCGAAGGCATGAATCCGTACATGTTCCTGGTCGCGAATGTTCGGGAACAAGTGGCCTGGACAGTCCATGATAGGGAGAGGGCCAAGGAAAAGGCCAAAGCAATCGTTGCAAAGAGGGTAAGGGAAGCTCCATTTCTCACCCCCATTGGACGGGAAAAGGTCAAGGTCCCAAAGAATGCCGTGGTCATCGGAGGAGGGATGGTTGGAATCAGGGCCGCGCTGATGCTGGCCGATGCAAACATCGGGGTTACCCTGCTGACCCGTGCAAAGGATATTGGGGGAAAGGCAATTCAACTCACCCATTTTTATGACCGGCCCGATGACGTTTCCTCTTGGTTTGTGAAACAGGTCGAGGGAGTGAAGAGGCATCGAAATATCGAAGTGAAAACCTCGGTTGAGCTGAAGGGTTTTGAAGGCTATTTGGGAGATTACCGCATCAATCTGCAAAACTCCCTCGGGAAGAGAGAGGTTGTGAAAGGGTCGGCTGTTATTCTGACAGCCGGATGTGATGTCGTGCCCAACACCGAAGGGATTTTCGGCCATCGATGTTTCATTTCTCCCCCCCAGATGGAGGCCATGCTTCGGAATGCCAAAAAATCCCTCAAGGATGAAAAGGGAAACCCTATCCGAACCGTAAGTTTTCTCATTGACTTGGTCAACGAAACGATCAAAATTGACTCGGCCAACGCGGTCAAGAATGCCCTGCTTCTCAAAAAAGATCCCGACTGCACGGTTTATGTGATTTGCCGGGATGTTAAGGTATCTCTAGACGGCATGGAGAAACAGTACCGGGAAGCAAGGGAGAAGGGAGTCATTTTCGTCAAATACAATGATACTCCGAGATTTTCCCTGGTCAATGGTCGGGTCAACGTGGAGGTCAAGGAGGTCTCCACCAGGATGGGGGGTGATGAATACTCCCTGTCCATCCTCTCGGATCTGGTCGTTGTGAGTGAGAAATTTGCGCCGCCGCAGGACAACGAGATGTTGTCCTCGATTCTCGGTATCCCCCTCCCCGAAGAAGGGTATCTCATGGAGGACAACCCCCAGTTTACCCAGATGAGGGCGAATCGCCGGGGAGTCTTTATTGCCGGAGGCTGTCGGTATCCGCAAACCCTAGATGAGGCCCTGGTAGAGGCGGAAGCTGCGGCATCGGGAGTTACTGCACTCCTTTCCCAGGAGGTATATGAGTTCGACCTGGCGATTGCTGAGATCGATCCGGAAAAATGCGCTGCTTGTTTGACGTGTCCAAGGGTCTGTCCTCATTCGGCCATCGTGGTGGAGCAGTATGCTGAGAGAAATATCTATATCACCGGGGGGTACAAGAAGGATTTCAAGTGGAGGGCAGCGAGGGTTTTACCGCCGCAGTGTTATGGCTGCGGAATCTGCGTGAGTTCATGTCCAACCAAGGCCATTACGTTGAAGCATCAAACCGACGCGGAGATCTCCCTCCAGGTAGGCCCATAGTATCAGAGGGAGGAGTGTTTTTGTGGTCTCTTTTTGTCCAAGGATCGTCGCTTTCTGCTGTGATAAGTCTGGTTATGTAGCTGCTGACATGGCGGGAGAATTGGGCATGTCCCTGCCGGAGGGTTTGGACATTATTCGGGTCCCCTGTGCTGGGAGGATCGACGCCTTTCACATGCTCAAGGCCCTCGAGAATGGAGCGGACGGGGTATTGATCTTTGCCTGTCATGAGGAAAACTGTCAATCCCTCACCGGAAACCTCATGGCAAAAGCCCGGATGGGGTATGTCTATGGGATTATGGAAAGCATCGGACTCGAGAGGGAGAGATTGGAACTCTGCAATTTGGCCACGAACAACGGTGTAAAGTTTGCCGAGACCGTCCGAAGAAAATGTGAAGATTTAGAGAGACTTGGTCCCAGTCCTGTCAAGTGACAAAGAAGACATTTCTGTAAAACTGAAAAAGGAATTTCTGAGTGCCAATTAAGATTTTTCCGTCCTGGATTTTCTTGGGTTTCTGGAGAAAACCTTTGTCCCTGAGCGTAATTTGCTGGAGAAGTGGGGTACCCGTCGAGGGTGAGCAGGAAGGGGGAAGTATCCCCCGGGACCCCGAAAGGGTCACTTTGGAAGCATTGGAGTGAACGGACGAGGGTTTTCTCTCGCAAGAATATTTTGACCAGCGAAGGGTGACCTTTTCACAGATCTCAGGGATGGGAAGGAGTCCGAATCGATGATTAAGGCCGAGCAGAAACCCCTCGATGAAGTTCTGGCTTTTCTCGGACCCTACAACAAGATCCTTCTCGTTGGATGCAATGCCTGTGTTGCGGTATGTCACGCAGGAGGAGAGAAAGAGGTAGGGATCCTTAGTTCCGCACTGAGAGCGGCACGAAAAAAGTTAGGGCAAAAACTGGAGATCCTGGAGGATTGTTCGACCCGGCAGTGTGAACCCGAGTTTGTCGATGAGTTGAGGGAGAGAGCCGAAAACGTGGAAGCCATTCTCTCCATTGCCTGTGGGGTTGGGGTCCAGAGCGTCGCCAAAAGATTCTCAGACATCCCAGTTTATCCCGGTGTTAACACCACGTTCATGGGCGAGACCGAGGAGCTGGGGGTTTGGGTCGAAAGGTGCCAGGCCTGTGGCAACTGCGTGCTCCATATGACCGGGGGCCTGTGCCCCGTGGCAAGGTGTGCGAAGCAGCTCCTCAACGGTCCCTGTGGTGGATCTCAGGAGGGGAATTGCGAGATTAAAAAAGAGGTTCCCTGCGTCTGGCAACAGATCTATGATCGCCTCAAGGCCATCGGTCAGCTCGACAGAATGGAGCAATTCATTCCAGCCAAGAAATGGGGCAGGGAGAGCAGGGACGCCGGACCAAGAACTATCGTGAGGGAGGACCTGAGTGTATGAAATCCGGAAGTAATTTGGAAAGGATCCTGGAGAAAGGACTATTTGCCGTAACAGCGGAGTTGGGTCCTCCAAAGGGTAATGACGAAGGTGTCGTTCAAAAGAAGGCGAACCTGCTCAAGGGATACGTTGATGCCATCAACGTTACGGATAACCAGACGGCCATTGTCAGGATGTCGAGCATTGCCGCATGTTCCCTCCTGGTTCGAATGGGCTTGGAGCCGGTGATGCAGATGGTTACGAGAGACCGGAATCGCATCGCCATGCAGAGTGATGTCTTCGGTGCCTCAGCCCTGGGCATTAAGAACATGCTCTGTCTGACAGGGGATCACCAAAGCTTCGGAAATCAGGTTGATTCTAAGAACGTTCACGATATGGACTCAATCCAGCTCATCGACTGTGTCCGGACCATAAGGGACGAGAAGACCATCCTCGGCGGCGAAGAGGAGGTTGAGGGCGACATCAAGATGTTTATCGGCGCTGCTGCCAATCCCTTCGGCGACCCCTTCGAATTTCGGGTGGTTCGTTTGGCCAAGAAGGTGGCAGCAGGGGCTGACTTCATTCAAACGCAATGCATTTATGACATGCCTCGGTTCAAGGAATGGATGAAGATGGTCAGGGATAGGGGGCTCCAAGAGAAGGTTCATATTATGGCCGGTGTGACCCCCCTCAAGTCAGGTGGTATGGCCCGATATATGGCCAAGAACGTCTCCGGGATTACGATTCCGGAGGAGATCCTGGATCGAATGGTCAAGGCAGCAAAGCCTGCAGAGGAGGGAATCGAGCTCTGCTTGGAGCAGATCGAGGAACTGAGAGGGATCCAAGGGGTTCATGGGGTTCACATCATGGCCATCGAATGGGAACACCGAGTGGCCGAGATTGTTGAGAAGGCCGGTTTGTTGCCTCGTCCAACGGGTTAGGCAAAGGGAGGTTGGAATGAGCTTGAGAGAGCAATTGGAATCGGGCAAATTCATCATCGTCTCGGAGATTCAGCCCCCCAAGGGCATCGATACAAGGGAACTCATGGAGAATGCGGATTTCCTGAAGGGAAGGGTAGACTTCGTCGTCGTCCCTGACCTTCAGAACGCGGTGATGAGGCTCGGGTCCCTGGCTACCTGTCATCTCCTCAAACAAAAAGGAATCAGGCCCATTCTTCAGATTGCATGCCGGGATCGAAACCGATTGGCGTTGCAATCGGATTTGCTCAATGCGGCGGCGTTTGGCATCGAAAATATCATTGTGGTCAAAGGAGAAGACCCCTCCCTGGGTGATCATCCCGAGGCCAAACCCGTCTTCGATCTCACCTCCATCGAGCTCATCTCTGTTATACAGGGATTGCAGAAGGGCCATGACATGGCTGGAAACGACCTTGATGGTTTCCCAAAATTCTTCGTCGGGGCGGAGGTGAACCCGGGTTTGGAACCCGCTGCCCTGGAGTTGGAGATTGCCGACATGGAGAAGCAGATTCGAAATGGGGCCAATTTCTTCTTAACCCCCGCGATCTTCGATACTGTAAGCCTCGAGAAGTTCATGAAAAAGGTGGAGCACCTCAAAGTCCCCATTTTTGCCGGGGCCACCATACTCAAATCAGCCGGCATGGCCAGGTACATGAACCGTGCCATGAGGGGTGTCTTTGTTCCGGAGGAGACCATCACAAAACTACTGAAGGCGCCCGATAAGCTTAAGGCCAGCACCGAGATCGCCTCTAACCTCATCAAGGAAATGAAGGGGCTCTGTCAGGGAATTTATATGATTCCCATTGGCTGGGAGAAGCGAGTTCCTGCTGTCCTCGATGCAGCGGGTCTTTGAGGGTTTTCATCTCCTTGTTTGGATACCGATTGTATGATACGGTTTCATAAATCCCTTTCTCCTCAAGCCCCCAATAGGAGATGTCGAAAAAGATTCTAACAGATCGATACAGGCATGAAACCGGAGAGGATGTGCCGTTCAGGGCCATCGCCGAGATGGGAAACGACGGGATCCTCGTCTGTGATGGGAGAGACAAGATCGTTTTTGCAAACCAAGTAGCGACGGCGATCACTGAGTATTCGCGCGACAAACTGGTGGGCAAGGGGCTGTCGGCCCTCCTGGGGAAGGAAAACAGGTCCCTCCTGAAGGACATCCAAACCAACAGGCACAAATACGGTCAGAAGTTTTGCACTGAGATGCGGATCGTTACGGCCCTGGGGGGGGTAAAGGAGGCTGAGGTCTGCATCGCTTTTTCTAAGTCCAAAGGGAAGATGAGAACCTACGTCTACTTGAGGGATATCACCGAGCGAAAACGGTTCGAGAGGGAGATTAAGGAATCGGAGGAGAGGTACAAGAACCTGTTCGAGCGAGTGCAACACGGCATCTTCATTAGTAGCAAGGGGGGAAGGTTTTTGGATTGTAACCGGGCATTGTTGGAGATGCTAGGGTATCGAAGCAAGGAGGAATTCCTCAAGATCGATATCGCGAAAGATCTCTACGTCAACCCGAGAGACCGGAGGACCTTCCAGGGATTGGTAGAGAAGGAGGGGTTCGTCAAGGATTTTGAGGTGGAATTTAAGCGAAAGGACGGCCGGAAGATCACCATTCTCCTCACGGCCCACCCCATTCGAAACGAGGGGGGGAAGGTCCCCGGCTACGAGGGCTTGAACATTGACATCACCGAGAGAAAGGAGATGGAGAGAAAGCTCCAGGAAGCCATGGGGAAGTTCCAGAAGATCTCCGAGATGGGTGAAGAAGGGATTCTCGTCATCGATGAGAGGAATCGAATTATATTTGCTAATTCCATGGCTACGGAGCTGATCGGCTACTCGAATGGAGAGCTATTGAGGATGAAATTTACAGATCTCCTCAATTCACGGGACAGAAAGTTCCTGGCGGAGATGCATGATCAGGTTGGATTAGACGAGAGCAGGCGAGTCTGCACGGAGATGGGTGTCCTGAGGGCTGACGGAAGGCCCATGGATGCCGAGGTCTGTATCACCATCGCCAGGCCCGAGGCGGGACGGATTGACACCTATATCTACCTGAAGGATATCACCGAGCGGAAGAAGATGGTAACTGAGATCGGCCAGACCAACGAGTTCTTGACCAAGCTCATCGCCAGTTCCGTCGACGGCATTATCGCCGCAGACATGAAGGGGAGCATCATCATATTCAACAAAGCGGCGGAGGACCTCTTGGGGTACAAGGCTGAAGAGGTGATGGGGAAGATCAACATCGTTGACTTATACCCCCCGGGAGAGGCGAAGGAGGTCATGAGAAAACTGAGGGGCCAGGAGTATAGGGGAGTAGGGAAACTCAGTCCTCAACAGGTGACCCTCGTCGATAAATTTGGGGAGCACATACCCATCCAACTCTCCGCGTCTTTGGTATACGATGAGCAGGGGAAGGAACTTTTCAGCGTCGGTTTTTTCACGGATCTCCGCCCCAGAATTAAGATGGAAAAGGAGTTGGAGGAAACCCATCTGCAATTGGTTAACTCGGAAAAGATGGCCTCTTTGGGCAAGCTCGCTGCCGGTATTGCCCATGAAATCAATAACCCCATGGGTGGAATCCTCATCTACTCCAGCCTTCTGATGGAGGCGTTGGAGGCGGAGGATTCGAGGCGGCAGGATCTTGAGAAGATCGTGCAGGAAGCCACCCGATGCAAAGAGATCGTAAAGAGCCTCCTGGAATTTTCTCGGCAGACGGGACCCAAGATGGAGCCTACCGATATTAATAAGGCCATCACCGATGACCTCTTCTTCCTCGAAAACCAGGCCCTCTTCCACAATATCGAGATCGTCAAGAACTTGGACCCCCAGCTGTCCAGAGTTCGGGGAAATGCCAGTCAGCTCAAGCAGGTTTTCATGAACATCATTGTGAACGCTGCCGAGGCGATGCACGGAAGCGGAACCCTCACCATTACAACGGGCCTATCAGCCGACAAGAAGGAGATTTGGATCGATTTTGCCGATACGGGGGAAGGGATCCCCCAAGAGAACGTCTCCAAGATCTTCGACCCTTTCTTCACCACCAAAGAGGTGGGAAAGGGAACCGGCCTCGGGCTGAGCACATCCTATGGGATTATTGACGGACACGGAGGCCAGATCGTGGTCAAGAGCCAGGTGGGCAAGGGAACCACCTTCAGGATCGAGCTGCCTGCGGCAGGAGAGGATGCCGAATTTCTTTAGGGAAGGAATCGAGACAATGGAGGAGAACGAAATGGGAGTCAAGGGGATAAAGATTGAAGGGCATGCTGCCGCTACGGACCCCTCCTTTTTAGACCTGGTCGCCCAGGAGGGAGGGGAGAACCTTTTGGCCTGCTATCAATGTCAAAAGTGCTCCGCTGGATGCCCCGTTGCCTATGCAATGGATATCCTTCCCAATCAGGTTATTCGAATGGTTCAATTCGGCCTCAGGGAGAGGGTCCTCACCTCCAATACCATTTGGATATGCGCGTCCTGCTACACGTGTAGTGTTCGATGCCCCAATGACATCGACATCGCCAAGACCATGGATGTCCTCAGGCATATAGCGTTAAAGTCGGGGGTTAAGCTCGCAGAGAGGGATATACCCATCTTCCACTCGGTCTTCCTCGATTCCATTAAGTCGAAGGGGCGAATCCACGAGCTGGGATTGATCTGGCAGTACAAGGCTAAAACCAGAGATTTCATGAAGGACGCCGCCCTGGGCTGGAAGATGTTCAGAAAGGGGAAGATCAAGCTCCTTCCCTCCAAGTTTGGAGGGGGAAAGGAGATAAGGGGTATTTTCAGCCGATACGGAAAGGGGAAATGAGGTGAAAGAGTTCTCATACTATCCGGGTTGCTCCTTGGATGGCACCGCTCGGGAATACGATGAATCAATTCGGGGTGTCTGCGAGATATTGGAAGTGCAGCTCCGTGAGCTGGATGATTGGACGTGTTGTGGGGCAAGTTCAGCCCATTGCACCGATGGGCACCTGGCCATCGAATTGGCCTTGCGGAATCTCGCCCTAGCCGAAAAAGGAGGAGGGGAACTGCTCGTTCCCTGTGTTGCCTGCTACAGCCGGTTCAAGGTGGCGGAAAAGGAGATTCGGGAGCACGCGGAGGAGTGGGAGACCGCATACCAGGGTAAGGTTCGAATTCGATATGCCCTGGATTTCTTCTGTGAGGATTCACTCATAGATTTAGTTAGGGAGAAGGTGGTTACGCCTTTATCTGGCCTCAAAGTGGCCTGCTACTATGGATGTCTCAGCGTCCGACCTCCCGATATCACCAGGGTGAAGGACTACGAAGACCCTGAACATATGGATCGCTTGATGGGCATCTTAGGGGCGGAACCCCTACCGTGGTCTTATAAAACGGACTGTTGTGGGGCGAGTCTGGTCATGACCAGGACCGATATCGTGAGAAAGCTGTCCCATGGTCTGTTGGATATGGCCAGAGAGGCGGAGGCGGACTGTCTCGTTACGGGTTGTACCATGTGTCAGTCTAACTTGGATACCCGACAGGAGGAGATCGGCAAGGAATTCGGTAAAAAATACGACCTTCCCGTCTTCTATTTCACGGAGCTGATGGGCTTGGCCATGGGGCACAGGGATGTTAAGAGGTGGTTCGCTCGCCATCTCACTGACCCTATGAGGCTTCTCAGTGCAAAGGGGCTCATGAAGTGATTTTGGTTTCCATGGATAACGGGTTGTTGCCGAAATCCCCGGAGCGAACATTAAAGAATTTTTGGCAACTATTCTTAGTGAAGCGAACTCTAGAATGGTCAAAAATTCTTTTCAGAGAGCAAAAGGGTATTTGGGCAACAGTCCCATAAGGGTGAAGCCTATGGGCGCAATCTCATCCCCTCATTCCCATACCGAGAAAGTTGGCGCGGTCCTCGTTATTGGGGGAGGAATTGCCGGCATCCAGGCCTCCCTTGATTTGGCGGAATCGGGGTACTTCGTCTACCTGGTGGAGTCCTCCCCGGCCATCGGTGGGGTGATGGCCCAGCTGGATAAGACCTTTCCCACCAACGACTGTTCCATGTGCATCCTCTCCCCGAAACTGGTGGAATGTGGCAGGCACCTCAACATAGAGACCCTCACCTACTCGGAGGTGGTGGACGTTCAGGGGGAGCCGGGCCATTTTCGGGCCACCATCAGGAAAAAGCCGCGGTACGTGGATTCGGCGAAATGTACGGGTTGCGGGGAATGTCCTGATGTCTGCCCCGTCGGGATCACCAGCGAATTCGACGAGGGACTGGTGGAACGGAAGGCCATCTACCGCCCCTATGCCCAGGCGTTTCCCAATATCTTTACCATCGACAAGAGGGATCGGTCCCCCTGTGTGATGACGTGCCCGGCCGGGGTGAAAGTTCAGGGCTACGTTGCCCTCATCTCCCGGGGTAAATACGAAGAGGCCCTTCAGCTCATCTATGAAAATCTACCCCTTCCGGGCATCCTGGGAAGGGTCTGTCACCATCCCTGTGAGGCGGAGTGCAATCGGGCTTCCCTGGATGAATCCGTGGCCATCTGTGATCTGAAGCGATTCGTGGCGGATCGAGTCGAGAGGAAACCGCCACAGAAGAAGGAAGAGAGGTCGGAAAAGGTAGCCATCGTCGGCTCCGGGCCCGCCGGATTAAGCGCTGCCTACTACCTTTCCCTGGAGGGATATCGGGTAACCATCTTCGAAAAGCTCCCGTCTCCGGGGGGGATGTTGCGCACGGGTATTCCCGCATACCGCCTTCCCCGGGATGTGCTGGATGGGGAAATCGGGTTCATCCAGAGCCTTGGTGTTGAGATTAAGACGAATACCTCGGTTGGAAAGGAGGTATCCATAGAGGAGCTCTTCTCTCAGGGCTTTAAGGCCCTCTTCATAGCAAGCGGTGCATACACGGATCTCAGGTTGGAGATCCGGGGCGAGGATGCCCGGGGGGTGATCCCGGGATTGGCCTTTCTCGGAATGATCAATTCTGGCCAGCGTTTCCAGGTAGGGGCGAGGACGGCAATCGTCGGAGGCGGTAATGTGGCCATCGATGCAGCTAGATCAGCCGCGCGGATTGGCTCAAAGGAGGTGACCATCCTCTACAGGAGATCCCGGGAGGAGATGCCCGCCAATGATGAGGAGATCGAGGAAGCCCTTTCGGAGGGAATTCAAATCCAGTACCTCACAGCACCCAGCGAGATCATTCCCAAGGGAAAGGGAGGAGTGGAAGTACGCTGCATTCGGATGCGGTTGGGGGAGCCTGACGAAACGGGAAGGAGACGGCCTATCCCTATCGAGGGCTCGGAATTCTCCGTTGAAGCCGATACGGTTATTCCCGCCATCGGCCAGGCCCCGAATCTGGACTTCATTTCCCCGGAGATGGGAATCGAGCTGACGAAGGGCGGAACATTACGCGTTGATCCCATCACCCTTCAGACCTCCCGGGAGGGGATCTTCGCGGGAGGAGACGCCGTTACGGGGCCAGCTTATGCTATCGAGGCGGTTGCAGCGGGGAAGGAGGCCGCCATTTCCATCCATCGGTATCTCAACGGACAAGACATGAGGGAGGGCCGGGAGCCATCTCCGTGGCAAAGGGCCAACGTAGACGATCTCTTGGCCAAGGCCCAAAAGGCTCCCAGGGAGAAAGCAGCCCTCCTCTCGCCCGAGAAGAGGAGGGCTGCTTTCCAAGAGGTGAGGTTGGCTCTTGCCGAGGATGAGGCTTTACGGGAGGCTCAGCGGTGCCTCAACTGTGGGCTCTGTTCGGAGTGCCTTCAGTGTGTTTCCACCTGTAAGGCTGAGGCCATCGACCACGGTATGGGGGAGGAGATCTTCGATATCGAGGCGGGATCGGTGATCCTGTGCCCGGGTTTCGACGAGTTCGATGCCACGGGACTGGCCAGCTATGGGTATGGTCGATACCCCAACGTCATCACCAGCATCCAATTCGAGCGCACCCTGAGCGCTTCAGGTCCTTATCAGGGGGCCCTTCTGAGGCCCTCCGATGGAACCCCGCCCCAGAAGATTGCATGGATTCAGTGTGCGGGATCCAGGGACATGACCGGCCAGAATGGAAACGAATACTGTTCCTCGGTCTGCTGCATGTACGCCATCAAGGAAGCGGTGGTTGCCAAGGAGCATCACGGTGAGGTGGAACCCACCGTTTTTTACATGGACATCCGCTGTCAGGGAAAGGACTTTGATGCCTATTTCGAACGGGCAAAGAGGGAGTACGGGGTCCGTTTCGTCCGGTGCATGATCTCGAGGGTTGCCGAGAGGCCCAGGTCCAAGAACCTGGCCATCTCCTACATCGACGAGAACCAGCGGGTCATGGAAGAGGAGTTCGATCTGGTCGTTTTGTCCGTTGGCTTGACACCACCCAAGGGTGCGAAGGACTTGGCAGAGAGGCTAGGGTTGGAATTCGATGCCTATGGGTTCTGCAAGACCCGTGAATTCTCTCCCCTTGCTACCTCAAGGCCGGGGATCTACGTCTGCGGGGCTTTTCAGGGACCGAAGGATATACCGGAGACGGTGGCTCAGGCAAGCGGAGCGGCTTCAAGCGCCTCATCTGCCCTCGTCTCGGTCAGGGGGACCCTCGTAAGGGAAAAGGAATACCCTCCCGAGAGGGATATATCGGGGGAGGAACCCCGCATCGGAGTCTTTGTCTGCCATTGCGGCATTAACATCGGCGGCGTCGTGGATGTGCCTCAGGTGAGGGAATTCGCCAAGGGGTTGAAAGATGTGGTCTACGTGGAGGAGAACCTCTACACCTGTTCCCAGGATACCCAGGAGAAGATAAAGGGGGCGGTTGAGGAACACCACCTCAACCGGGTTGTCGTTGCCTCCTGCTCGCCCCGTACCCACGAGCCGCTGTTTCAGGAGACCATTCGAGAGATAGGTCTCAACAAGTATCTCTTCGAAATGTCCAACATCCGGGATCAATGCTCTTGGGTCCATATGCACCAGCCGGAAGAAGCAACGGAGAAGGCGAAGGAGTTGGTTCAGATGGCGGTTGCCAAGGTCCGCCTCTCCCGGCCCCTGGAGGAGCCCGTGGCAGAGGTCATTGACAGAGGTCTCGTCATCGGAGGAGGACTTGCGGGCATGGCCTGCGCCCTGGAGTTGGCCAATCAGGGATTTGACTGCTATCTCATCGAGAAGGGTCCCGAATTGGGGGGAAACCTGAGCCACGTCTATGATACTCTGGAGGGGAATGACACCCAGCAACTACTCCATGAGACCGTCGAGGCTGTGATGAATCATCCGCGCCTCCACGTATTTACCGATGCGGAGGTGACTGGATTCTCGGGATACATGGGGAACTTCAAAACCGAGATCCGGAGCCACGATGGAGCTGAGGAGGAGTTGGAGCACGGGGCCGTGATCGTGGCCACAGGGGCAGAAGAGCTCAAGCCCTCCGAGTACCTGTACAGGCAGGATGACCGGATCATGACCCAAAGGGAATTGGGGGAAATGATCGCCCGCGAGGAAAGCTCCCTTTCCGAGTCCAAAATTATCGCCATGATTCAATGTGTGGGGTCCAGAACCGAGGAGAGACCCAATTGCAGCCGCATCTGTTGCAGTCTGGCCATCAAGAACGCCTTGAAGATCAAGGAGAGAAATCCCGAGGCGAAGATCTATATCTTCTACCGAGATATTCGAACCTATGGACTCATGGAGAAGTACTATACGGCGGCTCGAAACAAGGGTATCTCCTTTATTTCCTATGACCCTCAGGATAAGCCCCGGGTCAGTATCGAGACGGACGCGATCAGCCTTTCCTTCACGGAACCGGTCACCAACGAACGGATGGTGCTGAACCTCGATCGACTCGTCTTATCGGCCGGTATCATCCCCCGAAAGAATGAGGAGTTGGCGAAGCTCCTGAAGGTCCCTCTCACCGAGGACGGGTTCTTCCTGGAAGCCCATATGAAGCTGAGGCCCGTTGATTTTGCCACCGACGGGATCTTTCTGGCGGGGATGGCTCATTTCCCCAAGTTAATCAGCGAGTCCATTTCCCAGGCGAAGGCTGCTGCGGCGAGGGCGGTCACGTTGCTCTCCAAGGGTTATGTCAGCGTGCTACCCATCATCTCCTCGGTGGATGAGGCCAAATGCATCGGTTGTGGTCTCTGCGAGTCCCTCTGTGCGTACAGCGCCGTTCGGGTCAGGGAGACGGACCATGGGGATAAGGCCGAGACGATTGCCGCTTCCTGCAAGGGTTGTGGTGTTTGCAGCGCCAGCTGCCCGCAAAAGGCGATCACCATGAAGCACTTCTCGGACGAGGAGCTGGTTGCCCAGATCGTGGCGCTCATGCCGATCCGTAAGAGGGTCGGGGGAAGTTGAGGAGAGTGACCATGGCCCGTGGAAATCGAATGAGGACGTAAGGGCGATGCTGGAAAAGGGCTTTCAACCGAAGATTCTCGCTTTTCTCTGTAACTGGTGTGCGTATGCCGGTGCAGACCTTGCTGGTATATCCAGGTTTCAATATCCTCCCACCATTCGAGTCGTCCGCGTGATGTGCTCCGGAAGGGTTGATCCAATTTTTATTCCCGAGGGATTCCTGTCCGGTTTCGATGGCATGATGGTCTTGGGATGTCACCCGGGGGATTGTCATTACCTGACGGGAAATATTCAGGCGGAGAAAAAGATGCGCCTTACCAGAAAGGCTTTGGAAATGGCAGGCATAGAGACGGGTAGGTTCATGCTGGATTGGGTTTCGGCGGGAGAGGGACAACGATTCGCTGAAGTGGTAAGGAATTTCACCGAAGCTCTCAGGGATTTAGGACCACTAGAACTGGAGGACACCTCAAGGCTCAGGCTCCTGGCAGCGAAAGAGACATTAGAGGGAGAGAAGGTCAGATGGCTGGTGGGAAAGGAACAGGCGCTTCTGGAAGGGGAAAATGTCTACGGGGAAACCGTGAAACCAGAGGAATTGCGTCGACTCATGGAGTCTACCCTTCGGAATGAATACATCAAAAACCGCATCATGTTGCTCGTCCAGGGAAAATCCCTGGACGCCGGGGAGATCGGGTCGGTCCTGGGGTTTACGGTAAAAGAGGTGTTGACCTTTCTCGTTGATCTCATCGGGGAAGGGAAGATAGCACTGCACGAGGGGGAGGGGAGAGTTCCCACATACGTCCGGAGTGGATGAAGCCCATGGAAGCGTTGGAAAGAGACAGCGGGAAGGTCGGGGCGGTATTGGTCGTAGGGGGCGGAATTGGTGGAATGCAAGCATCCCTCGATCTGGCCGAGGCGGGTTTCTTCGTTTATCTGGTCGATAGCTCCCCAGCCATCGGGGGATACATGGCCCAACTGGATAAGACCTTTCCTACCAACGACTGCTCCATGTGCATCATGTCCCCCAAGTTGGTGGAGTGTGGGAGACATATCAATATCCGGGTTATCTGCAATTCAGAGGTAGAGTCCGTGGAAGGGGAACCCGGTAACTTTAAGGTCAGCCTGATCAGAAGGCCTCGGTACATCGATGAGGAGAAGTGTACTGGATGTGCCGAGTGCAGTAAGCACTGCCCCGTGATCGCCATAGATACTTACAATGAGGGGATGAGCCACAGGTCCGCCATCTACATCAAGTACGCCCAGGCAGTTCCCAAGGTATTTGCCGTAGACCGAGAACAATGTATCGGATGTGGTCTCTGCGAAAGGGTTTGTTTGGCCAAGGCCGTGAATTACGGTGACCGGGAAAGGGTGGAGACCATAGAGGTTGGCAGCATTATCCTCTCACCGGGGTATGAAGTCTTCGATGCCACAGAGAAGCCGGAGTTTGGATACGGTGTCTTCGATAATGTCGTCACCAGCATTGAGTTCGAGAGGTTGCTCAGTGCCTCAGGCCCGTACAGGGGCCACCTTTTGAGGCCCTCCGATGGAACCATACCGGAGAAGATCGCCTTCATTCAATGTGTTGGGTCGAGGGATACTACGTGCGGCAACGATTACTGTTCCTCCATCTGCTGCATGTATGCCACGAAGGAAGCCATCATAGCCAAGGAACACGTGGGATTCATAAAACCCACCATCTTCTATATGGACGTAAGGGCTCACGGGAAGGGCTTCGATCTCTACTTCGAAAGGGCGAAGGAGGAGTATGGCGTTCGGTTTATCCGCTGCATGGTATCCCGGATCAGGGAACGGTTTAAGACGAAGGATTTGGTCGTCACCTATATTGACGAGGCGGGAGAAATCAAGCAGGAAGAGTTCGATCTGGTGGTGTTGTCCGTGGGTATGGTTCCCTCTCAGAAAGTGATCGAATTAGCCAAAAGGGTAGGGGTGGAGGTTGATCGATACGGTTTCTGCAAGACGAATTCCCTGACCCCTCTCTCCACGTCGAGGTCAGGGATTTATGCTTGTGGTGCCTTTCAGGGTCCCAAGGATATTCCGGAGACGGTGGCTCAGGCCAGTGGGGCGGTGGCATGCGCCTCGGGAGTCATATCGGAGGCCAGGGGTACCCTCACCGTGAAGAAGGAGTACCCGGAGGAGGTGGACGTTCGAGATGGGGAACCCCGCATCGGGGTCTTTGTCTGTCATTGCGGGATCAATATCGGTGGATTCGTAAACGTCCCCGAGGTCATGGAGTACGCACGTTCCCTTCCAAACGTGGTGTTTGCCGACCAGAACCTCTATACCTGTTCCCAGGATACCCAGGAGAAGATAAAGGGGGCCGTTGAGGAACACCGCCTCAACCGGGTTGTCGTTGCATCCTGTTCGCCCCGTACCCACGAGCCGCTGTTTCAGGAGACGATTCGGGAGGCCCACTTGAACAAATTCCTCTTCGAGATGGCCAATATTCGGGACCAGTGTTCCTGGGTGCACATGCGCGATAAAGGGGCTGCTACGGAGAAGGCAAAGGACCTGGTTCGTATGGCGATAGCCAGAGCTCGATTCATCGAACCCTTGGCTGAGCAATCACTGGAGG
Organism: Thermodesulfobacteriota bacterium; assembly: GCA_041862515.1. GTDB lineage: Bacteria > Desulfobacterota > BSN033 > WVXP01. The sequence goes on along the minus strand of JBGVTJ010000010.1, from coordinate 2,067 downwards.
TTATCCAGAAGGGGTTGGTCATCGGCGGGGGGATAGCGGGGATGACGGCTGCCCTCAAGTTGGCTGAACAGGGGTTTGAGGTATACCTCGTTGAGAAGGAGGCCGAACTGGGGGGGAATGTGAGGAATATCTCCTCAACCCTCGAAGGCGAGGATGTTCAGGTATTTTTGGAGGAAACCATTGCCCGAGTTCGTGAGAATCCATTGATCCACGTGATTACCAACGCCCTGGTCGTGGACTTCAGCGGGTCCCAGGGGAATTTCACCACGGGCTTGATGATCGCCCCTGGTATGACCTACCGGAAGGTGGAGCACGGCGTCGTCATCGTTGCCACGGGGGCCGAGGAAGCGAGACCACAGGAGTATCTGTACGGGCAAGATCCCAGGGTCATGACGCAAATGGAGTTCGAAGAGTTGATGGCTAAAAGACCGGAAGAGGTTGCTGAAAAGGAGCGGGTGGTGATGATCCAGTGCGTGGGCTCGAGGGATGAGGAACGGCCCTACTGCAGCCGAACCTGCTGCGGTACAGCGATCAAAAATGGGCTGAAATTGAAGGAAATCAATCCCCAAGCTGAACTCCATGTCCTCTACCGGGATATTCGAACCTACGGCCTCATGGAGGAACACTATGCCAGGGCCAGGTCAGCGGGAATTCGATTCGTCCACTACGAACCGGAGAAAAAGCCGGGGGTTCGAGTCGATGGAGATTCGCTCATGGTCTCCTTCATGGATTCCATCCTCAAGGAGAGGATGGAGGTCAACGCAGATCTTGTGGTCTTAAGCTCAGCTACCGTTCCAAGGGAGAACGAGGAGCTGGCCAAGCTGCTGAAGATCCAAAGGACAGCGGAAGGCTTCTTCCTGGAAGCCCATATGAAACTGAGGCCCGTAGATTTGGCCTCCGATGGAATGTACGTCTGCGGCTCTGCCCACGCCCCGAAGCTCATCAGCGAAACCATCTCACAGGCGAATGCCGCGGCTGCGAGGGCTTCAACGTTGCTCTCCAAGGAGAGTATTACAGTTAGCGGCATCGTGGCCCGCGTTGAAGGGGACAGGTGCGCAGCCTGTCTAACGTGTGTTCGGGTCTGTCCCTACGAGGTTCCAATAATCAACGACAAGGGAGAGGCGGAGATCGAGGTGGCAAAGTGTCATGGGTGCGGTTGTTGTGCCGCGGAATGTCCGGCCAAGGCCATACAGTTGGGGCATTACCGGGATGATCAGCTCATGGCCAAATGCGAGGCTTTGGTCCTGGGAGAGGTGGCGTGATGGATAATGGGTTTGAGCCCAGTATTCTGGCTTTCTGTTGCGAGCACTGAGCCTATTCAGCGGCGGACCTGGCAGGTTCGATGCGTTTAGATTATCCCGCCAACATCAAGGTGGTGAGGGTTCCCTGTACGGGAAAGGTGGATTTGCTTCACATCTTGAAGGCCTTTGAGGTCGGTGTGGACGGGGTTTATGTAGCGGGGTGTTTGGAGGGGGAGTGTCACTTTTTGACGGGGAACCTCAGGGCGAAAAAGAGGGTACTGTACGCCAAGGGGCTTTTGGAGGAGGTGGGGATATCGGGGGAGAGGGTTGCGATGTACAATCTTTCGGCTGCTGAGGGGGCGCGGTTTGCCCAGATTGCGAGGGAGATGACCGATCGTATTAGAGATCTCGGGCCTTCTCCTATCAGGACGAAGCAGGGGAGGGAGTTGAGGGAAGAGGAAGAGGGAGAGCAGGGGGAAAGTAAGCAGTAGGCAGTAAGGGGTAAGAATGAAGAGGTAAGAGGTAAGAGGTAAATCCGGTTACTGCTCTCTGGATTGTATTTTCAACGATGATGAATGCTAGAGTTCCCCTAGACTCAATAAACTCAACAGACCAAACAGACCAGATAGACCAAATAGACCAGACAGACCAAATAGACCAGACAGACGAGACAGACCAAATAGACGATCTAAACCAAACGGAGTGTGAGTGATGATTGTGGCCAACAGGAAGCCTTTGGAAGAGATTGAGGAGATGATCAAGGGGTATGGGAGGATCATTCTTGCCGGGTGCAACGAGTGTGTCACGGTGTGTGCGGTTGGCGGGG
>JBGVTJ010000009.1:0-32215 GCA_041862515.1 Thermodesulfobacteriota bacterium | reverse complement strand
CTGCCAAATCGAATTGCAGATTCGGGGGGAAGGCTACCATAAGGGATGGCAATACAAAATCATGAAGATCTTGCTCTCATCGGGAAGCCTCTACACATTACCATTGGAAAAGGCCTTTCAGATCGCCTCTGAGACGGGCTACGATGGTATGGAGGTCATCATTTCCGAAACCTTCGGGCAGGATGAGGGCTATAGTCTCTTGCGTAACTTGCAGCAGGTTCTCCCCATCTCTGTTCTCCATGCCCCTTTCCATGTCATTCCGGGCTGGGGAGATCGCATAACCGCTCTCCTCAAGACCATCGAGCTTGCCAAGAGGATTTTCGTTCCCATGGTTAATTTTCATCCCCCTAGATGGTTTGATCTGGAGATCAAATTTTGGCGGTGGATTTACACGGTAGAGGATTTTCAAAGGGAGCTCGGAGGGGAAACAGTAACTATCGCCATGGAGAACATGCCGTATAGGGGAAGGCCATTGAGGTTTAACCCTTACATTTTACGGAGGACCAGGGATGTGGTCCGGTTTATCGAGAAGAAGAACCTCTACTTTACCTTCGACTGCACGCATATGGGAACGGCCAAGACGGATTTTGAGGGGGATTTCCTTCGATTGTACCGAACGAAACGGGTTAAGAATATCCATTTCAGCGATTACCGAAACCAGATGGAGCACCTCCTTCCCGGCAGCGGAACCTTACCCCTTGCGGGTTTATTGGAATACTTAAGGGAATCCAACTATGATGAGATGATCACGCTTGAAATTATCCCTCAGGAGTTACCGGAGGATGAAGAAGCCATCAAGGAGGTCTTGGGGGCGGCGGCCCTTCATATAAGAGGCGAGCTGAAATAAGGCCCCCTGATTCCCCGAGAGGGTTGGAAACTCTGGGTTTGACAAGAGGTTATGGCTCTTGTTACTATTCATTCGCCCACGCAGGTGGAGTAGCTCATGGCCAAAGTGAAGACTCAATTCGTTTGCCAATCCTGTGGCTACCGGACGCCCAAGTGGCTTGGGAGGTGTCCGGACTGTGCCACGTGGAACAGCCTGATGGAAGAGCAGCTTGTCGAAACGCCGGAAGCCAAGCCGCGAGGTTGGGGGTTCGCGGTTGAACAACCTCCAAGGCCCATAACGGAAATAGAGGGCGAAGAAGGAGAGAGGTTAAAGACCCGCATCGAAGAATTCGACCGCGTCTTGGGAGGGGGGATTGTCTCGGGATCCATCGTCTTGATCGGCGGTGACCCAGGGATAGGGAAATCCACCCTTCTCCTTCAGGTATCGGATCGGCTCTCCCGGGAGGATTTAAAGGTCTTGTATGTGTCAGGGGAGGAGTCACCCAAGCAAACCAAAATCCGGGGAGAGAGGCTGGGAATTCACGGCTCCAACCTGTTGGTGCTTTCAGAGACTTCTCTCGAGGAAATCTTCAAAGAAATCCAGAAACTCAGACCCTCTGCCCTCATCATCGATTCCATCCAGGCCATCTTCACATCAGAGCTCCAGTCGGCTCCCGGATCCATTAGTCAGGTCCGGGAGTCATCGGCTAGACTGATGCAGTTCGCCAAAGGCACGGGAATCCCCATCTTCCTGATCGGCCACGTTACAAAGGAAGGGGCCATAGCCGGTCCCCGGGTGGTGGAACACATGGTGGACACGGTCCTCTATTTCGAGGGAGGAGCGAGCCATCCGTATCGGATCCTCAGGGCGGTAAAGAATAGGTTCGGGCCCACCAACGAGATTGGAGTCTTCGAGATGAAGGAATCCGGCCTGGAAGAGGTCCTCAGCCCCTCGGAGATTTTCCTGTCAGAAAGGCCCGAAAACGTCTCGGGCTCCGTGGTGGTTCCATCCATGGAAGGAACTCGCCCCATCTTGGTGGAAATTCAGGCCCTTGTTACTTCAACAAGTTTGGCCATTCCCCGCAGGACGGCCATAGGGGTCGACTACAACCGCCTCGCACTTCTGGTGGCCGTTTTGGAAAAGAGGATGGGATTGAAATTGTATAACCAGGACATCTTTTTAAACGTGGCCGGTGGGATAAAGGTGGATGAGCCCGCGATGGATCTGGGAATTACCGTATCAGTTGCCTCCAGCTTTCTCGATAAGCCAGTTCATGCCAAAACCGTCGTATTCGGGGAGGTTGGGCTAACCGGAGAGGTGCGGGGGATCAGCCAGGCAGAACTTCGGGTAAGGGAGTCGGTCAAACTTGGTTTCGAACGCTGTATCCTCCCCAAGACAAATCGAAAAAGAATGAAAAAAGACGATTCGATTCAACTGAAGGGGGTTGAATCCCTCCAGGAGGTCATAAAGCTTCTTTTCTGATCCCCGCCCTTTGTATTCAAATCCCTCCAACGGCACGAGACAAGTCAATAGACATAGATTTTTTTCGCCTTTTTCCGTGTCTACCTAGACGGCATCTGAAAAAATGCTGCTCTTGAGGGGACCGCGTGCCCGAGTGCTCGTCCTGTTCCATACGCTTAATTGCATTCCTGCGGTGGTCAGATAGTATGGAAATGAGCGAGATTTCCTAAGGCATCTAAAAAATAGGATTATCGCGATGCCGTTGGACGGGAGGATAGATGCTTGCTGGATTCAGGATGGTTGTTGTAGCCATAAGAGAAGAATTATACAGCGATTATGAACATACTCAAACATCCCGCATGGAGCCGGTTTCTTGACATAAAATAGATTGACATTTGAACGACATTTTATTACTCTTTGCGACGGCTGGGGCTCACTGCTAGCACCAGAAAAGAGAAAGGAGGTTACTGTATGCAAAAGAAATGGATCTTGGTAGGTATTGCTTTTTTCCTCATCTCGTCTCTAGGGCTAGTTCCTCTGGCCCAAGGGGTTGATTTCTCCGGTGAGACCATCAAGTGGATTATTCCCTTCGGTGTGGGGGGAGGAAGCGACGTGTGGGCCCGCCTCTATGCTCCCTTCTTCCAGAAATATCTTCCCGGAAAGCCCACCGTTGCCGTACAAAACATGCCGGGAGGGGGGAGCATTACCGGAGGCAACTACTTCCATACGAGGGTCAAAGCAGACGGGCTGACCGCTTTCGGCTCCTCGGGCTCCACGAGTTTCCCCTATCTCCTGGGCGCGAGCCAGGTGAAATACGACTTCGCCAAGTACCACATCGTGTTCGCCTCCCCCACCGGTGGAGTGGCTTACATTAAGCCGGAATTTGGGGTGAAATCGGCTAAGGACCTTAAGGGGTTCAAGGAGAAACTGGCCTATGCCTCACAGGGGGCTACGTCTCTCGATATTATCCCCTTGCTGTCCTTTGAGATGCTGGGCCTGGACGTAAAGGCGGTATTTGGCTACAAGGGAAGGGGCCCCGGCCGGGTGGCTTTCGAGCAGGGCGAGACGAATATCGATTACCAAACCACAACCGCGTTTACCAAAAATGTCCGCCCTCTCATCGACCAAGGGTTGGCAGTCCCCCTGATGACCTGGGGGATATTGGACGACAAGGGGAATGTAGTGCGGGATCCGGTAGAGCCGGAATTCCCCTGTTTTCCGGAAGCGTATGAGATGGTCTATGGTAAAAAGCCCTCCGGATCAGCCTGGAAGGCATGGAAAGCTTTCTTTGTCGCGGGTTTCGGGGTCCAGAAGGCCATGTGGCTTCCGGAGAAGACATCCCCGGAGATCGTTGAGGCCTACCGCACTGCCGCGGCGAAGATTGTGGCGGACCCGGAGTTTCAGAAGATGGTTAAGAAGAGCCTTGGTGGGTATCCACAGCTGGTGGGGCAGGAGGCTAGACAGGCCTTCAACGAAGTCCTTTCCGTTCCCCCGGAAAGCAAGCAGTGGGTACTCAAATGGCTCAAGGAGAGATTCGATGTAACCGTGAAGTAATTGGGAAAGGGGGGTCCCTTGGATGCGGCACTGAAATCCCTGAGTGTTATGCTGGATCCTTCCCATTTTTTGATGCTCATCTTGGGGGTACTGGTGGGGCTTTCCATCGGTATACTCCCAGGCCTGGGGGGGATCGTGGGGATGTCCATTCTCCTCCCCATAATCTACGGAATGGACCCCCATGCGGCGTTTGCTCTCCTTATAGGGATGGTGGCGGTGATTCCCACCTCTGATACCTTCCCATCGGTGATGATGGGGATTCCTGGATCATCTGCCTCTCAGGCCACCATCATGGACGGATATCCCCTCGCCAAAAAAGGGGAAGCAGCCCGGGCCTTAGGTGCGGCCTTTACTTGCTCCCTCATTGGGGGACTTTTCGGTGCAGCGGTCCTTTCGGTGATCATTCCCATCGCCCGCCCTATTGTGTTGGCTTTCGGCTCGCCTGAACTCTTTATGCTGGCCCTCTTGGGCCTCTCCATGGTCGGCGTCCTTTCCGGAAAGAGACCCATCAAAGGGGTGCTCGCCGCGGGGATTGGTCTGATGATTGGGGCCCTGGGAGACGCCCCAGCGGTTCCTGAATACCGCTATACCTTTGGCATTGACTACCTCATGGACGGAATTCCCCTGGTGATCGTGGGCTTGGGCCTCTTCGCCTTCCCCGAGATTGTGGACCTCCTCATCAAAGGGAAGGCTATCTCGGAAGTTGCAACTCTAGGCAAGGGATGGCTGGACGGGGTGAAAGATGCCCTCCGCCACAAATTGATCATCCTGCGATGCAGCATCATTGGGGTCATCGTGGGATTTCTTCCTGGCCTTGGCGGTTCGGTGGTGGACTGGATCGCATACGGACACGTTATTCAGACCACTCGGGACCGGGAGAACTTCGGCAAGGGGGATATCCGGGGGGTAATTGCTCCGGAGAGCGCTAACAATGCCAAGGAGGGGGGCGGTCTTATCCCCACCCTCCTCTTCGGCATTCCCGGATCCGGCTCCATGGCCGTATTCCTTGGGGGTCTTCTCATCCTGGGGATCCAGCCGGGGCCGGCCATGGTCACCGAAAACGTAGACCTCCTCTATACTGCTATCTGGAGCTTGGCCCTGGCCAATGTTTTCGGCGCGGGCCTCTGTATCTTCCTCTCGAAACCCATAGCGCGGTTAACCGTGATCCCCTTCACCTATTTGGCCCCTTTTATGATCCTCATCATTACCTTGGCTTCGTACCAAGCCTCCAGGGGTTGGGGTGACTTGATCGCCCTCCTGGTCATGGGAATCCTGGGTTGGGTGATGAAGCAGTATGGGTGGCCTCGGCCGGCGGCACTTATCGGCTATGTGCTTTCGGATAACATCGAGACCTATCTCTTCATCTCGGTGCAGCGCTATGGATTGGCGTGGATCGCCCGTCGCGGGGTAATCATCCTAGCCCTGATTATCATCGCTTCTCTGGCTATGGGTGTATTCTGGCAACGCAAAAAGGCACCGAGGTTAGGAGGGGACCATGCCAAGTAGGGTTCTCACTATCAGGGTGATCTTTGCGGCCATGGTTGTCCTGGCCTTCGGGTACGGGATTTATGAGGCGGTTTCCTACATGTATCTAGCAAAGATATTTCCCCTGTATGTATGTCTGGCCATGTTTATCCTGTCCTGCATTAATTTGGTCATGGAGGTCCGAATCTCCTGGAAGCAGCTTGAACATTCGGGGGTGGGGTTCGTGGATTTGGAGTCAAAATGGGATATGGCTATGGTTGAAGTGCTCAAACGGTTCTGCTATTTCCTGGGGATTGTTCTGGTGCTCTACGCAAGTATATCCCTCATCGGCTACTCCTTGAGCATTACTATCTTCGTTATCTTGTTCTATCGCTTCATCACCAACACCAACTGGTGGGTGGCCATTGTGGCAGGGCTGGCCGGATTGGGTTTCATTTCCCTCATTTCCAAGCTTCTGGTAATCGACTGGCCTTCGGGAGTCATCCAGAACTGGATCAGCTTACCCTGGCCCCTGGGATAAGGCTATCCTTTCACTGTTCCGAAGCCCGGATGTGAGACAAATTGATGGGTTTACGGCGCCGATTCCTTGACCAGTAAACTAGCAATCATCAGTCCTTCGGAAGATAAGGACGTGGATATTGAGTACACATCCGGTGCTCTGGGGCCTAATGAGCCCTTCGTGGACCATTCGGTCCATTGCGAAAAGATGAGTTCGGGAGTGGGACTGTCTCTTGGCGAGATCAGGGTAACCATTATCGACGCGGAAAACCCCGTGGCTCCGTTTCAACCTAGGATTTGGGTCTTTTTTCATCTTGGTCAACCAATCCAGTGAAATAGCCCGGACAATTCCACTGATCACTGAACACTCCATGCTCGTGACGGACGGGAGGGTGGTTCTCGAGGCTATTCGGGCATGAACTGGGGAATTCGGTCGATAATGGCCTGGGTGAGGCCCTCAGTGGTGGCCTTTCCTCCCAGGTCGGGTGTATGATTGTTCGGGCTCAAGAGCGCATCGCCCACGGCGCGCTCGATGGCGTGGGCCGCTTGGTCTTCCCTTAAGTGCCTCAGCATCAGCGCACCACTCAATATTTGTGACACCGGGTTAGCAATACCCCTTCCGGCGATATCCGGCGCCGTGCCGTGCACGGGTTCGAAGAGCGATGCCTCCGTCCCGTAGGTAGCACCTGCGCCGAGGCCCAAGCTCCCCGCTGCGGAAGAGCAAAGATCCGACATGATATCCCCGTACTGATTGGGCATGACGGCGACATCGAAAAGAGAAGGACGGGCAACAACGAGCGCGCAGGCCGCATCGATAAACTGCTCGCCGAACTCGATCTGTGGATATTCCTGAGCGACTTTCCGTGCCACCCTCACGAAGAGCCCGTCAGTTTGCTTAAGCACGTTGGCCTTATGGATGGCTGTGACCTTACGTCTCCCACAGGATCTGGCAAACTCGAAGGCAAAGCGGACAACCTTTTCAGATGCCTTTCGGCTGATGATCTTCAGGGCCACCGCCGTATCATCTCCGACGGTATACTCACTCGCCACATACACATCCTCGCTGATCTCCCGCACGATTACCATGTCAATACCCTGAATGGGTGCCGGAACACCTGGGAAATTTCTGGCCAACCGAATCGCCGCAAATCCGCCCCCCTCTCTCCTCAGGGCATTTGTTGCGCTGTTGTATGACTTTGGTGGTCTGCCTCCCGGGACCCCCCGCCTCCACCCGGGAGATACAACTGCATCTTCCATCTCGACGGTGAATGGACCTTTGAATCCCACCCCGTACTGGATATAGGACTCCAGAGTCTCGTCCGGCAATGGAGTTCCCAGCTGCTGACGGGCTCCTTCTCCCCCTTTTAGCTCAACCCAATGTATGTCGACTCCAGTGGATTCAATGACCTGCACGGCTGCACGTGTGATCTCGGGACCAATCCCGTCTCCTGGCATTAAAGCGATGTTGTGCATAGAATCTCCTCTTTATGTATGTATGGGGAGTTTTCTTTCATCGAGGATCGGAAGCTTTGAAGTATGAAAGGAGTTCCCAGCCACCCGGTAACCCTGTCCGGCCCGCAAGGGTATGTAAGCATGTCTGAAGTCCTTTTGTGAAAAGAGAGACAACAGAGCGTCGAACCTTCCTCGGCACGAAGCTTAAGCAACTCTTGAATCGGATGGTAAATAATAATCTTTCCGCTTCCCTATACAGAGGTTGGATGTCCGATCCAGGGCTATCTCCTGGAATGCCGAACTTTCTCATACAGCGTACGTGAAGCTTCCCATTGCAACCTTATGTTTTTGGGCCTTCGCCGGCGAACTGCCTCTCCAGATCGAGCATCTCCTTGTAGCCTAAGAGCTCGTACAACTCATCTCGGGTGAACATGCGCTCCAAGAATTGCTTCTGAGTCCCTGTGCTCCGGATTTCAGTGTACAGCTCATAGACGGCTTTAAGGGTAACACGCATGGCCGAGACAGGGTAGATAACCATGCGGTAGCCCATTTCCTGGAATTGGTTCGCCGTGAGGTATGGCGTTTTTCCATACTCGGTCATGTTGGCCAGCAGAGGCCCACGTACTTGGCAGGCGTAATCGCGAAACTCCTCCTCCGACTCGAGGGCTTCAGGGAAGATCATGTCAGCCCCAGCATCCAAGTAGGCCCTTCCCCGCCGTACGGCCTCTTCGAACCCTAGTGGCGCCCTGGCATCCACACGGGCAATGATGAGGAAATCGGGGTCCGTTCTCGCGTGGCAGGCAGCGCGGATCTTTCCCATCATCTCCTCCATGGGGATAACCTCTTTGCCCTCCACGTGTCCGCACCGTTTGGGCATCACCTGGTCTTCGATGTGGATACCCGAGATTCCGGCCCGCTGAAATTCATCAACGGTTCGCATGACGTTGAGAACACCACCGTAGCCCGTATCGGCATCTGAGACGATGGGTAGAGTAGTTACCCTGGCAATTCGGGCGGCGTTCTGGACCATCTCGGTAAGGGTGATGATACTGTGGTCCGGCATTCCCAGTTGGGTGTTGACGGTTCCAGCTCCCGTCATGTAAAGTGCTTCGAAATTGCACATCTCGGCTATTCGAGCGGTCAGCGCGTCGTGGGCCCCGGGGGCCATGAGGATTTCTTCCCTCGATAACAACTCTCGAAGGCGTGCATTTCTTGTGGACATAACGTAACTCCTCTTCACTATTCCGGGTAGTTTTGTCAAGGGTATTTTCGCTAAAAGCTACCGAAAATGCAAATGACTCGCTGCATATCTTATCAAATGGGAATCCTATAGCTCCAGCGTACCTATTTTGCAGGCAGGGTCTTGGGGAACGAGACACCGAGTTCCTCCGCCTCCTGACGGAGTTGCTGGGCTATCTCCGGGGGCACGGGGATCCCGGTCACGAGCCTCTCAGCTTCCTCGCGCTCCTCGAGCTCTCCGGGCATGAGGATCTCACCGAAGCCCTCGGCCTTTGGCGAACTAATGTATCGTTCGATCATGGTATCCATACGGCCCTTGAACTCCCCGATGGGCATGAAAAGGTCAGGCCGGATGGCCATGAAAACGTGCCCGATGCGCTGTGGTCCCGAGAAATCCCCGTACAGGGACTGCATCTCGCCGGCGAATGCCGCCCCCGTGAAAACGCCCCCCATGATCTCCATCCAGAGGGCAAGTCCCGAGCCCTTGTAGCCGCCGAACGAAAGGACCGTCCCGCCGTCCAAAACCTTCAATCCGTCGGTGCTCGGCCGGCCCTCAGCGTCAAGGCCGATACCCTCCGGGATCGGTTCCCCCCGAAGCCCCGCAAGCCTTATCTTGCCGCGGGCCATAACGCTCATAGCCATGTCGAGAACAAACGGGGATCGCTGCAACGCCGGAACGCCCACGGCAATGGGGTTAACTCCGAGGACGGGCTTACTGCCTCCCCAGGGGGCCATACCTGGAGATGCGTTGGTAAAGGCAAACCCGATGCAGTCCTCCGAGATGGCCTGGAGCACGTAGTATGCTGCCATGCCGTAGTGCGTGCTCCGCCGCACGCCGGCAAGTCCCATGCCGGATTCTCTCGCGATGGCAATCGCTTCAGCCATGGCGCGCGTTCCAACGATCATACCCATACCGTCGTCCCCATCCACGAGCGAAGCGGCAGCCGCTACCCTAGTCGCCCGAATGTTCGGCCTGGGGTTCACCAGTTTGAGGCGAAGTCTTTCGGCATAGATTGGTATTCGGGAGACGCCATGACTGTCCACGCCCCGAAGATTCGCTTTCACAAGGCAGTCCGAAACGAGAGAGGCGTCATCGAATGAAAGTCCTAGACGCTCGAAGATCTCGCTGGCAAAGGTCATGAGGGCATCCGGGGAAATGTAGATGAGATCCTGTGTCATCTTCGTTTCTCCTCGAAAACTCGCGCCCGGGAAGGTCAGGGTTCATGCGCTTCGTCGACGAAGCAGCATCCACCGTCCACCGGCGTCCGGTGTAAGGAAAATGATAAGAACGTGTTTTCCGGTGAGGTGAGCATAGGAAAAATGGAGATGTTTGTAAAGGGGAAAAGATTAGCGATAGGTTGTGATTTAAGGTTCGCTTAAGTTAACTTAAATGTGGGCTCCTCTGTTCCCTAACCCTTTCCCTTCTTACCTTGACATCCTTTCCTACCTGTAATAGTTTTATCACAAACAGTTTCCTTCTAAATGGCTTTTAATAATTCAATCTGAAATACAACCATTTTTGGAGATGCCGGGAAAGAGCGGAATAGCTCCTTTCACCGGTGGCGGAGGGTTAACCATAGAAGGGTATTAAGAAGCTTGCTATAATTGGCTTTCATGAAGAGGGGACGTTTACTTTTCCCCCTTCATCAGATTAAGTGTGCATGATTTGCGTTATGCTCCTGAATGTTTCTTTGAGGGGGCGTGTATAGACCAAACTGGAAATGATGGTTCTCAATCCACCTTCGAAAGCTGAAAAATCGGAAGGTTAGTCCAAATCCTCTTGAACGGAGCCATTTATATTCCAGGGTATATCGTACTCTCAAGGTGCCCGTAAAATTCATCTTGAGCTTCAAGAGAAGTGAGCAGGAAAAATATGGCATATCCTGAAAGCATGATGGAATCGATCAAACGACTCGAAGCAACTCGAGAGACGAGAAGCGATCAGAAGATTCCCCTTCTGAGCTTATCCGAAAGGGAAGTCCTTCTCAAACAATATCACCCGGACCACCGGGAGGGAGTGAGGAGGCAGATTCAGGTGGGCATCAACAGGGGAGAGATGATACCCAATGAACTGGCCGATCTCTTTGAAGGGGAAAGCGTAGTCGTCCCAGAACATTTCGATCTTTCCAAGCCAAAATATGAGACCGATGTCCTGGTGGTTGGTGGAGGGGGTGGGGGTGTAACCGCGTCAATCTTTGCCAAGGAGAATGGAGCCAAAGTAATCCTCGCTACCAAAATGAGAATTGGAGACTCAAACACGATTATGGCCGAGGGGGGGATTCAAGCAGCTACCTCTGAGTATGATTCGCCCGCTCTCCATTATTTGGATACAATGGGAGGCGGTGGATTCCATAACCACCCTGAATTGGTTCGAGCCCTTGCTCTCGATGCACCCATGATCCTTGATTGGTTAACTCAGTTAGGGGTCATGTTTGATCGGAGACCGGATGGCGAGTATCTCGCTTCTTTTGCTGGGGGACAATGTCGAAGGCGAGTTCATTCTGCAGCGGATTACAGCGGCCTGGAGATGATGCGAGTGCTGCGCGATGAGCTCTATGCCGAGGAGATTGATATCCTGGAATTCACTGCTGCGATTGAATTAGTTTCTGATGAATCTGGGAGTTGCGCTGGGGCTATCTTTCTTAATTTAGATACCCAAGAGCAATTTTTCGTCAAGGCTAAGACAGTAGTCTTGGCCACAGGCGGCATTGGTCGAATACATATTCAAAATTTCCCAACGACGAACCACTATGGGGCCACAGCAGATGGACTCGTGATCGCTAACCGTGCTGGCGCGAAGGTAGTCTTCCTCGATTCCACTCAATTTCATCCTACTGGTACTGCTTACCCCGAACAGATCCTCGGGTTACTGGTTTCAGAAGCCTTTCGAGGGTGGAGCGCCCAACTTGTAAATGTGGAAGGTGAACGATTCATCAATGAACTCGAGACGAGAGATATTACTTCTTCGGCAGTGATCAGGGAAGTGATAGAGAGGAAAAAGGGAGTAGAGACTCCAACGGGGATGGTGGGGGTGTGGTTAGATACGCCGTTGGTTGATATTATCAAAGGAAGCGGGACAATTCATCGGGTTTTTCCCCATCTTTTTCACCGATTCAAGACCTTTGGAATTGACATCACACAATTTCCCGTCCTGATCTATCCCACCCAGCACTATCAAAATGGGGGTATTCAAATCGATGTCAACGGCGAAAGTACGGTGAGAAATCTGTTTGTAGCTGGGGAGGCTTCAGGAGGCGTACACGGGCGAAACCGATTGGGAGGAAATTCCCTTTTGGATATTTTTGTCTTCGGCCGAAGGGTAGGGATTACAGCTGCTCTCAGATCCAAGGAAATTAAAACAGGGAGACTCACCCTCCAGCACGTCAAGGAATATCACGATGCTTTGAAGAAGCTCGGTATTCAGAAAAAATTGAAGTCTCCCTTAATCTTTCCGGATTACCGATTTGAAAGGGCCCTTACTCAGGTTCACCAATAGGTTAGTCGCCCTAATACATCACGGAAGCAGTAATGAAGGCTTCAAGAAAAGGACGAGCTCAGAGAAACGGGTTTATTCCCATTTACATCTTTGGGAAACGGTATGAAGCTCCAGAGACCCTTACGATCCAGAAGGCCATGGAGTATGTAGGCTACCAGTTTGTGAGAAACTGCGGGTGCAGAGGGGGAATCTGCGGCGCCTGTGTGACCGAATATCGTACTCCTGGCGATTATAAATTGAAAATCGCGTTAGCCTGCCAGTCGGTGATTGAACCAGAGATGCAGCTTACCCAAATCCGATTCGTCCCATCCCACAAGGAGGCCTATGACCTCAGTTCCCTCCATGGAGATGATTCGGTCTTAGTCAAGGTTTACCCCGAATTATTGAGATGCGTCCAGTGCAATACCTGCACCCGTGTCTGCCCGCAAGAGGTCAAGGTGATGGACTACATCGCCGCGGCCATGAGGGGAGATATCAAGGAAGTAGCTGAGCTTTCTTTCGAATGCATAATGTGTGGAACCTGTGCCTCTAAGTGTCCTGCTGAGCTCTCTCAACATCAGATCGCCATACTGGCCCGGAGAATTTATGGAAGGTATGTCCTGCCTCCTTCCCAAAATCTTCAAAGGAGGATTCAGGAGATCAAAGAGGGGAAATTCGCCCCGGTTCTGGATGCATTGTTGAAACTAGATAGCGAACACCTCAAGGACATTTATTTGCAGAGGGAGCAAGAACCTCAAGATAGCTCCGGCTGGGAACCCAAAAACAGAGATTTCCCACAGGATCAATTGACCTGATCAAGATCACCTTATATTACTGACTCTCATCCGTACTATGGAGATTATGGGGGGGTAAGCGACGATCTTGTGAATTGCGGAGAGGATCCGGAGCTCTACAGGAAAGCTGGTGGTCCATGGAGGGCTTATCTAGAACAAGGGAACCTGTCAGGTGAAAGAGGTGGTAAGGGCTCACACACTCGCCTGGTAGAGAAAGTATTCTCATTATCCCATCACTCATGACTTGAGGAGGCAGCAGGGGGGGAACAAAAAGGAGTTATTGAGTACACCTCGGAGGGAAAACTGGTGGGGCCCGACTTCCCCATCATCCCTCGCCGTATCGCAACGTAAGGGTGGGGTTTCAGGCAAAGAACTGCTCACAGCAATTATCCTCGGTGTGGACCTGGTTTGTCGGGTCGGAGTTTCTTTGCCTATCCACCCAGGTAGGCATATCTCGTCAACTTACGGGATCTTTGGGGTGGCCTTAGCGGCAGGAAAAATTCTCGGATTGACTCCGGAGGCCCTTACAAATGCCTTCGGGATCGCTTCTAGTCAGGCTGCGGGTACCCGGCAGGGACGGCTCGAGGGGACATTAACCAAGCGATTGCAACCTGCACTGGCATGCCAATCGGGGGTTTTAGCCGCCCTTATTTTTAAGATGCAGTAGCAAAGGAGGTAAGGTGATGCAAGTGAGAATACCAGCCGTGTACATGAGAGGTGGTACGAGCAAGGCTGTTTTTTTTCGTGAAAATCATCTGCCAAAGGATCCGGAGATGAGAGACCGTGTTATTATGGCAGCGTATGGGAGTCCTGATCCAAACCGCCGTCAGATTGACGGCATGGGAGGGGCTGTTTCTACTACGAGCAAGGTAGCCATTATCAGTCCTTCAAAAGATCCGAATTATGATGTGAATTATTACTTCGGCCAAGTTGCTATTGATAAACCGAAAATCGGTTATCAGGGGAATTGTGGCAACATATCCTCTGCGGTCGGCCCCTATGCTATCGATGAAGGATTGGTCAACGTAGAGGAGCCCATTACGACGGTACGGATATACCAAAAGAATACGAAAAAACTGATCATTGCAGAAGTTCCGATAAGAGATGGTCTGTACAATGAAGAAGGTGATTATGCCATTGACGGTATTCCGGGTACGGGAGGAAAGGTTACACTTCATTTCGTCAACCCTGGCGGTTCAGTTACCGGTAAATTGTTGCCCACGGGCAATGTGACAGATGCTATAGAGGTGCCCGGTATCGGCGAAATTACCATTTCCATCATTGATGCTGCTAATCCCGTTGTATTTGTTGGGGCGAAGGATATTGGTCTCAAGGGAACTGAAATCTCAGAAATTGACGGAAGTGCCGAAATCAGGCAGAAACTCGAGGCCATTCGGAGCAGGGGGGCTGTAATGCTCGGTCTGGCCTCTTCTCCAGAAGAGGCAAGTGAAATAAGTCAGGATGTGCCCAAGATGGCCTTTGTGAGTGAACCTCAAGATTACACAGCAGTTACTGGAAGGAATATTTCAAAAGACGAGGTAGATATCGTTGGTCGGATAATGTCGATGGGTACATTGCATAAGGCGTATGCAGTTACCGGGGCTATCTGTACGGCGGGAGCTGCTAAGATTGAGGGTACGGTCCTCCATGAGTTGTTGGGCAAGGGCGCTCTTGAAACGAAAGAGATTCGTCTGGCACATCCTGGAGGGATTATCCCAGTTGGGGTTGAGGTAGACAAAGAGGGGAACAGTTTTGAATATAAGGAAGCAGTGTTGGGTCGCACGGCACGGCGGTTGATGGATGGCTATGTTTATGTTCCGGAAAAGTATTTTCATAAAACAGGAGGAAAGTAATGGAGAATGCACAGCATACCCCGACCGTGGCGTTCATTGAGGGGGACGGAACCGGCCCCGATATTTGGCGGGCCACCCAGCCGATCCTGGATGAGGCCGTATCCCGGGCCTACGGAGGAACCCAGAAGATCCATTGGCTACCACTCCTCGCTGGGGAAAAGGCGTATGCACAAACCGGCAAGTGGCTCCCGGAGGAGACTTTGGAGCAGATAGAGACTCATCGGGTGGCTATCAAGGGGCCTCTTACCACACCCGTGGGTGAAGGGTTCCGATCACTCAATGTCATGCTACGCCAGGAGCTCGATCTATACGCGTGCATCCGGCCGGTTCGGTACATCCCGGGAGTTCCTAGTCCTATGAAGAATCCAGAGCGGGTGAACATAGTGGTATTTCGGGAGAACAACGAGGATGTGTATGCAGGCATAGAATTCGCCTCGGGGACTCCTGAGGCAGAGAAACTTCGAACATTCCTTCGTGAGAGTCTCGGCGAAGACACCCCAGAGGAATCGGCCATAGGAATCAAACCGGTGAGCCCCAAAGGATCTCGTCGGCTTATCCGTATGGCTATTCAGTATGCTATCGACAATGGATTTCCTTCGGTGACCCTCATGCACAAGGGGAACATCATGAAATTTACAGAAGGGGGGTTCAGGGAGTGGGGTTACACGCTGGCCCGTGAGGAGTTTGCTGAACAAACCGTGGCCGAGGCAGATTTGCCCGCAGGCCGTTTGCCTGAGGGGAAGGTGGTAATTAAGGACCGTATTGCGGACAATATGTTCCAGCAGGTGCTCATGAGGCCCGAGGAATATCATGTCATCGCTACGACCAACCTCAACGGCGACTATATTTCGGACGCCCTAGCTGCCCAGGTGGGAGGATTAGGTATGGCACCCGGTGGCAATATAGGGGATAAGACAGCGATCTTTGAGGCTACCCACGGCACTGCCCCTAAATATGCAGGGCAGGACAAGGTTAACCCCGGTTCCCTTATTCTTTCCGGGGCTATGATGTTAGAGTACCTGGGCTGGAGAGAGGCAGCAGAGCGTGTAAGGGAAGGTTTAATTCGCACCATTGCTCAAAAGACGGTCACCTATGATCTTGCCCGACAGATGGAAGGAGCAACCGAAGTGAAGTGCTCGCAGTTCGCTGAGGCGATCATGAAGAATATGTAATCTGCAGGGAGCAGAGGGGATGGGAAAGAATGTCGTGGAGAAAATCATGGAGGCTCACCTGGTCCCGGGCACTTTGAATCCCGAGGGCGAGGTTGGAATTGTCTGCCAGCGGACTCAATGCAAATACTTTTTCAGCTTCCCGGTAATCTCTCCTTTATCCGGGGGGTACCCTTCGATGAGAATCACTTTCGGTGAAGTCCCTTTCACACAATCGCCAATCAACCCCTTATAGCCGGTCTGGGTAAAACAGCTGAGCAATCTATCTTCCGATAAGTAGTAACTTGGACCTTCCCCGAGGACAATCTCCGGCACGCCCAAGCTCTTGCACTACCTGATAGTCGCATCCACCAAATTGATATTGGTGATACTTCCCGTTTTGTGGGAAACGGGTTCCACGATATTTGGCTTGATCAAGATCCGGTCCCGGGAAGAGAGCTCACTTTGTCCCAAAAAGCCCATGATCCTGGTGAGAACTTCGTAGTGATTACTCCCGAGTTTCTCTACTGCGATCTTCACCATGGTAGAGGAAAAGGAGCAGCAATCTATATTCCACTTCTACGAGAGGACCCCCGTCGTTTCAAGGCATATTGCTGAAGGAGGGAACTCTCTCTATCCTCCACCGGTATTTCAGGGGAGCGAGAAAATATTTGAGTTGTGGCAGCCTTTTCGTTTGGAGTTGTTTTTTGGAAAAGTGTTTGATAGATTTTTCAGGAACTGTGCGACAAAGGAGGTATGGATGATGAAGTGCTATCCATGCGCCAAGAAAGGCGCTGATACGGATGCAGTAGTCATTTGCATCATTTGCGGAATGGGGCTTTGTATGGATCATCTCTTCAGGGAAGAACTGTTAGTCAGTGATATCGTGGATTGGGGCCTGGGGGAGGAGAAGATTGAGTACCCGGGAACCCTTCCCCGATTCATCTGCGGGGACTGTAAGTTGGTCATCGAGCAGAGGAGGCGTGGCTGAAGAGATCGGGGTATGTGGCAAAGCTGCTGATCACCGAAAACTCTGCTCTGGGGAGGATGATCATGAAAACGGTGTTGGCTATGATTCTGGCAGGGGGGAAGGGGGAAAGGCTCTATCCCTTGACGAAAGATAGGACGAAACCGGCTGTTCCCTTTGGGGGCATTTACAGAATCATCGACTTCACCCTCAGTAACTGCGTCAATTCCAACATCAGGAGGATCTATGTCCTGACCCAGTATAAATCTATCTCCTTGAACCGTCATATCCAGTTGGGGTGGAATTTTTTCAGCAGTCAATTGGGGGAATTCATCAGCGTCATTCCGGCCCAGCAGAGGTTGGACGAACATTGGTATCTGGGAACGGCCGATGCCATTTTCCAAAACTTTTACACCCTTCAGCAGGAGAAGCCGGATTTAGTCTTGATCCTCTCGGGGGACCATATCTACAAGATGAACTACAATGAGATGATTCAATATCACCTGGAAAAGGGAGCTGATCTCACCGTGGGTACCATGCAGATGCCAAGGGGTACATCGAGGGAATTTGGGGTTATTGAGGTGGATCGCGACTATGGGGTAATTGGGTTTCAGGAGAAGCCGGACGATCCCAAAACCCTTCCCGGAAATCCCGAGGCCATATTGGCCTCCATGGGAATTTATGTCTTCGACACGGAGATACTGGTCCGACGGCTGATTCAGGATACCAAACGGAGAGGGAGTAGCCATGATTTCGGGCGTGATGTAATCCCCTTCATGGTTTCCTTAAAGGATAAGGTATATGCATTCAGCTTTTGGGATGAGGAACGGATGGAACCGAAATATTGGCGGGATGTGGGGACGGTGGATGCCTATTGGGAGGCCAACATGGACCTGGTTTCCATCACTCCCCAATTCAACCTCTATGACTTCCAGTGGCCCATACACACTTATTACATGCCTCTCCCTCCCGCCAAGACCGTACACTCCGAGAGAGACCGAACAGGGGCTGTTACTAATGCGATTATCTCAGGGGGCTGTGTCGTCAGCGGGGGGAGGGTGGAGAATTCCATCCTTTCCCCCAACGTGCGGATCCATAGCTATGCTGAGGTTAAGGATTCAATCATTTTGGAGGGAGTTTCCATCGGGCGGCATGCAAGAATCCGGAGAGCCATTATCGATAAGGGGATTTCCGTTCCCGAGGGGATGGAGATAGGCTTCAACTTACAAGCAGACAGGAAGAAGTTTACGGTAACTGATACCGATATCGTCGTTATCCCAAAGGGAATGAGATTATGAATCTCTCAGAGAGATACAGTGGGGTCGAATAATGGAATCCCACGCAGAAGCCGAAAATCGGAGATTAAAGAGGGCGATCATTTCCCGAATTCGGCAGAGGAGGAGGATAACCTTTTGGGAATTTATGAATCTCTGCCTTTATCATCCCTCATATGGATACTATTGCTCGAATAGGGAGAAGATTGGGAGGGCGGGGGACTATTATACCAGTCCTTGCGTTCATCCCATATTTGGACAGTTGATCGCCAAGCAGATAGAGCAGATGTGGGTGCTCATGGGGGAAAAGCCGGGCTTCCGAATCGTGGAATTTGGTTCGGGAAAAGGATTCCTCTGTCATGACATCCTTTGCTATCTTCGCAGGGAAAACCCCGATTTTTTGGGGAACTTATCCTATCAGATGGTTGAGACAAGCCCATTTTCCCGGAGAGAGGGGGAAAATCTCCTCTCAGAAAACGGGTTTGGGGAAAAGGTGCAGTGGGTCATTCCTCGGGAGGTGGAGTCAGAGAACTTTCGGATCCAGGGATGCATCCTCTCCAACGAGCTGATCGATTCATTCCCGGTGCACCTGGTTACCCTCCAGGATGGCCATCTCCGGGAAATATTTGTAACCCACAGGGATGGTCAGTTTCGTGAGGAGATCGGGGAGCTCTCCTCTGCCGCACTCGAAGATTATTTCGAAAAGGTGGGGGTCGTTTTGGACGAGGGACAACGAGCTGAAGTCAATCTCATGGCCCTTGACTGGATGGAGATGGTTGGTCGGATCTTAACCGAGGGGTTCGTCATAACCATTGACTATGGACATGAGGCGGAGATCCTCTACTCCCCTCTTCGCAGGGATGGAACCCTTCTTTGCTATTATAGGCATACCTGGAATGACAACCCTTACGAGAGGATCGGGCTCCAGGATATAACCTCCCACGTCGATTTCACCAGTCTGATGAACAAAGGGGAGGAGATGGGCCTGCGAAGGACCGGTTTTACCACCCAATATCGGTTCCTCATCGGTCTGGGTTTTTTGAAAGAGGCCCAGAGGTTCATGGGAGAAAACGAGCCCTCCCTTGAGGGGATCAAAAGTCGATTGGCCATAAAGACCTTGATTCATCCCGATGGGGGGATGGGGGATGTGTTCAAGGTACTCATTCAAGATAAAGGACTAGACAACCCTCAACTCGACGGATTACGCAATATGGGGATCTTTTAAAGAGTTCCGCTCTCTTTCGATTCAACAATTCCTGATTCCCTCCAAGGAGCCGGGGCAGATCCTCATGGTATCCAAGACCCCTGCGATTCGAGGAAAAGTAGAGGGGATTTAAAGGGGTGAGATGACGAGGATGAGAATCGTGGTTGGTTTAGCCCTAACCCACTGATACCTGCATGATTACTAAGTCCTGAGTTCGAGGTTGATCATATCACCACGGGTAAAGCCCATCCGGCGGAAGAATTGGAGTAAATCCCAATCGCTCCAATTGACCAAGGTATATATGTTTTTTACTCCTGCCCGCTTAAAATTCTTAATGAGTTCCTTCATCAAAGCCTTTGCAACGCCCCTCTTTTGATATTTGGGCTCGACCCCTAAGGTATCGATCCAACCCACCGATGCTGGTACGCCAAATTCCCAGCCACTGACCTCTCCAAAAATGAATCCGATGACCTTGTTTTCCAGCTCGGCTACTATCCCGGTAGGTGGGCTGTTAGACTCCACCGCCCTCACCTTCTTTTTCCAATAGGACGGGCGGTTTTTTCCCAATATGCGATGATCTATTTCGACAATGTCTTCCACATGAGAAGAGCTGAGAGGTTTTAACGTTACTCTTTTCAAAAAATCGTCATCCATTGAAGGGTCTCCTTTGTTACCGGATTCGATTTTTATTTAAAAGATCATATTGTGAAATTTTTGTCAAGCTTGTAATTGTCCTTTTGCTAGGGTTTGATATTGGCTATTTTTTAGATATAATGGAAGATTCTATCCTCAGAGGTGATATCCATGATGGATGAACCCATTGGCACAGGCGATCGGTTTCAGCAGGAAACGAAATACCATCGCGCGAAGATGGCTGGGGGATTTCTGGATTGGGGAAAAAAACCGAGGGAATTCAAAGAGTACCCAGGGGATATCCGGAGGTTTTCCCTTTGTAGTCCCAATAAAGATGGTGGAGGACCGCTCTGGGAGGTTATGACGAGGAGACGTTCGGCAAGAGATTTCTTGCCCACGGCCATCTCCTTTGAGGAGCTTTCTCAATTGATTTGGTCGACCCAGGGAATTACGGGAATCGCATATGGTTTTCGGCTTCGGATTGTTCCCTCAGCGGGGGCCTTATACCCCATTGAGACATATATAGTAATTAATCGAGTGGTGGATCTAACCCCGGGTAGTTATCATTTCAATGTAAAGGAGAACCAGTTAGAACAATTGGCAGAGGGAGATTTCAACGTTAACATTGCGGCTTCGGCCTTGGATCAATCAATGGCCAAAGAGGCGGCCGCTGTTTTCGTTTGGACTGCGGTGGTGGAAAGGACGAAATGGAAATATCGGGAAAGGGGATATCGGTACCTCTATCTGGACGCCGGCCATATTGGACAGAATCTGTATCTTGCTGCCACATCTCTTGGGTTGGGGTGTTGTACCATTGGTGCCTTTTACGACGATGAGGTAAATCAACTCATTGGAGTGGATGGGAAAAAGGAGACGGTCCTCTATTTGGGAGCGGTGGGCCACGTTCACTAACAAGAGAAAGGGGGTGCGAACATGAAAGCAGTCGTTGATCAGGATACGTGCACAGGCTGTGAATTGTGCACCGAGACTTGCCCTGAGGTATTCGAGATGCAGAACGATACCGCGGTAGCAAAGGTGGAGGTCGTTCCTTCAGAGGCGGAGGAGACGTGCCGAGAGGCAGCCGAAGATTGCCCGGTTGAAGCCATAACTATCGAAGAGTAAGGAATCCTCCGAGGCCGAAATTTCAGGGAATCGAGCCAATGCGGCTGGGAGGGTTCCTTCTGGCCGCAGGCTCTGTCCATTTTCCCAGCAATGATGGTCGATCCATTTCATCATTCGATCCCGGTACGAAAAGGCCATATAAACCCAGCCTGTTCATATCGTATCAAGAGCACCATATGAAACAAGATCACATTCACCCATTCGACCACGCGAGGTCAAGCTCTGTCCATCAACGCAATCTCCTCATTGCGCTCTTCGTCACCGGTACCATCATGGTGGCCGAGGTGATCGGTGGTCTTTTGAGCAATAGTCTCGCCTTGTTGAGCGATGCCGGGCATATGTTCATGGATATCTTGGCCTTGCTATTGAGTTTTTTCGCCCTGCGTTTTGCCACACGCCCGGCAACGGAAAAGCAGACCTTCGGTTTTTACCGACTGGAAATCTTGGCAGCCCTCGTCAATGGAACGGTGCTCTTGGCCTTATCCCTGTTCATCTTTTATGAGGCATATCAAAGGTTTATTGAACCCCAGGAGATAAAGGGACTCCTTATGGTGGGTGTCGCCGCCATTGGGTTGGGGGCCAATATCGTCAGTGCCCTCGTGTTGAGAGCGGGGAGTCATGAGAGCTTGAACGTGAAGGGGGCCTTTCTCCATGTCGTTGGGGATCTCCTTTCCTCTGCAGGGGTTATACTCGGAGGGGCGATCATCCTGTTCACGGGTTGGGAGAGGGTTGACTCCATTATCAGCTTTGTTATCGGGGGTATCATTCTTATAGGGGCCTATAACCTGGTGATGGAATCGGTTCACATCCTATTGGAGTCTACCCCGAAGGATGTTAGCCTGAACGAGGTAATTCAGGAGGTGAAGGCCATTGAGGGCGTGAGGGATTTGCATCACGTGCACCTTTGGACCATTACTTCGGGGATCTATGCCCTGAGCGCTCATGTCCTCATAGAGGATCAGATGACCAGTCGGAGTTCCCAAATTCTGGAGGATATTAACACGTTCCTCGGTGAAAGGTTCAATATCGATCATACCACCATTCAGTTCGAATGCGAGGCCTGCGAGGCGGATTTCGTCTGCCGTCTTGATACCTCGGGGAGTTTACCAGAATCTCAAACGGGGAAACAAAAGGGATCGGTGGGAAAGTGATCCCGTACCAAGGTAACGGTGTTCCGTATCCGAACCAGGGAATCCTGGCCGACAACACCGTCCGGGCCTCATGAAGGTGGCTCGTCCATTTCCTTTAAAATGCGCCTAGTTGACATTGGTCAATTCGAAGATTCAGCCTTTCACACGCCGATGTAACGCTCATCTTGGCTAAATCAAATCGTTCCGCGATATCCCAAGCGGAGGTACAGGGCAGCCGTCCATTGGCCAGACCTGCTCGAAGGGCCTCTTCTAAATCAGGAGGAACCGTCTCGGCGGGTCTGACAATAAGACGTTTGCCTTTTTCGTGTCCGAAAAGCCCCAACTGGCACTTTATGATTTTCATCTCCAGGAGATCCAAGGCCTGCCCTACTTCTGACGGTTTAATGCTCATCTCCTCGGCGATGCGAAATGCCGCCACACATGACAACTTCCCTCCTCGCGAGCGTCTCCTTATGGCCTCAGTAACGGCCTGGTCAAGCTGAGGATGAACGCCGTGCTTTTCGGCGTAATATCCTTTATCTCTATGGGTCACATTTTCCTCCTTCAAAGGTTACGAATATATGTCCTAATCTTATCCCCCATTATACCAATTGGAGATTCTAGATACCAACTAACCCCTTTCCTCAGCATATTCCCGATACCATAATATTCGGGAATTCCCCTAGATTTACGGAAATTCAATGAGGAGCAATACAGAGCATGAACCCCTTGTTTAGAAGGGAAGTTAATTTGCCATTGCTTTCACCTAAGATCCATAATAAAATAGTGGTTACAATTTCGTGGCCTCGCCCATTCGTGCCCTATGAAGAGAATCTATTTGTCCAGCGCATGGGAAGAGGCTTGGTCTCTTACCGAGAACATACGAAAGCTGAACCGAACGGGGAGATATTGACGAGGTACCTTTGTGTCCAGTAGAGGAGAGCGGTTCTTAATTGAACGGAGGATTCCCTTCGAATCTCTTGAGTATGATTTCCGGCAAAAGGGCTCGGCATACGCAGCCAAGGCGTTGGGCGCTCCCCTCGATGCTGTGCTCAAATCCCTCGTTGTCAGGCTCTCGGATAGCCGTTTCATCTTCGTGCTCATGCCTGGTTCCAAAGATGTTTCCTTAAAGGAGTTGGCCAGATCCGCTGGTGTTAAGGAGGCACAGGTGGCCAGCGAGCGCGATGCACAGCGCCTCACGGGATACCTCGTGGGAGGTATCAGTCCTTTTGGGGCGAGGACCCAACTTCCGGTCTACGTCGATGAGGAGATCTTGGACTATGGTGAAATCTATATCAATGGGGGAAGGCGTGGCCTCATCTTGAAGCTCAGAACCAAGGATTTCATCGACACCGTAGACGCTACGGTGCTTGATTTGGGACGATAACTATCCTTACTCAGATAAGCAAACCAAATGGAGGTGAACAATGAATCGGGAGAAGAGGATTGTCTTGGTTATTTCATTAATTCTGAGCTTGGTAGTTATAGGGAGTTGCGTGAGCAAGAAGGATTATTTGTTAAAGGTGGGGGAGAGCGAGAAATTCTCGAGGGAATTGACGGCCTTGAGGTCCGAATATGCAAGGTTACAGGGAATGAAAGAGGCCCTCGATAAACAGGTAGTCAGCCTCCAGGGGGAAAGGAATGATCTAGAGAAGGCGAGAACCGAGTTGAAGCTCAACAGCCTTTCTCTTGAAAGGGAGATCGCCCGGCTCAAGGCGGATAACACGGAGCTCGAGAAGATTTTACGGGCCAAGGAGGATACTCTGAGCAAGAACATTGTGGACCTCAGGACTCAAATCTCCGGGCTGGAGAAGGAAAACGAGGATCTGAAGCAGAGGATAGATACGCTCCAGGCTGAAGCCGAGGCTTTGGAGCACCAGAGAGAAGAAAAGATGAAAGAGATGAAGTCCACCTACGAAGACCTACTGGAGGGGATGAAATCCGAAATCGAGAAGGGCAAGATAACCATCACGCAATTGAAGGGAAAATTGAAGGTGAACATGCTGGACGAAATTCTATTCGACTCGGGAAAGACCACCATTAAGTCCGAGGGTATTGAAGTATTGGAGCGAGTGGGGGAGATTCTGTTGAACGTCAAGGACAGGGCTATCAATGTAGAGGGCCACACGGACAATGTTCCCATCGGACCAGAACTGGCGAAGAGGTACCCTACGAATTGGGAACTCTCGGCGGCTCGGGCAACCAATGTAGCCAGATATTTGCAGGAAAAGACCGGCATTGACCCTACCTTACTCTCCGCGACAGGTTACGGTGAATACCAACCCGTTGCCTCCAATGAGACCGAAGAGGGGCAGGCCAAGAATCGGCGTATTGAAATCGTGCTTGTTCCGACGGAGATAACGCCCGTGTCAAGAGAATAGGAGAGCCTTTCGGTAACCTTTTTCTTTTTTTACTTGACAAACTGAATAGGAATAGATTATAAATCTACTCTGATCAAAATTCAGTTCTTGAATGGAAGGGAAAGGCAATTTCATGGATCAGGTGGGATTGATTTTGGTCGTTGTTATCGCACAGCTTTTGGGCCTTCTTTTGGTCTTGGTCCTTAGAAACTGCCCACTGCCTGGCCGGAGAGGCGATCCAGTTTAATGAGGGAAGGCAGGCCGTGGGCAGCAGCAGCACCCACGGCCTTCTCTTTTGGAAGCCGTGGGAGAAATCCTACGGCTTTTTATTTTCACCCTCAGAGTGAGGGAATATTATCGCCCTCCCCTTTAGGGGCTGGAAGGCGGAGACGACCACAAATGGGAGGATGACATTGAAAAGGAGAACAGGGGCAAAGATTATATTTGAGGGTTTCCTTCGCGAAGGAGTTGAAGTCATATTTGGCTACCCAGGAGGCGCCGTCATCCACCTCTATGATGAGTTGATAAATCACCCCCAGATTAAACACGTGCTGGTGCGGCATGAACAGGCAGCTATTCATGCTGCCGACGGCTATGCTCGGGCGACGGGTAAACCCGGGGTTTGCCTCGTTACATCGGGACCAGGAGCGACTAATGTCGTTACCGGTGTGGTGACGGCCTTTATGGACTCCATACCCATTGTGGTGCTAACGGGACAGGTTGCCACACATCAAATTGGGAATGATGCTTTCCAGGAGGCCGATATCCTGGGCATCACCCGGACCTGTACCAAGCACAACTATCTCGTCAAGAACACTGGCGATCTGGCAAGAGTTATTCGGGAGGCATTCCATATCGCCTCAACGGGCAGACCTGGACCGGTGGTCGTTGATCTACCAAAAGACGTCATAACCGGAGAGGCATCGTTGGAAAACCCGGAAAGATTTGAAATCCGCGGATACGCGCCAGTGACCTCAGGACATCCCGGCCAGATAAAGCTGGCCGTTCGAGAGATTCTGAAGGCTAAAAAGCCAGTTATATATGCTGGCGGAGGTATCATCCATTCTGGATCACAAGAGGAGCTTCTCGCTCTGGCGGAGTTGGCCCGGATACCGGTAACGGTTACCCTTCTGGGGTTGGGGGGATTTCCCGGAGATCACCCCCTCTTTCTGGGCATGCTGGGCATGCACGGGACGTACGCGGCGAACGCAGCGATCACCCAGTGCGATTTGTTGATTGCCATCGGGAGCCGTTTTGATGACCGGGTGACGGGGAAAGTCGAGTCCTTTGCGCCCTCGGCCAGGATCATTCATGTGGATATCGATCCCTCATCGATCAGCAAGAATGTGACCGTGAACGTTCCCATCGTGGGGGATGCCAAGAACATCCTCACCCGAATGGTTAAGCTTCTCAAAGAGCACGGGGACGTGTGGCAGGCTGCCCGAAAACCTTGGCTGAAGGAGGTCCGCCAGTACGCGGCAGAGCATCCCCTGTGTTATGAACCCTCCAAGGATGTGATCAAGCCTCAATACGTAATCGAGCAGATCCGCCGTCTAACCGGAGGCCAAGCCATTATTGCCACAGAGGTGGGACAACATCAGATGTGGACGGCCCAATTCTATCAGTTCACTCAACCCCGAACCATCCTTTCCTCCGGTGGGTTGGGAACCATGGGCTATGGACTGCCAGCGGCTATCGGCGCACAGGTTGCCTTCCCGGGCCGCATCGTCTTCGACATTGCCGGTGAGGGGGGCTTTCAGATGAATGTGCAGGAATTGGCCACAGCGGTCCAGTATCGCCTTCCCATTAAAGTGGCCATTCTGAACAACCATTCCCTTGGGATGGTTCGCCAGTGGCAGGAACTCTTCTTTGACAAACGGTATTCAGAAACCTCGTTGGATGTCCAACCCGACTTCGTGAGATTGGCCGAGGCATATGGGGCGGTAGGACTTCGAGCCGACCATCCAAGGGACGTCGTTCCGTGCTTGGAAAAAGCTCTCTCCATTCAGGGCCCCGTGGTCATGGACTTTATCGTGGATCCGGAAGAGAATGTTTTTCCCATGGTGCCGCCCGGCCATGGCATTGACCAAATGATCCTGGCAAAACCCGATAAAAAGGCAAAGAAGGTGGTACCGCTGACCTTCCCCTCGTGAGGATTGAGAGATGAAAAACACAATTTCCATCTTGGTTGAGAACAGACCCGGGGTTCTGGCGCGCATTGCTGCCATGTTCAGCGCGAGAAACTATAACATCGACAGCCTTTCTGTTGCGGAGACGATAGATCCAACGATCTCCAGAATCACGTGTACGGCCGTGGGAAATGATCTTGAGATCGAGCAGGTTATGAAGCAGCTCAGGAAGCTCATCGATGTGATCCGGGTAGTCAACTTCACCACCGCAAATGGAGATTTCATTACCCGCGAGATGGTTCTCATAAAAGTGAGCGCTAAGGAGAGAAATCGGGCCGAGATCATGCGAACTTCGGACATTTTCAGGGCCAAGATCGTGGATGCCAGTCGCGAGAGCCTGACCCTGGAGGTAACCGGTGATGAAAAGAAAGTCAACGCCATCCTGGAGCTTCTCCAACCCTTCGGCATTCTGGAAATCGCAAGGACAGGACAGGTTGCCCTTTCGCGTGGAGGGAGGAGACTCATCGACAAACATTCGGGATCGGGCAAATCCCCGGTGCTGAGAGGATCCAACCACC
Organism: Thermodesulfobacteriota bacterium; assembly: GCA_041862515.1. Taxonomy (GTDB): domain Bacteria; phylum Desulfobacterota; class BSN033; order WVXP01. The sequence goes on along the minus strand of JBGVTJ010000009.1, from coordinate 5,033 downwards.
CCGGGGTTCGATGATTTAACGTGCCGGAAAGACCCTCGAAATCAGAGGGGCGATTTTGGACGGGGGATCTACAGGAGGCTTTTTTTGATTGGGCTTCATGAACCTCGTCAAAATGCAATGTAATGGGAGGGCAAACCATGTCACAATTCGTCAAGATCTTCGATACGACCCTCAGGGATGGTGAACAGTCTCCGGGGTTCAGCATGAACGTTGCTGAAAAGATCCGAGTGGCCAAACGGTTGGAGCAAATGGGAGTCGATGTGATCGAAGCCGGATTTCCCGTGGCCTCCCAAGGGGATTTCGAGGCTGTTCAGGCCATTTCGACGGAGCTGAAAGAAACAGTAGTAGCTGGCCTGGCTCGGGCAAACCTCGCCGATATCGATCGGGCCTGGCAAGCCATCAAAAAAGCAGCAAAGCCGAGGATCCACACCTTTATCTCCAGTTCGGACATTCACCTGGAACATCAGCTCAAGTTGTCGAGGAGAAAGGTTTTGAATTTGGCCGTCAGTGCGGTAAAACGAGCCAAGAGCTACACCGATGACGTGGAGTTTTCCGCCATGGATGCCACCCGAAGCGATCGAGAATACCTTGCGCAGATGATCGGTGAGGCGATCGATGCTGGAGCGACAACGGTCAATATCCCCGATACGGTGGGGTATGCCGTTCCGAGTGAGTTCGGTGAGCTCATCAAATATCTCGTGGAGAACGTGCCGAACATACAGGGGGCGGTGGTCAGCGTTCATTGTCACAACGACCTCGGCCTGGCCGTGGCCAATTCCCTGGCGGCAGTGCGAAACGGAGCTCGACAGGTGGAGTGCACGATAAACGGCATTGGAGAACGAGCGGGAAACACCGCCCTTGAAGAGATCGTCATGGCCCTACAGGTCCGCAGGGATCTCATTGGCCTCAACACCCGAATTCAAACCGAACAGATCTACCCCACAAGTCGTCTCGTCTCATCTATCACTGGCATCCGGGTCCAGCCCAACAAGGCCATCGTGGGGGCTAACGCCTTCGCCCATGAGTCCGGGATCCATCAGGATGGGCTCCTGAAGAACAAAACAACTTACGAGATCATGACTCCCGAAACCGTTGGCTTGAGTAAAAGCACCCTTGTTCTGGGAAAGCATTCCGGACGGCACGCTTTTCGCGATCGGGTGAGAAGCTTCGGCTACGACCTCACCGATGATCAGATGGGGAAGGCCTTTCAAGCCTTTAAGAACCTCTGCGATCTCAAAAAGCAGGTCTACGACGAGGACATTGAGGCGATTATCGCCGACGAGATTATCCAGATCCCTGACAAGTACCGGTTAACCTTTCTGTCAGTGACCAGTGGCAGCGAGTTGATTCCCACGGCAACCGTTCAAATGGAGGCTGATGGAAAGGTCATAAAGACTGCCGATCTGGGAAATGGTCCTGTGGATGCGGTCTTCAAGACCATCAAAAAGATCACGGGCGACACGAGCAACCTAGTTCGCTATGAGGTGGACGCCATTACCGGGGGCACCGATGCCCAGGGCTCGGTTAAATGCACCCTGGAAAAAGATGGGCTTACGGTGATTGGCCGGGGAAGTGATACCGATATCATCGTGGCGAGCGGTAAAGCTTACATCAATGCCCTCAACAAACTACACTATAAACGGAGCTATCTGACCACGGATGTGGATCGTACCCTATGAGCGAGAGCAATAGCGCAAGCGTAAATTTGCCGATCAGGGGGCCAAATGAATACCCCGAGAGTATTGAAGGGGATGTCCCGCCCCTATCCAACAGGATACGGGAACTTGTGCAACTCTATTCTCATCGGATCCAGGTCAAGGTGATCGATGCCCTCTCGCCACTAGGGCCCTATAAGACCGTCCGACATCGAATCAGAGAATTTCCCACCTTCATCATTGAGAACCGGGACACATATTCGGGATAGGACAAGCAAGCCCTGGAGGAGAAACTAGATCAGCACCTCTCGCTGAACACGTGATTATGGTGGGGATTAGGAAGGTCCCTATAGAGAGGAGGGGGGAGAAAGGCAAAACCCTGTTTCTGTGATGAGCTAGGCTTGCTCACAGCGCCTTTCGGATTCCCCGAACTGCTTGGTTAATTCGATGCTGGTTCTCCACGAGGGCGAAGCGAACATACTCGTCTCCGTATTCCCCGAAACCGATCCCCGGTGAGACGACGACTTTTGCCTCCCCCAGAAGGAGCTTGGCGAATTCCAGGGAACCCATCTGGCGGTAGTGCTCGGGAATGCGCCCCCACACGTACATGGTTCCCCGGGGCTTCTCGACATTCCAGCCAGCGCGCTCAAGCCCGTCGATCAGAGTATCCCTCCGCTTTTGGTAAATCTCTACGATTTCATCAACGCACGTTTGATCCTCATTCAACGCGATGATGGAGGCGATCTGGATTGGTTGAAAAATCCCATAATCCAAGTAGCTCTTGATCCTGGCAAGGGCGCGGATTAACCGAGGATTACCGAGGGCAAAGGCCACCCGACATCCCGCCATGCTATAGCTCTTGGAGAGGGAATAAAACTCCACACCTACCTCCTTAGCGCCCTTGGCCTGCAGGAAGCTAGGGGCCCGGTAACCGTCGAAGCACAGGTCAGCATAGGCGAAGTCGTGGATTACGACGATCTGGTGCTCATGGGCGAATTGCACCACTTTCTCGAAGAACCCCAGGTCCACCACCATCGTCGTGGGATTGTGCGGATAGGAGATGATGAGCATCTTTGGCTGGGGCCAGGTGAGCTTGGTGGCTGAGGTCAGGTCCGCAAAAAAGTCCCGATCCGGGCTCAGGGGAATACTCCGCAAATCACCGCCTGCGATGATAACCGAGTATGGGTGAATTGGGTACGTGGGGTTGGGGACGAAGACCACATCCCCCGGTTCAACCACGGCAAGGGCAAGGTGGGCAAGCCCTTCCTTCGATCCCATGGTCACAATGGCCTCCGATTCCGGATCCAGCTCTAAGCCGTAACGGCGCCTATACAAGTCGCAAATAGCTATTCGGAGTTTCGTGATTCCCCGGGAGGCTGAATATCGGTAATTCCGAGGATTTCGGCACGCCTCGATGAGCTTCTGGATGATGTGTTTGGGGGTGGGAACATCGGGGTTACCCATCCCCAGATCCACGATGTCCTCCCCCCTGCTCCGTGCACCCTGCTTGAGTTCATTGACGACGGCGAACACATAGGGAGGAAGTCGGCCAACACGATGAAACTCTTGGGTCTTCTCCGCGACCAAGCTGCACCTCCTAACGGGGGATTCTTCGGAATTCCATGGCAATTGAGGCTCCGATGGGCGTAAAACCCATGTGGGAGGGACCATCGGGTTTTAATAAGGTATTGAAACGGTACACGTAATGCAAGACCTACCCATTGTCAAGGGGAAATTTCCGATTCAAGACCTAGGATGGGAGATCGGTCCTCCATCCCTTTTTCAACTTCCACAGAGTGATTGTCCCTCGGTCGGGCAACGGCGAGCCGCAAGTGTCGCAAGTAATGATATATTGATTTGGCATGAATAATCGTTCAGGGTTATTTGATCGAACATACACGGACGTGCTGAAGGCCCTTGAACTGTCAGCCGCTGAACTCAGCAGACCGGAGGGATTTTTGGGCAGGAAGGATATAAAAAGACAAGGGAAAATCTATCGGCTCGATTTTACGGACTAGAGGACCTTTTTAATCATTTCCTCCATCTTCGATTTTGAAACGGCCCCAACGATCTGGTCGAAGACTTGTCCTTCTTTGAAGATCATGACCGTGGGAATTCCCCTAATTCCATACCGGCTGGGTGTCGCCGGGTTCTCATCCACGTTCATCTTGGCTACCTTCAACCTTCCTGCATATTCCTTTGCAAATTCCTCTATAACAGGTGCGATGACCTGGCATGGACCGCACCATGGAGCCCAAAAATCTACCATCGCGGGAAGATCCGATTTCAGAATTTCGGGTTCGAAATTCCCGTCTGTTGCGTGAAACAACCCTTCTTTAGCCATTTTTAGCATCTCCTTTTCATGGTGTTTTGTTCGTCTTCATTTCCCTGTATTCGTCGAAAACCAGACCCGGAAACCTACCGGGAATTCTCACCTTCAGGTAAGGCCTGTGGGGCTACAAGATGGTACGGCTTCAGTAGAGCTACTACTGGGGTTGTGAGGGGAGGTAAACACGGACATCAACCTGGTGACCTTCGGGCTCTTGCAGATGGGACAATGAAACTCTTGATCGCTTTCCGAAACGCTTCGTATCATTTCGAAGGCGTTTCCACATTCATCGCATCCATATTCATATATTGGCATGAGAACCCTCCGCGATCTACTTCCCTCTTTTTTGTCGATCCTCGACATCACAGAGACTCGACAGCCAGGTTCTGATCCCGAGCTTGGGGAAAACGTAGATGTTAACGAGAAACCCAGCCCCAATAACTGAAAGGATAAAAATCAATTCAAACATTGAAATTGAACCTCAGCCAACTGTATTCCCCTTTATAATATAAAAGGTGGACTGTTCTTTTTCAAGGGAAGAGGTCGTGGAGTTTCCTGAATTTCTATGAAACACCGCTGTCCATGAGCGTAATTTGCTGGAGAAGTGGGGTATCCATCGGGGGTGAGCAGAGCTTGTCCTGAGTCTTCGACCCTGAGCTCAGACCGAAGGGCTCAGCCGAAGGAAAGGAGAAGGCCAATCCTTTAGAGGCTGGAAGGGGGAAGTATTCCCCGGGACTCCGAAAGGGTTATTGCTTGATTTGAAAGGAGTCGAAATGGCCCAATATAAAACTGGCACGGTTGCGGCCAGGATGAAAGCCCCGAGCTTCGGGCTACAGACTGAGAGGAGGTCGAGATGGAATCCAGGCAGATTTGAAAGCCATTTCCGCGATGTCTCCAGAAGGTTGAAGGGAGTAACAATAGAGTGCCTGGAATACGGCGATCTCATCAACAGATACGACCGGCCCTGGACGCTATTTTATTGTGATCCTCCCTTTATTGGATCTGAAGATGTCTATAACGCGGTTTTCCCTGATGAGGATCATGAAGGC
>JBGVTJ010000008.1:0-7823 GCA_041862515.1 Thermodesulfobacteriota bacterium | reverse complement strand
TTCCTTCCATAAATGTTGAACAAGCGGAATGGAAAACCTTATGTTCCCTCAAGATTCAGATACTTAACTGCGCGAACCCTATTTTCTCTGTCCCCAAGGCCTCACAATGTGATAAACCCTTGTTCCTTTCCCCGCAGTTTAATATCTACCCGTGAAAACTCCTGGAACTTCCATGGCAGACACTCTCCACCTTTTATCCGGCCGAGATATCTCTCGAACCGTTGCTGAAAAGCCAGTCGTCGGAGGCAAACGCCTACTTCTTCCAGGGTTTCTCTATGTATACGGTTCCAGCCTCCTGTTTGTTGCGAGCACCAGAATAGGTAAAGATCAACTCCGCGGATTCTGTGTCCGAGAGGTTCAAGAGACCGTGTATTTCACCTCTGGGAGCGAAGATGAAATCGCCCTCCTCAACATCTACTTCTTGCATGTCGATATCTGGCCCTATGAAGATGCGGAGCCTGCCTTTCATGATGTACATCCCAGCCGCGGTATTCTTATGGTAGTGCCGTTGGTTCCTGCCACCTGGGGGGATAATGGTATGGCCCATCGTCAGCGAGGCATCCGGGGCCGTCTCCGTGTTTATCCCGAACCCAATGTTCAAAGGGGGCTCGTACGTCAGATCGGCCTCTAAATTCTTTCTTTTAACAACTGTAGCCATGTCTTTTTCTCCTTCCAGTTAATCATGAGTTCCTGGGGCTAATCCGAAAGTGCGAAAACCGGCCTATCGCTTCGGTAACACCGCGCCTACTCATTCCATGGGGTCTTTTCCTCGTACTCCCTATCCATTTCGTCCAATATCGCCTTGGCCTTTTTCCACTCTTCTTCCGAACCGGGTACCCAACTCCCGTCATACCAGCTGTGGCCGGGGATTCTGCTTTTAATATTGAACCAAAGGAAATCCCCTTCGCAGATTTCCTCATGTTCCATATTGGCAGGCATGAGGAAAACATCTCCTTCCTCCATGGTATACCACGTATCCCCAGCCCTTATCTTCATTGTTCCCTTGAGTGCGATGAAGATCTGCTCCTCTGGGTGAGAGTGGGTTCTCGCCCCCGCATATCCATCCCCACGGTCCTCGCGATGGAGAATCCGTTGGAGCAATAGCCTTTCACCCATGATAGTCTTTCCCTTGGACTGTGTCCGACTCGGTGTAATGAGCGTATCCTCAAGGTCATCCCATTTGTAAAGCGGCATCGTCTACCTCCTGTCTTCGCCTAGAAGAATGGTCCCATTATACAGAACATATTCACATCCTTGTCAATACTCAAAAACTCCGGTTTTCTCGAGAAACCGGGGAAACTCCGGTAAACTCTTAGTCTATCAGATCCATCCAAATTGTCTGTCAAAATTTTTCGGATTCGATTACGGTTATTCTGGCTTCGTTAGAGATGTCCCGTTCAACTACGGGAGGAAATGGGTGGCCCTACATCAATAAGGATAGCGAAGTGACCTCGGGACTCGATGGACCCCTTTGCATAAACTGCCTCTTCTCCCCTGGCATCCGGGGTTCCAATGACGGTAATTTTCACCAATCACTTTCTGGTAAGGCCCTTATATGATCGAATCGTTACCCCGTTGCGTGTTGTCGAAAGGACAGGGAAACCAGAGAAGTAGGTACGGCAAATCTCCCCTCGTACGTCATAACATCCCTGCCTTCGCTGCTGCCTCTTTGATCGACTTCTTGTCTTCATCCTTCAGGGGGAGCAAGGGAAGCCGCGGATCCCCCCCATAGAACCCTCCTAATTCCGAAGCATGCTTGACGCCCGCTACACCGAATTTCCCGGAAACCGATTGATTCAGCACGAAGAGCTTATGATGCATTTCCCTGGCCCCGTTCATATCGCCGCTCTTCCATTTCTCGTATAATTCACAACACGCTCGGGGGAAGGCGTTTGCGAGGGAAACAACACCACCCGAGGCTCCCAGTGCCAATCCAATGAAAAGGGTGCTGATGGTTCCCGAAAGCACATCAAAGTCATCCGCGCAAACCTCGAGGTACCGGGCAATGCCGTCAGGAGATGTATCCTTCATACCCCCGACATTTGGATGCTTGGAGATGGTCGCAATGACTTTGGGAGTGAGGGTCAACCCCGTAAAACCCGGTGCATTATAGACAAAAACGGGAATGGAAATGGCTTCCGCCACGTCCGTGTAATAGCCGATCAATGCATCATCGGTAAGGCTCTTCTTGAAATAGGATGGGGTCACCAGGGAAACGAGATCGGCCCCAAGCTTTTCCGCCTTTTTCGAAAAGTCAATGGTCTCCCTCGTGGATTCACAACCCGCTCCGGCCATTACGATCTGATGCTCGGCCTTCTCTTCGATGGCGATTTCAAGAAGTTTTATCTTTTCGTCTTCGGTCAGGCTCTTATTCTCGCCATTACTGCCAAGAACCAGAAAGCCGGATAGTGGAGTCTTGCTGTATTTCCGCATATTCTCCCGAAAATGACCAAATGCCACCTCTTCATCTTCGAAGGGCGTGTTAATAGGTGCAAAGATCCCTGTTACTTTACCTGCCATGATTCCATCCTCCAATTTGGATTTTATTGATAGTGCATATGAAATCCTGTCTGGCAATATTCCTCATACTTCCTAGTTGAGGGTCATCCCTGGGGCTCGGTAGAACACCCCTTAACCGAGGACCCCAGAGGATCACGTATGCGGCCTGCGGGTAATCAGATTCCTTGAACATCGCTAATGTCTTGAGCCCAAACACTGATCAAAGATTCCTTGTTCTCTCGATACCAGAACCACCCAACACGACGAGGCAATCCCGATGTAATGCATGTGGTTTTGCAGACCTTATCGCCAGCTCATGTATCCAATCACCGTGAGGGTATGTTGACCGAATTCGCATAATCATCTTCAGGCGATTTTAGATGTTTCCATCTGTCGGAAGCCAAAACCTGACGATTTGCGATATTTGGAGGCTCTATCCCGTTGAATAGATCAACTACATATCGGGCCGACTCGGTGGCCATCTTGACCACGCATTCCTTTGTAAGGGCGGCCGAGTGGGGTGTAAGGACAACATTGTCTAAGGTTAGAAGTGGGTTGTCCTCCCGAGGGGGCTCTTCACTGAAAACATCCAGACCTGCTCCGGCTATTTTCCCCTCCTTCAACGCCTTGATCAAAGCCGATTCATCGATCACCGGACCGCGCGAAGTATTGATCAAAAATGCGTCCGGTTTCATCATGAAAATCTCCCGTTCCCCCACCGCATGGCGGGTGCTCTCTCTCAAGGGAATGTTTACGGATACCACATCCGACCTTGAAAACAGACCCCTTGTATCCAGAAATTCCACCCAGTCTTTGTTTTCCTCTCTTATCCTGGCGGAACGGGCAGAGGTGCCCGTTGTGGCAATGACCTTCATTCCGAATACCTGATGGCAAATACGGGCGAGCCGAAGTCCGATTCCCCCCAATCCCATTACCCCCAGGGTCTTTCCATGTGTATCTCTCGGCAAATTCTTACGGCGGATTGCAAAATTCCCCTTGCGCACCTCACGGTCCATGAGGAACAGTTGTTTAAAGAGAACAAGCATTAGAGCAATGGCATGCTCCACGACGCTGGGGATGTTTACCCCCACTGTGGACGTAACGATGATTTCCCTTTCAGTGGCCGCATCCACGTCCACGTTATCGTATCCGGCACCCGTTCGGGAAATGATGCATAATTCATCCGCGTGGGAGAGGAGTTCTCGGTTCATTTTTACTCCAGTTCTCAAAACAATACCCTGAACACCTTTCATAAGAGGGGCGACAGTTTCGGGCTTTGGATCGGGAGAAGGCACGAGTTCACAGCCCGCCTTCTCCAGGATTTCAACTGCCTCCGGCTGAATGGGCTCCGGGAGCAATACGCGCTTAGATGACGTCATGGTTTCCTCCTTTTTCCCCTCTCTCTACGAATCCAATGCCTCAACAGCTGTAGTTCCAGTCGAATATACCTCAGGTTTGCCGATCTTTCAAATCTTCAGCGAAGGTACCGCCCGCCGCTCACATCGATGGTGATACCAGTAACATAGCTTGACTCGTCGGATGCCAGAAAGACGACGACCGACGCGATTTCTTCAAGGGTCCCGAGCCTGCCGAGCGGAATGGCAGAGAGGACCTTTTGTTTCTCCTCCTCACTCTTCCCTTCCCAGAGGGACTGAACCCGCTCCCCCGAGATCGTGACCGTGGGCGCCACCGCATTGACCCGTATTCCGGCCTTTCCCCAGTCGTAGGCCAACTGTCTCGTCAATCCCTCAATCCCGGCCTTGGCCGCTGTATACTGAACACCCGCCAAGGAGGCCCGCCAATGGGCCGCCAGGGCCGAAATATTTACAATGGCCCCGCCTCCCTGTCTCACCATCTCCGGGATGATTGCCTGACAACAGAAAAAGGCACCTTTGAGGTTCACATCGACTACCAAATTCCAGTGGGCCTCCTCTATCTCCTGCAACTTCCAGGGAGTGTTCAACGCTCCACCCGCATTATTCACCAAGATGTCAATTCGGCCGAAATGCTTGATAATTTCGTCTTTCATCGCAACGACTTCTTCACACTTGGAGATATCGGCATTGATTGCATGGACGGGAAGCCCCTTACTCTTCAACTCTTTCGCGGTACTTCTCAAGAGGCTATCGTTCACATCGTTCAACGTTACCTTGGCACCCTCCCTGAGAAGGGCTTCGGCGAGGGCCCGGCCTACCCCGGCCGCTGAACCCGTCACCAACGCAACCCGGTCTTGGAGTCTTTTCATCTTTACTTCCCCCGTTTTCCTAAACCCCGATAGTTAATGTGCCACTCCATCCATCAGGCCAATGAATTCCCTCACAACAGGATCGATAAAATCCGGATCGTTGATATGGACATCCAATTTGACCACCGGAATATCCGGACGAATTGTTTCCTCAAGTGATTCAATAAATGCCTGATTTCCCTCAGGATTCCAAAGGGCTAATCCCTCCCGGTCTGGATCGCAAAACCCTCTGAGGGGAATAAATACTTGGGTAGGGCCCGTTGAGAGGTTGAGCTTTCGGGCGCTTACCTTGCCCACCTCTCGAAGCTCTTCAGGTGTCAGACGGACCAGGGTCAGGGTCGGGTTGTGGACGATCAGTTTTCGCGTCCGGATCTCCGTTGGAAGTTCCTCGAGGGGGCCGAGGACGACATAATTGATGCTCCCCGGGGCAACTACCTGCGGAATTCCCATTGTCCCCGCAGCCTCCAGTCTATCAGGTCGAATCGCTCCATGAAGCCCGCCGTACCATCGGTCTCCAATCTCATGGAGATTGAGATCGAGAACCCCCTGGAAAGCCTTTTCCCGGATCAAGTCCTCCATAGCAATTCCGCCTGTTCCATTTTGATGAAAGGCCACCACTTCAAACCCATGGCCTTCCATGATCTCTTTTGCCCGAAGAGCCCCTTTAGTTGTCGTGCCCAGCATTGACAGAGCTACAGTTCTTTGGGAAGACCGCTGGATCTCCCCCTCAAAAGCTTCGACCATGCCGCAGATAGCTCCCGTCGCATTGGTGAGAATTGCTCTCATCAAAAAATTGATCCCCTGAATATCCGCCACGGAGTGCATCAACGTGAGATCCTTCGTTCCCACAAATGGACCGAAGGTAGCATGACCCGAGGCAACGGTCGAAACAATGATTTTAGGAACACCCGTTGGCAGGGCCCGCATGGCAGAGGAACAGATAGCCGTTCCCTGTGCACCTCCTACCCCCAGAACACCTTGAAACGCTCCGATCTTATAGAGACGAGCTGTTTCAATAGCAGCTCCATGAATCATGGTTTCAACGCATCGTCCTTTGTCACCCTTGGCGACAAGGGCATTTAGGTCGTCTGTTCCTCCTGCTTTTGCCACCTGGAGCCGAGTGATATCCGTTGTGACCGTGGGATCATGGAGAATTCCTATGTCCATAAGCAGAACGTCATGACCTCTCTCCTTCACCCGATCGCGACAAAAGAGGATCACATCTTCTTTTGTGTCAAAGGTTCCAATGATTAAAATGGTCTTCTTCATGGAGGCGTTTACCCTCTTCCATTCAGCTTGATCAGGACTTTCATAGGCTTTGCCTGCAGGTATTGAATGTAGGGAATCCCTTCTCTATACGCGTCAGGCGAATGAATGGATGCTCATGTCGGCTTCACGATCGCTTTGAATTCGAATCCTACGTGGTGAAGGTTGCCCTTCATGATTGTTCGAGGCCTCATAATAAATCTATATACATTTTTTTGTCAAGATATTGGGGTTGGAAGTCTCCTGAGTTTCTTGTATACTGTTTTGTCTCGTCGCTTCAATGCTTCGCGAGGTGACCTTTTCGGGGCCCACAGGCGGGGAGTACCTCCCCCCTTGCAGCCACCAAGGGGCTAGGCTTCCCCTTCCTGGTCACCCTCAACGGTTTTCCCTACCTTTCCAGCAGATTACCTCCAAGGAAAACGGAACAGTCGGACGAAAGCTTTACCGTCAATCTATTTCTGTGTTAACTATTGCATCAGCCCGCATGTGTCAAAGTTGGATATCGACCGAGGGCTCCTTCCAAACTGTTCATGTAAAACTGATTCTATTAAGATCACCTCTGTTAAGGCAAATAGTTTTTTGTACCATTTACAGAGATGTTCTTTTGTTGCCGTTGATTGAAATAGCGAGGAAATTAGGCTCTTCGGACTTGGCTTGGAGCTTCCCACTTTCTGTGTATTCCTTCAGAGGGGTTGTCCTGATATAATACGTGTGAGGAATTTTCTTTTTGAGATTTGGTGTAAAACCCAATGCTTAAGACGCACATCTAATGTTGAAGGAATTCCTCTCTTTTTCAACACTCTGAGATGGACGCATGTGAGTTAATACTATACAGGAGTGAAAAGTAAGATTCGGCGCCTCGAGACAAATATTTAAGGAAGAAAGGAGGATTAAAATGGCAAGATTTACCCGTGTGGAAGTGATTAACGCCATGTATGATCTCGGGCTCGTCCCGGTCTTTTATCATGGAGACTTGGAGACAGCGAAAAATATCGTGAACGCTTGCGCCGATGGCGGGGCCAAGGTGATTGAATTCACCAATCGCGGAGATCGGGCCTATCGGATCTTCAGCGAATTGGTTAGCCATTTCGAGAAAAAACGACCCGAGGTGATCCTGGGTGTCGGCTCAATCCTGGATCCACCGACCGCCTCGCTCTACATTAACAATGGAGCGAACTTTGTCGTCGGCCCTGTCCTCAATGAGGAAGTGGCCGGAGCATGCAATCGAAGGAAAATTGCATATTCCCCGGGATGCGGTTCCGTTTCAGAGATTTCAGAGGCAGAGGCGCTCGGGGTGGAGATCGTAAAGATCTTCCCTGGAGGCCAGGTGGGAGGGCCAGCTTTCGTAAAGGCCGTGCTAGCGCCCATGCCTTGGACCCGCATCATGCCTACCGGTGGGGTAGACTCTACCAGGGAATCGATCCAGGACTGGATTCAAGCCGGTGCAGCGTGCCTGGGTATGGGGTCCAAGCTCATTACCAAGGATGCGGTTGCCAAAGCCGACTGGGTCGGTTTAACGGGGAAAGTGGAACAATGTCTGTGGTTTATTAAGGAAGCGCGTGGGGAATCTCCCTTCTCCGGTATTGAACATATTGGGCTCTATCCGGAGGTAGATGAGGAAGCCAAGAAAGTGGCCGGCTGGTATGCGGAAACCTTTGGTTTCGAACTCATCGATGGGGATAGGTCAGTATTCGGTCGTTCTTCAGGACCCGGCTGGATCGAGATCATGAGGAAGGCAGAACGAGAGAAGGCTCATATAGCCATAAGGGTTCACAACTTCGATGCAGCATGTGAGGTTCTCAGGGAGAAGGGT
>JBGVTJ010000007.1:0-41196 GCA_041862515.1 Thermodesulfobacteriota bacterium | reverse complement strand
GCCGAAGGATCTTCAGTGGGTGGCCGGGGCCATAATCGTAGTCCCCGTATCTTTCGGTGTAAATGAAGGCGGTCCGCATGCTCGCGCGTCCGTTAACCGTATTCCGTGTCCGTGGGGCGTGGTTCGTGGCCGTGACGCGTGTTTCGTGTCCGTTCTAGTAATTATATGTAGCGTCTTAAACAATTTCGCATAATTCAAACGAGGATTAAATCCTAAATCGACTCGGCCGAGCTCGTCGCGGGCCGAAGCACTAAATACTAAACAATATCTAAATCCAAATGAACAAAAGCCTAACTGTTTTGAGTTTTCAACTTTGGTTATTTGAATTTGTTTAGAGTTTAGAAATCAGTATTTGGAATTTACCTTTATCCCTTCCCGCGCGCAAATATTCATATCGTCACGCATACTTCCTCGCCAGGGATTCCCCAAGGGCTTGGATTCGCGTCCTTATCCCCGCGAGGTGGGTCGTCTGATATTCCGTCTCCACCACAAATATTGGGATTCCCTCCTTATCCATATTCTCAACCAAATCGGGAAGGTCGAAGTCTTGGGACTCATTAAATTTAATGTGGAGGTAGATCACCCCTTCCGCTCGATTTCGGGTCACTAGGTTTAAGAGGTTTTCGAAGATCTTGTCCCCCTTATCGTAGATAGGGGTAAAGGGACCCTTCCGAAAATGGCGATCCACAATGGCATTCAGGGGATTACCGTTCACTTGGATGTCTGAACCTATGTACCTCCATCCTACGCAAAGATCATCCCCCACCACGTTCAATCCCGACTCGTCGAGAATATCTATTATTTCGGGAGGCTCCCAAACGATGCCCGAAAGGACAACTCGAATACCTTCCTCCTCCGTGCCCCTCAGATCGGTTTCCTCAATACTGGAGATGAACCTCTCCAATAGGTGGTTATGCTCTTCCTTAGGCCACCACATAGATGACTTGATGACGTCGAAGAGCTGCCGGTTGCTGATGAAACCGGGATACCCCCTCTTCATCTCGTATAAATGCCTCAAATGCTGGCGGTTTTGATTGTATATGCCGATACTCTTCCAGAGCCTTCCCTCGGAGATCTCCTTGCCCGCAAACGATTCCAAGCTCTTCTTCAACCTCAGGGTCTCATCCAGGAGCCATCCCCTTGCACTTGGCCTGTCGACTTGTCGGGGAAGGAGAAAACCCTCGAAATAATCCCAGCCAACATCCCTCCTCCAGATATCGGAGAGATGCTGGGTAGTATCATCAACCTGAGGGAGAACATATCCATCAAAAAAATCCCTCTGGTACGTAAGAACCAACTCCAGGTCGCTCCTGGCCTGAGAACACGCATTGTCGGGCAGATGGGTGTTGGCCTTCACAATGGGTTTGTTAGTCCCTAATATGGTAAAGGGCCACATGCCCGCGGCATGTATCAGCTCCTCGGGCACGTCAACCAGGGTGCTCCCGATAATCTTCCTCTTCTTACCCTCTTTCCAAGCCCTCAACATCGAGTAAGGGTCACGGGCTATGGACAGGAGCTCTTCCAAAACCTGACGATCCATCTCCCTTTCCCTGAGATAAGAACACCGCCCCGATTCCTCGGGGCGGGCCTTACCCCGGAACTCATCCCTCATTTGGATACAATCGATGCTACTTCTTCCTCTCGTCCAAGACTCGTTTCGCTTTCCCCTCGCTCCTGGTGATTGTCTTGGGAGGCACTAACCTGACCTTCGCACCGATTCCGATAATTCCCCTGATTTTCCCCTCGATCTTCCTTTGGATTTCCTCAACCTTCTCCTTTCCCGCTTCGTAGACCTCTTTCTTTGCCTCAACGTCTATGTTCAGGCTGTCGAGGTATCCCTTCTTCCTCACCACGATGACGTATTGAGGTTCGATCCCCTCAACGTCCAGCAGAAGGCTCTCAATTTGGGAGGGAAAGACATTCACCCCGCTAATGATCAACATATCATCGGACCTTCCGTACACCTTATCCATCTTAACGAGGGCCCGGCCGCAGTCGCATTTCTCCCTCCGCAATGTCGTCATGTCTCTGGTCCGATACCGGATGACGGGCATAGCTCGCCTCTGAATAGCGGTGAAGACGAGTTCCCCTTTGGTTCCCAGGGGTAGCACCTCCTCCGTCACGGGGTCGATGATCTCAGGCAGAACATGATCCTCATTGATGTGAAGGCCGTTCTGTTCGATGCAATCGAAGGAGACACCTGGTCCCATCAACTCCGTCAATCCATAGGCCTCCATGGCCTTGATCCCCATCCTTTCCTCTATCTCCTTTCTCATTTCTGCGGTCCACGGCTCGGCTCCAAAAACGCCAACCCGTAAGGGCAATCCCCTTGCATCCACGCCCATCTCTTCTGCCCTTTCCGCAATGGTCAAGGCATAGGACGGGGTGCAAAAGAGTGCTGTCGAGCGAAAATCCTGCATGAGAATGACCTGGCGTTCGGTCTGTCCCGATGAAGCGGGGATGACGGCCGCTCCAATTTTATTCACCCCTTGGTGGAAACCCAGTCCACCGGTGAACAGGCCCATTCCGTAAGCGTTCTGACAGATATCATTGGACCGAATCCCCGCGGCAAACAGGTTCCGTGCCATGCACTCGGCCCACTGATCCAAGTCTTCAGCAGTGTAGGGCCCCGTTATGGGTTTTCCCGTGGTACCCGAGGAGGCATGAATTCTCACCACCTCACTCATGGGAACGGCGCAGAGTCCAAAGGGATAATTGTCCCGAAGGTCGGTTTTCCACGTGAAGGGAAGCTTGCTCAGGTCGTCCAGCGATTTGATATCCCCCGGCTCAAAACCCACATCATCGAACTTATTCTTATAGAAGGGAATTCTTTCACGGACCCATTTAACCGTCCCCTGTAAGGCCTTCAGCTGAAATTTTTGCATCTCCTCCAGCGGCATACATTCGTGTTTTTCATCCCAATACATGGTTCTCTCCCCTCCTTCTCCTGAATTGCGCAAACAAACGCTCAGTTATTAGTGCATTTTGTCACATCATACCAGAAAAACTCACCTCTAAAAAGGATTTTGCCCACCACTCCTAAAGGTATTTCCAGCATCTTTCGATATGCTTCTCCGAGAGCTTTCCCGAGACGAGGCTCACCACTATGGCAAGGAAAAATGAAATGGGAAGGGCGATAAACTGGGCATCGATCACCGTCCAGGGAAAACCGGCCAATGTTGACTTTCCGAAGAGGTGTTTGGCAAAACCGAGGGCATGAGCCTCTCTGGCGTGGAAAAAACCCATCCAGATCATGCTGACGATGAACCCCCCTAAGACGCTGGTAATCGCACCAGCCTTAGTCATGCCCTTCCAATAGAGACCAAGGACGAAGGAAGGGAGAAAAGTGGCACTGCAAAGGCCAAAGAAGATGGCAGTAGCCACGGCGATGATGCTTGGGGAAAAGATCAAGGAGAAGATAATGCATAATAGGATGCTCAGGGCGATGCCTAATCGGGTGACGAAGACCGTTCTCTCCCCATGGTCGATCGTCCCGCCTCTGATTCCCTTCTCATAAAAATCCCGGCCCAGGGAGGTCCCCCCCACGTGATATTGGGAACTCAGGGTCGACATCGAAGCCGCTAGCATGGCTAAAAGAAATAGGGTGCCGAACCAACCAGGCATGATCTCGCCGATATAGAGGGGAATCACCTTGTCGATATTTCCTTCAGCCATGGCAAGCGAAATCTCTCCGAACACCTCATAGAAGATGACGTTGGTGAGAATACCAACGGTGAAGGCAATCCCCGTCATAGCCAAGATGAAAATGGACCCTATCGGGAGGGCCCGGTTTAATTCCCGATCCCGCTTTACCGTCATAAAGCGGATCACCAATTGCGGTTGGGCCAAAACGCCGATACCCACACCGCAGATGATGGTGGAGATGAGAGTCCACCAATAAGGGGAGCCCAACCTCGGCATCTCCGCCCAACCCCTATGACCCAGTTTGGTCAATTCTTCGGGAACGAGATAGGTCATATCCGTGAGGAATTGATGGGCAGGGATCACTCCTCCGGCCAATATGTAGGTGTATATGAGAAGGATGATCATCGTGATCAACATGATGGTTCCCTGGAAGGCATCGGTATACATTACCCCTTTTAAGCCTCCCAAAATGACGTACATTGCCAAGATAATGGCGAAAGCCAGTAACCCCACTACATAGGGCACGCCGAGATAGACTTCGATAAACCGGGATATACCGATCAATACCGCCGCCGCATAGATGGGCATGAATAGGAAGATGACAATACCCGAAAAACCCTGAATAAAGGTGGACTGATAACGCTTTCCCAGAAGTTCCGGAAAGGTATGGGCATCCAAGACATGACCCAACCTGCGGGTCCGTTTCCCCAAAATGGCGAAAGCGACGAATATCCCGAAAAAGACGTTCATCCACGTCAACCAAAGGATCCCCATTCCAAAGAGCGCCGCAGCTCCCCCGAATCCAATAATAGCAGACGTACTGATGAAGGTCGCCCCGTAGGACATTGCCATTACATATGGATGCACCTCTCTCCCAGCGATCATGTAGTCAGTCGCCGTTGTGGTCACGCGCCATCCCCTATATCCCAAATAGGCAACGATGAGGAGATAGATGAGGACAGCGAAGATGGTCCAACCCATTTTTCACCTCATTGTCTGAATGCGTTTGGTAAGGCGACCCCTCAGAACTGTTCTTCGATCTCCCTCTCCTCCTTTACCCATTTTATTATCTCCAATTCATCCTCTTCCTCGATCCCCCTATTCCACATAGCGATTCCATAGATAACACAAAGGATCGTCGATAGGATGCAGAATAGATAGGCCAACCAGCAACCCCATCCCGATATACCCAACATCTCCTTTGTCCCGCCTTCAATGGGATTCAGCCAAAACCGGGCAAATGGGAAAAATCAGCCGATGAACTCGTGGCACTTGCCTGGGTTTTTCGGTCATTCACAACTTCACCGACATCCCTTCACCACTGTCGATTTTCGAAAAAAATAGCAGAACAGCCATGAGGTAGTCAACCAAAAGATTTTTGGAGTTCCCTTTTTCTCTTTCTAAGCATTATGATTTCGTGGAATGGAAGGGGAGGTGAAATTTCAAAAGTGGGAGGGGCGTCCTCTTTTGCTATTAGGCCCTGATTTTTCAAGAGAGATCGGCTAGTAGGCGCCTGAAGTTGAAGACCCCGGCGCCGCGGATCTGTTTGGTTTCTAAAAGGTTTCTCCTCGTTGCTTTGTTCTTCAATTATGCCATAGCTGATGACCTTTACAATCTATTCTTCCTCGACAAAACTGGCCCAAAGATAAAAAGGGGGCAAGACCTAGATTTTTACCTCTGCTTTAATTTCTTTTGGCACTTCGTGAAATCAAAAATCATGAAACTTTAGTCTAAAAATTCATTGACGTCGATTGGGATGTATGCTATCAAATGGTCGTTTTCACAAAGCTGAAGCAGGTAGCCCTTCAGGGGTCCTGAACAAGTAGGTAGCAAGGCTCCCACAATTGAGTTAACACAAGCGACCTGACTAAGGGGAGGGGGTGATCGATGGCATCATTAAAGAAAATAGGAATAATCAAACACTTTTAAAAAGGAGGAACCCATGAAAAGGAGCACTCTCTTGGTATTGATGGCAATTTCCTTTCTGGCTCTGGGATTTATGGTGCACCAATCTATGACGCGAGAGGCAATGGCAGGGCCCATTGAGCTGAGATATAGTACCTTCTTCGGGCCGATGCACATCCAAGCCAAATTGGCAGAGGCCTGGATCAAGGAGGTAGAAAAACGAACCAACGGACAAGTGAAAATTACCTACTTCCCTGGCGGAACCCTGGGCAAAGGTCCTGAGATCTACAGTCATGTTCTCAAGGGAATCACCGATATCGGCTTCTGTCTTTTTGCCTACACTCCAGGCCGATTCCCCGTCATGGAGGCGGTTGATCTCCCCTTAGGCTACCCGTCCGGCACCTGTGCCACCGAGGTCGTTAACAAGTTTTATCGGAAATTCAAGCCCAAGGAACTGAACGACGTGCACTTGCTCTACCTCCACGCCCATGGACCCGGCCTCTTACACAGCAAAAAGCCCGTGAGGAACATGGCAGACGTGAAGGGAATGAAAATCAGGGCCACGGGATTCAGTGCAAAGGTGGCTAAGGCACTGGGTGGCGTCCCAGTTGCCATGGGGCAGGGCGGTGCTTACGAGGCGCTTCAAAAGGGGGTTGTCGAGGGAACTCTCAGCCCCGTTGAGGTCTTGAAGGGTTGGAAGCAGGCGGAGGTGATTAAGTACACCACCGAGTGCTTCAGCGTCGGTTACACCACGGGATTCTATGTGGTCATGAATAAGAAAAAGTGGCAGACACTGCCCAAGGGTTTCCAAAAGGTTATGACCACGGTGAGCAAGGAGTGGATTGCAAAACATGGTGCCGCCTGGGACGAGAGTGATGCGGAGGGCAAAAAGTATACGTTGAGCCTGGGAAATGAGATTATTCCCCTTTCCCCGGATGAGAGCGAGAAGTGGAGGGCAGCTGTCAGGCCAGTGATAGATGAGTTTATTCGGGCGGCGGAAAAGAAGGAAATGCCCGCGGGGAAATACGTGGAGCATCTCGAGAAACAGATCGAAAAATGTAAGTAGCCCTGATGGGGGATTCGGGGTTACCAAAAGGCGCTTTTGAGTGGACGGGCAACCCCGAATCCCGTAGAAATACACGTGGAGGAATTTCACTGCGATCGTGCCTCAGAGGCCCAAGAGGTCCTCTGAGGTTCTCCTGTCCCATTGAACCGGGTTTGGGCAGCCTCCATTTCCTTCCCTTGTCGGACAAGGATTTGGTGTTATCTCCGCTAATGCTCAGACTATAGAGCTCCTTCACGTTACTTTTCCGATACCTCTGTGCATTGCTAGCCTTCAACTCACCGACGGGTCTTTACGACCTTGGACGCATAGAGGGCATGATAGGATCTGAAAAAATGTCTCGGTTTGAAAAATTCGTAACCCATCTATCCAGGCTACTTGACCAGATAGCCGGATGGAGCCTTGTGGCCATGATGTCCCTCACCGTGGCGGACGTCATCCTCCGTTCCTTCAGGCGGCCTATACTGGGTACGTATGAGATTGTTGGGTTCATGGGGGCCATAGTGATTGCCTTTGCTGTGCCCTATACCACCCTCCAACGAGGGCATGTCGCCGTGGAGATTGTGGTATCAAGCCTTTCTCCCTCGGCTCAGGCGATTATTAACCTGGTCACCCGGATTCTGAGTATCATTCTGTTTGCGCTCATAGCCTGGGAATGTTCCCACTATGGTAACGATTTGAAGGCTGCCGGTGAGGTATCCATGACGCTGCGCCTGCCTTTTTACCCTATTCTCTACGGCATCGCCTTTGCCGCTGCCGTTGTGTGCCTCGTAATTGTAAGCCGTATCGCGCAATCCATGGTCCGTGGCGTCAGGGACTAATATATGGAAATGGGAGCGGAGTAAAGTGCTCTGTCCTTTCATAATACCCCTAAGACCCTCCGAAACGGCCGGGAAAGGAGTGAGTGAATGAGCCCGACTCTCGTCGGTACGATAGGCCTCGTCATTTTGATCGTCGTTCTTTTTTCCCGAATGCCGGTCGGATTTGTCATGGCTCTGTTGGGGCTTATGGGATTCAGCTACATGGTTTCCCTTGAAGCAGGCCTCAGCCTCCTGGCCAAGGATATTCTTGATATATTTGGGTCGTACAGTTTGACCGTTGTCCCCCTCTTTGTCCTGATGGGCCAGCTTGCCTTTCATGCGGGGATAAGCCGGAGACTCTATGCCTCTGCATACAGATTCATGGGACACTGGCCAGGAGGACTTGCAATGGCCACCATCGGAGCGTGTGCCGGTTTTGCAGCCATCTGCGGGTCAACTAACGCTTCGGCGGCAACCATGGCAACCGTGGCCCTGCCGGAAATGAAAAGGTATCGTTACGATATGAAGCTGGCGACCGGCACTGTTGCCGCTGGGGGGAGCCTGGGGATCCTCATTCCTCCGAGTGTGATCTTCATCATTTACGGCATCATGACGGAACAATCCATTGGGAAACTCTTTGTTTCGGGCATTCTCCCCGGCGTTCTCCTGGCAAGTCTATTCATCCTGACGATATACGTCTGGACGCGTCTTCGCCCCAATCTGGGGCCAAGGGGGCCCAGGGCGAGCCTGAAAGAGAAACTCCAATCTCTTTCAGGGGTTTTGGAGATGCTCATCATATTCAGCCTCGTCATGGGAGGGCTTTTCAAAGGGTTCTTCACCCCGACAGAAGCGGGGGCAATCGGGGCTTTTTGTACCCTCCTCCTTGCAATGATTCGGCGCCAGATGAACTGGCGAGGATTTGTTCAGTCCCTCGCTGAAACCACACGCATTTCGTGCATGGTTCTAGTCATCGTTACCGGGGCCACGGTCTTCGGCCACTTCCTGGCCATTACTCGAATCCCCTTTGAGCTGGCAGGGTGGGTACAAGGCCTCCCTTTACCTCCGTGGGGTATTATGGGGGTGATCATCTTCATCTATTTGGTCGGCGGTTGTTTTATGGATTCTCTGGCATTGATCCTCTTGACCATTCCCATCTTCTTTCCAGTGGCCGTCAGTCTGGGCTATGATCCCATATGGTTTGGCGTGATCATCGTTATGGTGACGGAGATGGGGGTGATCACACCACCGGTGGGCGTTAACGTTTACGTCGTGAGCGGCGTTGCCAAAGACGTACCCCTTGACGTCATATTCAAGGGCATATTTCCCTTGCTTTTAGCATTGATCGTGGCCGTTATCTTGATGGTTCTATTTCCCCAAATTGCCCTGTTTCTGCCCAGCTTTATGCGCTAAACCTCTTGGGTTTCTCAAAAGACCGTTCTATCCCTCTTGGCGCTGGCACTACCTAAACCATTCCCGTTATTGTCCCCATAACAAGTCAGAATGGCCCGATAATCCGTTGTGGCCTTTGTTAGTCCTTTTCCGACCTCCTCGATATGATCCATGAGGGAGTTGGTTCTGTGGCTTTTTCTCCTCTTGGTCACTCCCAAGTTCCTCTCTGGTTTTTCGCCCTCCCATAGTGAGTGCTGATTTTCAGTCTGCCCGGGGTAAGAAGGCGATGCAGACACTCTCGCGGATGTATGGGAAAAGGGTTAAACTGTTTGGGGAGATTGGATTCGCGTTGGAATGGTTGAGTAATGGAAGAAGAAAGGAGGAATTCCGAGAGGATCATGGTTGAAATACCCGTCACCGTTGGATTGCCAAGAATATCTTTTTGGGAACAACGACCAACCACCCTTGCAACGACGGTAAGATGACCGAGACATCGTTCAATTCTGGCCTCACAATGGCCATTCTCCCTGTCCTCGCTTATTTCCAACCGGTATGAAACGAAGCTGATAATACTGGTTTTATTCTTCTCTATGATCCGCATGGCTCCCGCCACCTCTTACACGTCTCGGGAAACCTTTGACAGGACGAGAATGGGGTAGCCAGGGAAAATATCGAATTGTGTTTGATTCATGTCAGAAGCTTTTTGCAAGGAATGGGCCTATTCCATCTTGGGTCTACCTGGGCAGGATGATTGGCGAGAAAATTTTCTCTTTTCATCCCCGAATCATTGACAACAAAAAACCCAGTTTTTATTGACAAATAGATTAGCATATGCTATTTGGAATGGTTCAAATGAAGAAAGGGGGTGAAAAAGGGGATAATTCAGAATGATACCCGGTAGGTTCGGGACTTTGGCGAGGCTTTTTACACCCATCACCACATTTCCAAGAGGAGGATAAAAATTATGCGTAAAATCGTTACTTTGAGTATTGTTATGGCGATCGTTTGTATTGGCCCAGTGACGGGAGCCTGGGCTGAAAAACCCATAACAGTCGGGGCGGTAATTAACTTGACCGGTCCAGCCTCCACGTGGGGGCAGTATCACGCCAGAGGTCACAGGGACTACTTCCGCTATGTGAACGATTCGAAAAAGGGGGTTGGTGGGAGAAAAATCGAATTAACCGTGGTCGATCACGCCTACATCGTTCCTGAAGCTCTCAGATTTGTCAAGAAGTTTTGTACTAAGGACAAGATGGATATGATCGCCACCTGGGATGCAGGATCTGGCATCCAGGCAAAGCCACTGATCCAGAGGTACAAAACACCCTGTATTAACTATTCAACCTATCAAGGCCTTCTCAAACCTCCGCTGGATTATATGTATCTGCCGTTTGGTAGCTATGTATTGGATTCCGACGCTGTGCTGGAATATATCCGTGCCACCCATAAAGACAAGGAGGCTCCCAAAGTGGGCCTTCTAACCTATAATAACACATATGGTAAATCCATTCATGGACCGAGCAAGGAGTACGCTGCCAAACATAATGTCGATATCGTAGGGATTGAAGAATTCCCTACAAAGACGATCGATCTAACCACCGAGTTGCTTCGGCTGAAGCAGAAAGGGGCAGAATATATCTTTTTACAGATTCTTCCGGCTCACATCGTCACCGCCCTCAGATCTGCCGATCGTATTAGTTATGATGTGCCCTTTTTTGGAACGTGGACAGCTACTGACCCGGATTTCTTTATCCTTGGGAAAGGCCTTATCCGTGATCGACTGTCCATGCAGTTTTCGGGAGGTCTCCCTGTAGATGATACCCCTGGAGTAAAGCTCATGATGGAAGTGGGAAAGTTCAGCAGGGTGAAAGGGTTCGATACCTCCTACTGGGAAGGTGTTGTCGTCGCCATGATTATGGAAAGGGCCTTTCAGCGGGCCAATGAAAAATTCGGGAAAATAAACCGCAAGACGATCAATCAGGCCATGGAGTCATTTCAAAACGAGGATTTCGGTGGGCTTGTTCCAAAGGTCTCCTATAGCAAGGATAACCATGAGGGCTCATTTGTGGCTAGGATTGTCCGCATTCATGAAGATGCCACTTATACGCCCATGACGAATTTCTTTGTTCCTGGAAAAGGACAGATTAAGCTAAAGTAAGGTAATGAAGGCTTTTCGGGGGCAACCAAGTATCTTCACCTCCACTCAGCCCGACGATCGTCTGGCTGAGTTGGAGGTGAAAGATTTACATTTGATTTTCGGAGGGCTTACGGCCCTCATTAAGGTCAACCTTGCCGTCGGTACAGGGGAATTGGTGGCCATCATAGGGCCAAATGGTGCGGGTAAAACGAGCCTATTGAATTGTATTACCGGTTACTATCGGGCACAAACGGGTAAGATCCTATTCAATGGAGAAGACATAACCGGACTGCCACCTCATGATATAACGAAGCGGGGAATTGGAAGAACGTTTCAGAATATCGAGCTCTTTCCCAGAATGACCGTCCTTTCCAACCTACTTTTGGCACGTCATATTTACTGCCACTACAGCCTTGGCTTGGCATCACTTTTCTGGCCTTCGATTAGGAGAGAAGAGGTTCGTCATCGCCGGGTGGTGGAGGAGCTTGTCGATTTTTTGGAGATTCAGCCGATTAGGAAAGAACCGGTGGGCTCCCTGCCTTATGGACTACGAAAGAGGGTCGAACTCGGTCGAGCTCTGGCCCTTAAACCAAAGCTCCTCGTGCTCGACGAACCCTTTGCGGGGATGACCCTTGAGGAAAAGGAGGACATGGTCCGGTTCTTACTCGAGCTGAATGAGGCATGGGGTCAGACCATGATCCTGGTGGAGCATGACATGTCCGTTGTGATGAGTATCTCCAAGCGCATCATGGTCTTGGATTTCGGGAGCAAGATAGCAGAGGGGAGCCCAGAATTTATTCAACATCACCCTGAGGTTATTAAAGCCTACCTCGGTGATACAGGAACCACATAGCCAGGGGATGGTGGCCAAGAGCTTATTTTTTCCTACGTTGAAAAGTCCAAAGAGGGTAGAGAACATTGACGAAGGAATGCTATCCTCCCTGGCTGAGTGCACGTTTCCACAGATTTTGGCCATACAGGCAGAGAGATTCAGCTCCGAAAGGATTGCTATCCGCAAGAAAGCCTACGGTATATGGCAGGACTATAATTGGCGAGATTACCTTGATTACGTCAAATGTGTCGCTTTGGGCTTATTAGACTGTGGACTCAAACGGGGTGAAGGTCTCGGCATTATCACTGACAACCAACCGGAGTGGCTGTTCAGTGAACTTGGGGCTCAGGCTGTGGGTGCCATTACCCTGAATTTATATGGAGCATCGGGCCTTAAAGAGCTGACCGTTTTCCTAAACCGTATTCAAGCCTCCTTTGTGGTTGCTCAAGACCAGGCACAGGTCGATAAGCTGTTGGAAGCTCGTCCGGAACTTCCCCACATCCGGCATGTGGTATATATTGACCCCACCGGCATGCGGACATATAGAGATGATCCTTGGCTCCTAAGTTTTGCCGAGCTATTAGAATGCGGACAGATGCTGGACAGGAAACAACCCGAACGTTTCGAACAAGAGTTGTCAAAGGGGAGATCAGACGAGGTGGCTTCGGTAGTTATGACCTCTGGAACGACGGGCTCTCCTAAACTGGTAATGCTGAGCCACAGCAATATCATTGACATGGCCAGAAAGTGGCTTGAGACCGCGCCCATTGGTATTGGGGATAACTGGATTTCCATAACATCGCCGGCGTGGATTGTCGAACAGATGTGTGGGGTTGGGGTAGCACTCTGTGGCGGGATGACCGTGAACTTTCCAGAGACCCTGGAGACTGTCGCATCAGATTTGCGCGAGATCGGGCCGAACGTGATCATCACCCCACCACAATTCTGGGAGGACTTGGCATCCAAGATTCGATTGAAAATCAGCGAGTCAGGGCTAATCAGACGCCTCCTTTACGCACTATTCCGGAGGATAGGGGAAGCGGTCGTCGACAGGGAACGCGATAAACAACCCGTGCCGATCTGGTTGATACTTCTGCGCTGGCTGACCTCATGGATCATATGTCGCCCCCTTCTAGATCGAATCGGCTGCGCACAGCTCCGTGTCGCCATAACAGGTGGGCAACGTATCAGTCCAGATATGATCCGCTTCTTCCGGGCTAATGGGTTAAACCTCAAACAGGCGTATGTGCTTACTGAAGCGGGAGGTGTATTTCATGTCCAGCCCGATGGGCGAGTCAAAGCGGAGACCGTTGGTACACCCTTACCGAGGACGGAGGTCAAGATCGCGGAAGATCAGGAGGTACTCTTATCAAGCCCGTCGAACTTTATCGGCTATTACCATGACACCTTGGAAACGACTAGGGTCTTAACCGATGGTTGGCTTCATACGGGAGATGCGGGATATTTTGATGATGACGGTCAACTTGTGCTCATCGGCCGCAAAGAAGAGATCATAGGTACGAAAGACGGGGAGACCTTTTCCCCGGATTTTGTTGAAACGCGGCTCAAATTCAGTCCTTATATCAAGGAAGCTGTGGTATTTGGCCCAGGGATGCCCTATCTAACGGCTATTGTCAACATCGATATGCAAAATGTGGGTAGTTGGGCCAAAAATCGCCAGATCCCCTATACGACCTATGCCGATCTTTCCCAGCAACCGACAGTGGAAGAACTGATTCGGGGTGAAGTTCAACATGTCAACAACCAATTGCCCACACCGATGCAGCTTCGTAAATTTCTGCTTCTACACAAACTCCTCGACGCCGATGACGAAGAACTGACACGTACCGGAAAAGTTCGCAGGAACTTTATTTATGAACAATATCGAGAGTTGCTCAAAGCCATGTATACCGATAGGAAAGAATTGAAACTGAAAGGGAGGGTGCCCTATCGGGAAGGGCAGGTGGGCACTATTGAGACTAAAGTGCGAATAGTATCCCTAGATTAGGGGGCATTCCTTATGGAGTTTTTCTTTCAGCTCCTGTTAAATGGTTTGGCAATCGGCTTTATTTATGCCATTACGGCTTTGGGTTTCGTCATGATCTATAAATCCAGCAGTGTCCTCAATTTTGCGCACGGTGAACTGCTGGCAATAGGCGCCTTTATTTTCCTGATCCTGGTGACATGGGCCAAGTTGCCCATCATTTTCGCCTTTATTCTTACTCTAATAGGAAGCTTCGCCCTTGGTTTTGTCATAGAGCGCCTTTTCTTGCGCCCCTTGGTGGGAGAAGCCCTTATAGAGGTTATCATGCTGACCGTCGGACTAGCCGCCATGTTCAAGGGATTGATGCTCTTTTTATTCGGCGGGAATCTGTTTAATTATCCTGACTTTCTGCCCGAAGCTCTTTCCCTGCAATGGGGATCGGTTTATATTCCGTCGGTATATGTCGCCGCTTTCATTATGGGTATCATCTTCCTTGTGGTATTTGGACTGTTTTTCAAGTACTCCTCCCAGGGAATTTACATGAGATCAGTTGCCGATAACCAGCCTGCCGCCCTCTCCTTGGGAGTCCATGTAAGAAGGGTGTTTGCCCTATCCTGGGGCATTGCAGCCCTGGTTTGTGCTATGAGCGGGATTGTTCTCGGTATTATCAACGGAATCAACGTCCACGACCTCAGCGCCATAGGCCTCAAGGTCTTTCCGGTCGTTATCCTCGGGGGGCTCGACAGTATTGGCGGGGCCATTTTGGGTGGAATCATTATCGGTTTGCTCGAGACCTTCACGGGTGGATATATTTCTACCTCTTTGCGAGAGGTCGTCCCTTATATTGTACTTGTTCTTATTTTGCTGATTAAGCCATATGGACTCTTTGGACTTGTGGAAATTGAGCGAGTTTAACATAGGTGCTTCGCTCACACATGGGGGAAGTTAGAACAGGATGCGAAAGCTACGATTTCGCCCGTGTGGAAACTTTAACGAACGGTACGAACAAGAGCTTACCATCTTCGAGACAGATTTTGGTAGGCTCTGGTTATGTATCGGACTGGTCCTCCTTTTTTTGGTTGTTCCATTCATAAGCAGCCCCTATTCACTCTATATTATCAAT
The DNA here is from genome assembly GCA_041862515.1 of Thermodesulfobacteriota bacterium. Lineage (GTDB taxonomy): Bacteria > Desulfobacterota > BSN033 > WVXP01. Next base: position 26,318 of record JBGVTJ010000007.1, on the reverse strand, counting down.
ACAATCGGTATCGCTTCCATAGCCGCCATAGGGCTCAATATACTCATCGGATATACCGGTCAAATCTCTCTTGGGCACGGCGCCTTTTTCGGGGTCGGCGCTTACTCCGCCGCTATTCTGGCCACATCTGCAGGTCTTCCATTCTGGCTTTCTGTTTCTGCCGCCGGACTAATTACCGCCTTTGTAGGGATGGTCTTTGGAATTCCCTCGGTCCGTCTGAAGCACCTTTACCTCACCATTGCCACTCTGGCGGGACAGTTCATTATTGAATACGTCCTCCTACACTGGGAGAGTCTTACCGGGGGGCCGGAGGGGATCATTCTCGCCGAAGCCACCCTCTTTGGGCTTCATTTAAGCGACGATCGGCGGTTTTTCTACGTAATATTTGCCTGTTTCACCCTCATGACGTGGATTGCAGCCAATCTGGTTCGCACCAGGTATGGTCGTGCCTTTGTTGCCATTCGTGATAATGACCGTGCCGCTGAGGGAATGGGCATCCCAATCTTTCGCTATAAACTGCTCTCTTTTGGCATAAGTTCCTTCTATGCTGGGCTCGCTGGGGGACTCTGGGCTTACTATACAATCAGTATTACACCGGAGCCATTTACCCTATTTCTCTCCATAGAATATATTGCGATGATCATCATCGGAGGCCTGGGGAGTATATGCGGTGCGGTATTTGGTGCCATTTTCATCACTATGTTAAATGAAATTCTAAGCCGAGCAACCGAGTTTATCATGAATATTGATGCGTTTGCGGGAGTCGGTCTCACTATCGCACCTCTCCGCGCATTCGTCTTTGGATTGGCCATTGTTTTATTTATAATATTTGAACCCCGAGGGTTGGCTGAGGTTTGGCGCATTGTCCGCACAAGCTTCAGGCGGTGGCCGTTTGCTTATTGAGCCATGGAAGACACTATCCTCCTTCAACTGAACAATATCAGCGTCGTCTACTCGGATGTCTTTCAGATTCTGAAGGGGATCTCGCTTACCGTCCAGAAGAAACTGATTGTCTGCCTGCTGGGTGGCAATGGAGCGGGGAAAACTACAGTGCTGCGTGCCGTTTCAGGGCTGCTAAAAACGGAAAATGGGAAAGTTACCGAGGGAACTATAGAGTTTGACGGTCGGCCTATTCAGAATGCGGCCCCCGAAACAATCACTCGCCTGGGGATTATTCAGGTATTGGAAGGACGTGAACCATTCAAAAACCTCACGGTAGAGGAAAATCTCAGAGTCGGCACGGCAGCCCGAGGGGGACATTCCTTCAAGCGAGATTTGGCCATGGTTTATCACTACTTCCCATCTATGAATGCCCGAAGAAAGGCGCTGGCCGGATATTGCAGCGGCGGTGAATTGCAGATGCTAGCCATCGGCAGGGCCCTGATAGCGCGTCCCAAGCTTCTGCTTCTGGATGAACCCTCCTTAGGCCTAGCTCCCCTGCTGGTCAACGAGATTTTTGAAATCATTAAACGAATCAATGAGGAACAGGGGACCACCATTGTTCTTGTGGAACAGAACGCAAATATGGCCTTGCGGGTGGCTCACTACGGCTATGTCATGGAAAACGGCAAGATCGTCCTCGAAGGCGAGGCCAGCGATTTGAGGCAGAACCCAGATGTCAGGGAATGCTATCTAGGGGTAGCAGATACGTTTAAGACATATAGAAAAATCAAGGCTTATAGAAGGCGTAAACGCTGGCTTTAAAAAAAGGGGAAGAAGTACCTCCTTCCTTAGCAGCCCCCTCCTCCTATCGTGTTGGAATAACTCCGTCAGGACTTCCTCCCTTCTGATGTATGTCAAGGAAAATTGCGAAACTCCCCCAGGTGGGACTGCAGAAATTATTCTCCAGAAGGAAATTGAAAAGAGGGTTCGATGAAAACCCTTTTTGGATCAATGGGCTAACTCCCAGTCACCTTTTCTGACCACACCCATAACGAAGGCTTCTTTGGTGAGCCCAGAATGATCCCCAAAAACCTGATCTTCTTCCTTTTCAGTCCCTTAACCATGTCACGGCCTCGCCTTACCTCCCCGTTTAATTCAGCGTCACCGAGACGATCTTGGAGATTCCGGGGGTTTCCATGGTTACCCCATAAAGGGTATTGGACATCTCGATGGTCCTCTTATTATGCGTTACCAATATGAATTGGGACGTCCTGGATAATTCGCTCACCAGTTCTACGAAACGACCGATATTGGCCTCGTCCAAGGGGGCATCTACTTCGTCCAGGAGGCAGAAGGGGGTGGGCTTGACGAGGAAAAATGAGAAAAGCAGCGCAATTGCCACCAACGCCTTCTCCCCACCGGAAAGCAGATCGATATTTTGCAACCTCTTACCGGGTGGCTGGGCTACGATATCAATCCCCGTGGTGGAAAGATCCTTTTCATCGGTGAGCACCAGATCTCCCCTTCCCCCTTTGAACACCCTGACGAACACTTCCTGAAATTTCTCCCTCACGACCGCGAAGGCCTTCGAAAATTGACGGGTTGTCGTCCTATTTATCCTGGAAATAGCCCTCTTCAAGTCATCCATGGCATCCTCTAAATCCTTCTTCTGCTCCATCAGGAAATCATATCGCTCCTTCAGTTCCTCATACTCCTCGAGTGCCACGAGGTTTACTTCTCCCAACTCATCGAGGGCCGCCCGAAGTTCATTGAGCCTCCCTTCCGCGGAGTCCCGTTGAAAATCGGGAACTCTTTCCTCGACTAATTCTTCCAGGGATAGCCCGTACTTTTCCGATATCTTCCCCTCCAGATTCTCCACCGAAAGGTGGACTTCTGCCAATTTGAGATTGAGCTCATTGGCCTTTTGACCAATCTCATCCCGTTCCAGCTTTAACCGCTCATGGCCGGACTCGCTCTCCCTCAGGATTTCGGCTAACCTCTCCCTCTGGCGTTTTTGGGCTGCCACCGTTCTCGTGAGGGATTTGAGCTCCTTCGTACTCTCGCGTCCCTGCTTCCGGAGGGTTTCCACGCGTTCCCTGGCCTCGGATATTTCCTCCCTGACCCCCTCCACTCCCTTCAATCTCCTCGCAATCTCATCCTTTGTTCCCCTCTGGGATTCCTCCAGGTTGCCGAACACGGCTTCCATGGCCTTCATCTTCTCCCTTTGTGCTGCGGCTTTCACCTTTAAGCCGGTTACTTCTCGATTGATCTCCTCCAGGGCCATAGTCTTTCCATCCAATCTCGCCTTCAATTCCCTTATCTTCTCCTCCCCCTCCCGCCTCCGATCGTCGAACTCACGCAATTGGTTGGAAAGGCCCTCCAACTCTTCCCTCCTTGCGTCACCCTCGGATTGGAGTTGTCTCCCCTCAAATTCCAGGACCTCTAACCTCTGTCTGTGCCGATTCAGCTCTTGGGTTCTCTGGTCCATGTCCCTCTGGCAATCCATGAGCTCAATTTCCTGCTTGTGCCGATTCTCTAGCAAGGTCTCGAGCTCGCTCTCCTTTGCCGAAATGGTGTCAGCAAGTTTCCCAATAGTTATCCCCTTGAGACGAATTTGTTCCCTTAACGTGGATACGCTCCCCTCCAGCCCTTTAATAAGCCTCCTTCGCTCAAACAAGCCGAACCCGCTTCCCTCTGTACCTCCTCCCGTCAGGCTTCCATCTCTTTCCAAAACTTCTCCATCGAGGGTCACCAACGTTCCAAAGCCATTCCCCTCCTTCCACAACCGGTGGGCCCTATCCAGACTATCGACAACCCATATACCTTCAAGGAGAAAGGCTATCAGGGGGGAAAAGCCCTCCTTGACCCTCACAAACTGTGCAAGAGAACCCAACACCCCTTCCTCCTTAGGTGTGCTCTCCCGCCCGACGGCTCGAATTGACCCCTTTGGGGTGATGGGGATGAATGTAGAGCGACCGCAGCTACGGTCCTTCAGATACCGAAGGGCTTCCATCCCCTCCCTAAGCCCTTTCACCGCAATATACTGTAATCTCCGACCCAGTGCGGCCTCCAAGGCCGCCTCAAATCGCTGCTCCGTCTCTATCATGTCCCCGATAAGCCCATAGATTCCATCCAGCTCTCGCTTCTCCTTGGAGAGCATGATCATCTTGACCCCCCTGTCGTAGCCCTCGTAGTTCTTCTCTAACTCCCTCAAGGATTCGAGCCTCGAGCCCTCTCGGTGGGCCGTTTCCTCCATCTTTTTCAGCTCCGATTCCTCGGCAAGAATTTTCCGGCGCAAATCATCGATACCCGCTCGGATGGACTCCTTCTCCGCCTCCAGCTTCTCCATAGAGGAAGTGAGGGTGTTCATCCTCTCCTCTGATTGGGATAAGAGCTTCTCCGTCTCCTCAATCGCGTCCTTCGCCTCCTGCTGCTCCATCCCATTCTGGACTATTCTCTTCTCCAGTCCTTCAATCTCTTTCCCCAAACTAAAGGTCTTGTTTCTCGCAGCCGCTATTTGAGAGAGGATATCCACGAGGTTGGCCTTCTCATCCTCCAGATCGCGCATCGTGCCCTCATTTTGACATTTGAGGGACTCCAGCTCCCGCTCTTTCTCCTGCAACCCCACTTCTTCCGAAAGGATCTGCCGCCTCAAATCGGACCTCTCCACTTCCATCCTGGCCTTCTCACTTCTCGTCCCCTCCAGCCTGGAATTCAACTGCCCAATCTCCTCCAGGTATTGCTTCTCCAGTAGGAAAAGTCGTTCCAGCTCTCTGTCGAGAGCTCCAATGCCATCTTCACTCCTATGGAGCTCATTTTGAACACCCAGAACTCTCCGTTGGGCCTCATTGAGCCCTTCTTCCACCTCCCTCAGTCTCTGTCTGGTGTGTTCGATAAAGCTTTGTGTTTTCCGTAACCTTCGCGTTGCCTTCGTTCCCTCCTCCCTCAGTCCCGCCAGGTCCGCTTCTATTCCTTCCCTCTTTTTTAGCAACTCGCCATAATTCTCTGCGGCAATTTTCAAATCGAGCTCCTTAATCTCTCCTTTATAGGCCTTAAACCGTTCCGCCCTTTTCACCTGCCGATTCAATCCGTTGATCTGTCTCTTGATCTCCCCGATGATATCTCGAAGCCGCAAGAGGTTCTGTTCCGTCGATTCCATCTTCATCAAAGCGACCCGCTTCCTCTCCCTGAACTTAGCAACCCCGGCTGCCTCCTCGAACAACAACCGCCTCTCCTGCGGCCTCGAATTCAGGACGAAATCCACCTTTCCCTGCTCGATAATGGAATAGGCATTTGTCCCAATTCCCGTCCCCGCGAATAAATCTAAAACATCCTTGAGACGGCATGGGTTTTTGTTGATAAAGTATTCGCTCTCCCCGGAGCGAAAGAGCCGGCGGGTGACCATGATCTCCTCATATCCCGCGTACTCGACGGGAACTCTTCCATCCTCATTGGAGAAAAGGATGCTGACCTCGGCCATCCCCATGGACTTATTCCCATCGGCCCCATGAAAGATCACATCTTCCATGAGCCTTGCTCGAAGGTGTTTTGCGCTCCGTTCTCCCACCACCCACAATACGGCATCGACGAGATTGGTTTTCCCGCAGCCGTTTGGACCGACAATACCCGTAATTCCCCCCGGAAAGGAGAGACTCACCCTTTCCCGGAAGGACTTGAAACCCAAAACTTCCAGCTTCTTAACCCTCATTTTCACCTCCGGGGCGAGCAACGGAAGCCCGTATGAAGGTGCGGGCTTTTTCGAGCCGTTTGATCGTTTGGGGCTTCCCCAATATGCCTATCACCTCAAAGAGTCCTGGGCTGGAGGTCGAACCTGTCAGGGCTACCCGGACGGGTTGGGCTACTTTCACCAGTTTAATCTCCCTCCTTTCAATAACCCCCCTGAACAATGATTCAATCTCAGCCTCGGACATGATTTCCCTCCCCCTAAAGCCCTCTATCAACTCGTCGAAGATATCGATCACCTCCGGCCTCAAAAACTTCTTGGCCGCCTCCCCATCGTATTCGATCTCCTCCTTGAAAAAGAATTCAGCCTGATCGGCCATCTCCACGAGGGTCTTCGATCTCCCCTGGAGGTTGCCAATGATCTTGGTCAACTTCTCTCCTTCGTCGATGTCATGTCCTTTCGCCCTTATAAAGGGAAGCAAAAGGGGAGCTAGCTTGCTCGCTTCCTTTGCCTTTATGTGATCTCCATTAATAGACCGAAGCTTTTCAGGGTTGAAGATACCCGCTGACTTCCCAACATTCTCCAAGGAGAATTTCTCTATCAGTTCCCCAATGGAAAAGATCTCCTGATCACCATAGGACCAACCGAGTCGAACCAGATAATTCAAAAGCCCCTCCGGTAAATACCCCATCTCTTTGTAAGCCATAACCGACTCCGCCCCGTGGCGCTTGCTCAATCGCGTGCGATCGGAGCCGAGGATCATCGGGACATGGGCAAAACGGGGGAGGGGATAACCGAGGGCTTGGAACAGGAGAATCTGCCTCGGCGTATTATTGATGTGATCGTCTCCCCGCATGACGTGGGTAATACCCATGGTCCCATCATCTGCCACCACGGCGAAGTTATACGTGGGCATACCATCACTCCTCTGAATGATCAAATCATCCAACTCCGCATTGTCGAAGACGATTTGTCCTTTAACTAGATCCTCCACCACCGTCTGTCCTTTTTGAGGACATTTGAACCGCACAGCGTAGGGACCATCGGGATAAGGGGAGGAGAGATTCCGACATTTCCCATCGTATTTCGGCTTTTTCTTTTCCTGAAGCGCCCTCTTCCGCTTCTCCTCCAGCTCCTCGGGGGTGCAATAACACCGGTAGGCCCTTCCCTGGGCCAGGAGTTTATCCACATGTTCCCGGTATATGGCCAGCCGCTTGGACTGAAAGAAGGGACCTTCATCCCAATCCAAACCCAGCCACTGCATGCCATCTATGATAGCCTTGACCGCTTCCTCGGTGGACCGAGTTACATCGGTATCCTCAATTCGCAAGATGAACTTTCCACTATGATGTCTGGTAAAAAGCCAGTTGAAGAGTGCCGTCCTTGCGCCCCCAATATGCAAGAAACCCGTCGGGCTCGGTGGAAAGCGAGTTCTAACCTGACTCAATTCCTTCCCCCTTTGATGCGCTCATTGATCCCCACATGCCCGAAATTGTATGTGGTACTTCAACAATTTCAATTGAAATACTATTTTACCCGTTAAACCAGAGATGTCAAGGAAAAATGAGCGGAAACCCTTTTCTTCTCTTTATTTTACGGTAAACAGATGGGTATTGACAAGGGAAGGTATATGATATGAGATCCATGAAAAAGGAGCTCTGAGCGCGAATTAAGATTTTTTCGGTAACCATTCTTAGTGAAGCGAAACGACCGTAAATTCAATGTTTGAGCCCGAAGGGCGAGTATTGGATTTGCAGTGAAGCGAACTTTAGAATGGTCGAAAAAATATTTTGAGCGGCGAAGAGTGCCTTTTTCAGAAACCCCTATGTTGCCTCCGAAATCACTTCTTCAAAAGGCCACTTTTCCCCAGGCATGTTAGGGAAACTTCGGGAAGATAACTCAAGCCGACATCGAAGGGAGGAACGCTTAGCCGTCTCCTATCTCCTCGACGATCTCATAGATGGAATGTAAGGCGTGGTCAAGTTTGGACACACCCGTTCCACCCGCTTGGGCCATGTTCGGCTGGCCTCCCCCGCTCCCTCCCACTTTCACGGCCACCCGTTTAATCATCGTATCGGCATTGAATCGGGAGAGGAGATCATCAGTCACCATGATGAGCAAAAAGACCTTCCCTCCTTGCCCTGACCCCAGCAGGACAATGCCCGAACCGATTCGATCCCTCAGGGTATCCCCGATATTTCTTAAGGATTTCGGGTCGCCTGCCTCCACCTGAGCTGCAAGGACTTTAACCCCTTTAATAACCCTCACCTGATCCATGAAGTCGATGGATTTACCGCTGGCCAGCTTCCCCCTCAACGACTCGAGCTCCCTTTCCAGCTTCTTCTGTTGGTCCAACAGCTTTTGTACTTTCGCAGTCACCTCTTGTGAGGGGGCTTTTACCATGGAGGCAACCCGTTTCAGTTCCTCCTCTTCCTGGCGAATATAGTGGATCGCGTCCTCCCCGGTGAGGGCCTCGATCCTCCTCACCCCCGCTGCGATGCCCGTTTCCGATACAATCTTGAACAGACCAACATCCCCTGTTCGGGAAGTGTGGGTGCCCCCACAGAGCTCCTTGCTGAAATCGGAAATACTCACTACGCGGGCTTTATCACTGTACTTCTCACCGAACAGCGCTATGGCTCCTCCCTTAATAGCTTCTTGGGTTTCCACTTCCTCAATATCAACCCCCATGTTTTGCCTAATCCTGCGGTTGACCAAGTCTTCAGCCCGAACCAGCTCGTCCTCGGTGAGGGGAGAAAAATGGGTAAAATCGAACCGAAATCGATGGGGCTCAACCAGGGATCCTGCCTGCTTCACATGATCCCCCAAGATCTCCCTCAATGCGGAGTGAAGGAGATGGGTCGCAGTGTGGTTTAGGGCCACCCTCACCCTCGCCCCTTCATCAACGGAAAGGAGGACCTCGTCCCCTACCCTGAGGGTACCCTCTTGCACCAAACCCTTGTGGACGATCAAGCTGGGCAAAGGCCTTCGGGCATCGGTAACCTCTATCAAGAGGCCGTCCCTCACAATCCTTCCCTGATCCCCAACCTGACCCCCTGTCTCCCCATAAAAGGGGGTTTCCCCCACAACAATTTCCACTAGATCTCCCCTTGCAGCCTTTTCCACAAAATGATCCCCTTGGATGATTTTGACTACCGTCGACGTGCATTGGAGCTCATGGTATCCCACAAATTCGGTCTCGATTCCCTCCGTAGAAATCCTTCCGTAGATCTCCTTAAGACCCTCTTCCCCCGTGCCTTTCCAGGAAGCCCTTGCCTTGCGCCTCTGTTCCTCCATGGCTCCTTCAAATCCGTCTAAATCGATGCCAAATCCCTCCTCCTGAATAATATCCTCCGTCAGGTCTACGGGAAATCCATACGTATCGTAGAGAGTGAAAACGACATTCCCCGGAAGAACCTTCTTTCCCATCTGGGCCAATTTGGCCGTCTCCTCCCTCAGGAGGCTCAAACCTCGATCCAAAGTCTCGGAGAAACCCGTTTCCTCTAATTCAATCACCCGCCTGATATAGTTCCGATGTTCCACCAATTCCGGGTATGCCTTCTGCATGAGCTCTGCTACAACCCCGAATACTTCCCCGAGAAAAGGGCCCTTCATTCCCAACGTCCTGCCGTGGCGAATAGCCCTGCGCATAATCCTCCTTAATACGTAGCCCCTTCCCGCCTTATCTGGCAAAACGCCATCCCCAATGAGAAAGGCAGCCGCCCTGACATGATCGGCGATCACTCGAATGGAAATATCAGTTACCTTATCGTTTCCATATTTTCTCGAACTGATCTCTTCGACCAGGGCAATGATATCACGAAAGAGATCCGTGTCGTAATTGCTCGTAACCCCTTGGAGGACGGCAGTAATCCGCTCCAACCCCATCCCCGTATCGATACAGGGCTTGGGTAATGGGACCATTTTCCCATCCTCCTCCCGATTGAATTGCATAAAGACCAAGTTCCAAAGCTCCAAGAACCGATCGCACTCACAGGCAACACCGCAATCGGACCTACCACATCCAATCCCCTCCCCTTGGTCGATAACAATCTCCGAGCAGGGACCGCAAGGCCCCGTCTCCCCCATGGCCCAAAAGTTGTCCTTCTCGCCCAGCCGAACAATCCGCTCCGACGGCAGCCCCACCTTTCGATGCCAGAGGTCAAAAGCCTCTTCATCCTCCTCGTAGATGGAAACCCAGAGCTTCTCCCTGGAGAGGCCCACATGATGCGTAAGCAGATCCCACCCGAATTCAATGGCACCCTCCTTGAAATAGTCCCCGAAGGAGAAATTCCCCAACATCTCGAAAAAGGTGTGATGGCGGGCCGTCTTTCCAACATTTTCCAGGTCGTTGTGCTTCCCCCCCGCCCTTACACACTTCTGCGATGAGGCCGCCTTGGAGTAATCCCTCTTCTCCTCCCTCAGGAAAACCCTCTTAAATTGAACCATTCCCGCATTGGTAAAGAGGAGACTGGGATCCTCTTTAGGTACCAAGGGCGAGCTCGGGACAATCCGGTGACCGCGACTCTCAAAATAGTTCAGAAAAGCGGCTCTGATTTCGTTGCTATCCATCTCCGTAACGTTCCCGTCCTAAAAACGTTCGAGCGGGGGCCTTTCGGGTTTTCCGTTCTCTCTCTCCTCTTCTGGCTTATGAACCTTCTCAAAATCGTCCCAAGGGGTATCACCTGTAGCAAGAATCCCCTTCACCCTCAGGGCGAAATCATCGGGGTTCGTGCTCTGTCTTAAGGCCTCATCATAGCTAATGAGCCTTCCCTTTAACAGGGACATTAATGACTGATCGAAGGTCTGCATCCCGTAGGTGGTATACCCCTTGGCTATGGCATCCTGAAGCTCAGCGGTCTTCTCCTTATCAATAATACACTCCCTCACCCTCGCTGTAGACACTAAGATCTCCACGGCGGGAACCCTGCCTACACCGTCCGTTTTGGGGACCAATCTCTGGGAAATAACCCCCTTGAGAACCCCTGCCAGCTGCATGCGGACTTGCCTCTGGTGGTAGGGCGGAAAGGTCGATATGACACGGGTCACGGTCTCCTTGGCATCAATGGTATGAAGGGTGCTCATCACGAGATGTCCCGTTTCCGCTGCAGTCAACGCGGTCTCGATGGTCTCGAAATCCCTCATCTCCCCTACCAGGATGACATCCGGGTCTTGCCTCAAGGCACTCCTCAATGCATTGGCAAAGGTTCCCGTATCCGAACCCACTTCCCTCTGATCAATGATACCCCTCTTATCGTCATGAACGAACTCAATAGGGTCCTCCACGGTTATGATGTGACACGTCCTCCGGGAGTTGATAATGTCGATCATCGATGCCAGGGTAGTTGACTTACCGCTTCCGGTGGTACCCGTAACCAGGATGAGGCCCCTATTCTCCATGGCAACCTTCTCCAGCACCTCCGGTAGGTTGAGTTCCCGAATGTTCTTGATCTGATACGGTACGATCCTCAAGGCAATGCGGATCTTACCCCTCTGTTGAAAGATATTTACTCGGAAGCGACCCAGACCGTGGATTTCATATCCCATGTCAACTTCCTTTTCCCTCAGAAATCGCTCCTTCTGCCACTCGTTCATAATCCCCAGGGCCATCTGGTTTACCTCGTTGTAATTATACGGTTTGGCCCCCTTGAGGGGTTTAAGGGCCCCATCAATCCTGACGATTGCGGGCTGTCCGATTTTTATATGGACATCCGATGCTCCTTGCGTCAGGGCCTCCAATAGGATTTCATTCAGCTCCACTTTTGATCTCCTCCTCTCTCACCCGCCCCTTTAGGTGAAACCGCCCCATTACTTCCTCCTCGATCTGGTGGAGAACATCTGGATTTGCCTCTAAGAAGGCCTTTGCATTTTCCCTTCCCTGGCCGATCCGTTGGTCCTTATAGGTATACCATGTCCCGCTCTTCTCGACATTGTCGTGGTCTACGGCCAGATCCAAGACGTCGCCCTCCCTCGATATGCCCTTTCCATAAATGATATCGAACTCCGCCTCTTTGAAGGGAGGGGCAACCTTATTCTTCACCACCCTCACCCGGGTTCTGCTACCGATGACTTCCTGCGCCTGCTTGATGGACGCTATCCTCCGAATATCCAACCTCACGGATGAGTAGAATTTCAATGCATTTCCCCCCGTTGTCGTCTCCGGATTACCGAAGAGCACGCCAATTTTCATCCTGATCTGATTGATGAAGATGACTATAGTCTTTGACTTGCTTATCGTAGCCGCTAGTTTCCGGAGCGCCTGGGACATGAGCCTAGCCTGAAGACCCATATGGGCATCCCCCATCTCTCCTTCAATCTCGGCCCGGGGAACCAAGGCGGCAACCGAATCGATCACTATCATGTCCACGGCACCGCTCCGAACGAGTATTTCGGTGATCTCCAAGGCCTGCTCTCCTGTATCCGGTTGTGAGATGAGCAAGTCGTCCGTCTTCACCCCCAGCGCACAGGCATAGTGGACATCCAGGGCGTGCTCTGCATCGATGAAGGAGGCAACTCCCCCCATCTTCTGTGCCTCTGCAATGGCATGGAGCGCCAAGGTAGTCTTTCCCGATGCCTCAGGGCCGAAGATCTCCACAACCCTCCCGCGCGGAAGTCCTCCTAGACCCAGGGCAATATCCAAGGCGAGCGATCCAGTAGGTACGACCGGCACATCGGGTAAGAGGGCATCGCCACCTAACCTCATGATTGCCCCCTTTCCATACTGCCTCTCGATTTGAGTAACTGCTAAGTCAATGGCCCTCTCCTTATCCCCCTCCCTTACCATGGCTTATCCTCCCCCCAATTTGATAGCCCTCAGTTCCGTGTAAATTGGACCGCTGGGCCTCAAATCGCTTTTGAATAATACGAGCCTCTCCACCCGGAACTCCCCCAAATTGATATGGGGAAGCTCCTCCATTCTCCTGAGGAGCTCGGATTTCCCCTTTCCCGACCTCACCCGCCCCAATGTCAAGTGAGGTTTGAAGTCCCTTGCCTCTCTTGGATACCCAATTCCTTGGAGGCATTCTTCAATCGCCCTCTGGAGTGCCTTCACTACCCCTCCACCATCCTCAACCCCCAACCATACGACCCTGGGATTTTGCCACCTGGGAAAAACGCCCAACCCTTTAATGGTGAGGGTAAAGGGCTTCGCCCCCGATACCGCCTTACCCACGGTATCCCTGATCTCATCACATGCCTCTTCATCGATAGTGCCGAAAAACTTCAAGGTCAGGTGAATCCGGCTGGGGTCAACCCATCTTACGTCGGCATGGGATTGTTTGAGATCGTGTTGAACTCGTTCTATGCCCTTGACGATTGCGGAGGGGAGCTCTATAGCCAAAAAAGACCGTATCTTCGACATATTGAGGGGAAGAGACCGGGTGGACTTTTGCCTCCATACGACGATCTATTTCGAATGCTCATCTTCCCGAACACTAAAATGTTAGCATTTTTCTGGTAAATGTCAAATAAAATAGGGGGCAGCTTGGAGGTGGAAAAATCCATCCCATAATCCCGGGATCCCTTCCCTTGAATCATGTCATTCTAAGCGGAACCCTTAAACCGTTTGTTCCTTCATGCTATCTTTCCCAAATGAACTTATAGAGCTCAACAAAGATCAAGGCCGAGCACCTGACAGAGAGGGCCACAATCCAGTCGGTGAACCTCAGGGGAACGGTGTGAAACAGAAGGACGAGGTAGGGAACGTACAGAACTAAGACCATGAGGAAAACAGAGGAAATTACTGCCCATACCAACCATTTGTTTAAATCCAAGCGTCTATCCCGTAATATGTGGGTAGATTAAGGGTAGGGTCGCCTCTGGGGTACCTTTGAACCAGACGATCCTCTCCTCTCTCTCGTCTCGGCATATTGCCCGTTCGGCGTCCTCTTTTGCTCCGACGATTTACATTGGCGGCATGCTGTCCGCAATGATTCCATTTTACGAGCAGTTATCGAACTAACCTCGGGCACGTTCCTTCCATATTCCAGATTCGAGCCTCAAGACAGCCCTCTTGTGTTTGGAAAGAGCAAGGAAAAAAAGCCCGGAAACACTATTCTTTCCCTTGAGCGAACGTGGAGACTTACTTGGGATCAGAAATCAAGCGTGGTTCAAGGATTTACAAACCACGCTTCCGGGGAGGCGTCCACAGATTGGTTTTAGCGGTCAAGTCCCAACTGATGCCCCTTGGAATCTTTCTCGTTACACCCGCGCGGTGACGTAGGTCGAGAAGGGTGTTACAGCAAGACCTTCGGAGGGTTTTTCCCAAACCATCGAGTTTAATAATGGGGGAAATCCCTCCTTAAGGCTTGCGATGTTCTCCCCTTCTTCGAAGGGTAAAAGTTCTCTGTATTCCCTGTGGTCCCTGCATTTTGCCGAACTCTCGCTTGAGGAGAGTATCTCCGGTAAGCGAAACATTGCGCCCCCCGACATGAAAACGGAGGCAGCCCATGGTTTATCCTTGTGTATGGAACACTTTTATCACATCTCCTTGAGGAGTTGACACATTCGGCAGGGGGGGATGATTTTTTTTACCGAATCCCGAGAGCTCCACCATTCTTCGATGAGTAGATCCACGCTCAGCCGCCTAGCTCAGGCATCTGGATATCTCGAAAGGCCCGATGCCCGGGATATTTTCTGGCCAAAGAGGCCGTTAGCGTGATTGGCGAGCCCTGTGTTAATATCATCGTTCCAGAGAACAAAGAAACGAATGGGAAGCAGAATTTTTATGACGACTGATTAACAGGCAAGAGGTTTTCAGAAATAATGATGGCCTAAAAAAGAAGCCAACCGAGGAAAATGCTTGTTTTATGTGGAGGCCTATAGTATATAGTGCCTGTTTTTTTGGGGGCCCCAACCCCGCATATAATTTGAGCTGTTAGAAGGAGATTGGATGATGGAAACGAGTCAAATAGTGACTTTGGTGATCTTCTTGAGCGCTATAGGATTAGTCATTAGTGGTGTAATCGACGTTGTAGTTGCAGCATTCCTGGGTGTCTTTTGCATGGTCGCTGCGGGTTCGATGAGCGAGGTAGGAGCTTTCCAGGCGGTAGAATGGAATGTGATCTGCATCCTTCTGGGGATTTGGACTATTGCCCTATACTTTGGAAAAACAGGGATCCCAGAATGGTTGGCTGGAAGAGCCCTCCGATACTCCAGAGGAAAGATCGCAATCTTTTGTACCTTCATGGGATCCCTTGCTGGCATCCTCTCCATGTTCATAGACAATGTGGTTGTAATTCTCATGATGGCCCCAGTTATCTTTCATGTCACCCGGAGGGTCAAACTGAATAGCTTTCCCTTCCTCATATTTATAGGATTATGCGCAAATTTCTATGGTACAGCACTCCTTCTCGGGGACCTACCGCCCCAGATGCTTCACGGTGTCTCTGGAATAGAATTCTTAGGCTTCATCTGGCATTCAGGCCGCCCATCCTCTTTTATCATTCTCAGCATCGTATTCTTCACCGTTGTATGGCTATTTTACCGTCGTTTCAGGAAGACCTATGGCGGTGATGAAATAGATAAAGAGGAGGTCGAGGCCCTCCTTCGTGAGGACTATGTCAAAGACAAGAAGTTCGCCTGGATTGTGGTGGGTATGTTTTTGGCCACCATCTTGGCCATGTCCCTTCGAAAATTGATCGGGGTCAAGCTTGGCTTTATCACCCTGACTGGCGCTTCCGTTTTGGTCTTGCTCCTTGAGGTTCTACGAAAACCCCTCCGGATGGAAGTTGCCAGTCTTGAGAAAATTCTTTCGGAGTTCGACTGGCGAGCCATATTTTTCTATATCCTCCTTTTTGCCCTAGTAGGGGGGTTGGAACACTCAGGGATTATTAAGCTGATGGCAGATGCCATTGTCCCCATCATAAGAAAGAATTACATTTTGGGCGCATCTTTGGTCTATTGGGTGACTACCCCGATCGTGGGGATCGTGGAGCACGATGCCTATATCCTTACTTTCCTCTATGTATTTAGAGACTTAGAAACATACTACGGGATAAATCCCTGGCCTCTCTACTGGGTCATGTTGTGGGCGGGAACCCTGGGAAGTAATCTCACCATCGCAGGGGCACCAGCACTCTTAGTAGCCCTCAATTTGAGCCAGCGAGAAGACAAAAGAAAGATACCATTGAAGGAATTTTTGAGCTATAGCGCTCCCTATGTTGTTTATTCCCACGTTATATGTTTTATCCTGGCGTTATTTGTGTGGATCCTACCCCTCGCTCCCTAAGGGCGATAATAATGGCTGGCTGCGGCAATATCCTAACCGTGCAAATGGCAGGTAATATATACTGCTTGTTATGGGTCTTCAGGTATTTTGCTCCCCTAGGTCTCGCTCAGAAGCGGAAAGGGTAGGCATACATGCCTTTTATCCAAGGGGAAGATGGTGGGATATTCTATGACTATGAGGTCAGTGGGACGAGACGCTGACTGGTGCTTATCCCCGGGGCCTAGACCACTCATAGATGGTGGAGAGGGCAGGTCACGGAATTGTCCCGGGATTACCGAGTCCTAACCCTCGATGTGAGGAGGTACGCCCAATCCAGTCCCCTCCATAGGGCATGGTCGGTCGACCTGCTAACCTTTACAAGCCCCTCTACAGTGATTAAATCGGTTACCGCGCTGCATAAAGAACGGCGAACAACAAATAGAACGTGAGTGGCCTGCTAAGTTCCCGAAGCCTCTCAAAGAGTGGATGAATGGAAGGCCTATTGATTGATGGTTATTGATTCGCTAAAAAATGAGGAGGCCCATCACCTCAGATACCTGCCGAGGGAACCTTTTCCAAAATCACATGGCCCGCAGGACCAGCTCTATGATGTCCATGACCTTGAGGTTTATTTTCTCCCGTCTCGCCGTACCGGATATGGTCCTGACGCACTGCTGGCAGGAGGTAACCAGGAACTGGGCACACGTACGCTGGATCTCCTCTATCTTGCTCTTAGCAACGGCTGCGGCCAGCTTCGGATCAACCATCTCAAGATTTCCCCCTCCTCCACAGCACGTGCAGTTCTCCCGATTATGCTCAAGCTCGACCAACTTCAGGCCGGGAATGCTCCTCAATATCCTCCTTGGCGCCTCGTAGACCTCGCTACCTCTGCCCAGGTCACAGGGATCGTGGTAGGTCACCGTGGCATTGAGTCCCTTGAATTTAATCTTTCCTTCATCGATCAATGTCTCAATGAACTGGGTTGCATGGAACAACTCTACATCCGTCTCATACCTTTCTTTCCATGTATGGTAGCATGACGGGCAGGCGAAAACCACCGCCTCCGCCCCCAACCCCTCGATCTTTTTGAGGTTATGCTCCATCAGATCCTTTGTTTTCTCCATCATCCCAGCCCCCATGAGGGGAAAACCACAACACCACTCCTCACCCCCCAGAATGGTAAAATCGACCCCGGCCTCACCCAGGATTTGGACAAAGGATTGGGGAATCTTCTGAACCATCGGGAAGTAGGAGGCTACACACCCAACGAAATAGACCACTTTCGCCTTTTCCTTCTGATACATATGCCCCGGGACTTCGCTCAAGGCCTCCACCCACATCGGCCGGTCCTCGTTGGGCTCACCGGTAATGTTATGGTCTTTAGTCAAATTCTCCGCCAACCGGCCCATCACCTGGGGATACTCTCCTTTCTCCACCATGAATCCCCGGCACGCTATCCTAAGGTCCCCTGTGTCGATAAAGGCAGGGCATACGACCTTACACCTTCCGCATAAGGTGCAGAGGTAGGAGTAGTCGGAATAATCTTTGGGAACATCCTCGGCCGCCTTTCTGGATCCGAAGAGCATCCCGGGGAAGCCGTATCCCTTCCTGATGAAGGACCTGAGGCTAGCATAAAACCCTCCCATGGTGGTCTCGAGTTGTTGTGTTTGGGCATATACCGGGCAGACATCCACACAGCTTCCACATTTCACGCAGGAATCCAGAGCGATGAGCTCCTTAATAGGAAGGGGAAGAAGAGCCTTTCTGGCTCCGGGCCTGAATGCCTCTCTGGGCATCACGTTGATGAACATGACAACGGGTATGGTGATGATGTGCCAAAGCTTCTTATTGTAAGGGATACTGGCAACAAGGGTAGCCAGGAAAAATCCGGATAGAGACCAAAGGGGGTAGTTGAGGGAGGACCACGGTAGCCCCAGAGGGGCAATGATCTCACTCAGACCAAAGGATACGAACCAAAATTGGGCTACGGAGGCCGGAAGGGAATAGGTTAGAATGCTCGTCGCCTCGCAGAAAAACCGAAGGATGAACCACCCACCTAACAGGTTGACCGCAACGATATCCCCGATGGAGGTCTTAAAAGGTAAGGCTTTTGCAACGAATCTTCGGTAGATAGCGATGATCTCTCCCATCAATATCATGGCACCAAAGAAGTCGAAGGAAATCGCGAAAAGGGCATCGTAAATGCCCAAAGACGGACTAGCCACATCACGAAAGTAATAAAAATCACAAAATGGTGCGTAAAAAAACCTCACCACGTGTGGAAACTCCTTAAATTGGGGCATCACCTCCACTTTTAAATGGCCGGCGATAAGGATCCCGGGGTACCCGATCATGATCAAAACCTTCATCAACCATCTCAATCTATCTTGCCTCAAGAGTTTCCTCTGGAGGAGGCCGTCAAAAAACACTATCTCTATCAGCTTTACTATCCTGGCGCTGAATATAGTTGAAAAGACCCCGTTCACGAGGGCCCACAAATCCCATTCGCCTCGGCAGTAGAGGAATATTCTCTGTACAAGGCCTACGAAAAAGACAGTTGCTCCCAGCATAAAGAAGGTCACAAAGAGTGGGTGGCCTACCACCATGTATCTTCTCCCCCCGGGTTATTGCCTCATAAGCTCACACCTATGGTCACGAGCATCTTTGTTCAAACACCCGTAGTCTCTCAGCGAATAATCCCTTTCCCCTCCCGGCATGAGTTACCAAGATTTACCCCTACCCTTGAAAAAGTTACCATGAAGCTTGTCCGCATATGACTATCTCCGCCTTCAACCCCCTGCCTTTGCATTAAACTTCCACTACATTATACCTTATACCCCATACCTGATACCTCCCCAATGCACTCCGCCCTCAACCCATTACCCATTTGAAACGACAAAAGGGGACCGGAGTCCCTTTTGCGCGACGGTGAAAACGCGGCCGACTTAAGAAGCCCCGTCGGAACCTAGCTTCCGTAAAAAGTATGGTCAGCTGCTCCTTCAAGAGGACCCCTCCTGATCCCCCAATGCTTTCACCCCTGCCTTAGCTCCAAAATCCCTGGGCAACCAACGAACTCAGGACCTCACGAATGGATGCACAGAGGTCACAGCAAACTCTTTGACGCGGCCCCTAAACATTTTAATGGTCTTACCTTTGACATTTTTCTCTCTGTCTGCTATAAAGACTTATTCGAAATTGAATCCGGACAGGATGTTCTTATCGATACCTGCAAATCAGGGGAGCGGGGTGACAAATCCGTCAGCGAATGGAGTTAGAAGAAAAAAACCATGAAACGGAGAAGAAGTTCTAGGAGGTAATCATGGCTCGATTATTCGAATATCAGGGAAAAGAGTTGCTCAAGAAGGCCAAAGTGCCGATCCCCCAGGGAGAAGTTGCAACAACACCCCGGGAGGCCGGGGAAATAGCCAAGAAGGTGGGCAAACCCGTTGCCATCAAGTCACAGATCTGGGCTGGGGGACGCGGAAAAGCAGGCGGCATCCAGTTCGCTCAAAGCCCGGAAGAGGCGGAAACGGTTGCAAGTCAACTCCTGGGATCTGAGATTAAGGGCCTCACGGTGGAAAGGGTACTCGTCGAGGAAAGACTGGATATCGATAGGGAGTTCTACGCGGGTGTGATTATCGATGCTTCAAGGGAGGTAAGAGCTCCGGCCGTCATGTTCAGCACTGAAGGAGGCGTGGACATCGAAGAGGTGCCCGCGGAAAAGATTGCCCAGATGAACGTGGATGTCATTCGGGGTCTCCGCTTCTACGATGCCCTCAATCTGGCTATCAAGTTAAAGGTCCCGACCAAACTCCTCCCAGCCATTGCCCAAACCATACTCGGCTTGTATGAAACGTTTAAGGGGTATAACTGTCGGACGGCCGAGATTAATCCCCTCGTCTTGACTAAGGATGGGAAAATATACGCCGCGGATTGTCGTATGGCTATCGACGACTCATCGGTATTCCGCCATCCCGAGCTCGGAATCGACGTGGCCCGCGAGTCTTCCACGCCTCCTACGGAACTGGACAAGATAGCCTGGCAAATCGAGGAGGGGGATCTCCGGGGAACCTGTTATATCGCACAAATGATCCCAGAAATCAAGGAGCCGGGCGTTGTGGGCTACCATGGGATAGGAGGAGGTGGCGCCATCTTGGGGGTGGATGCCTTAAACCGACAGGGGTTGAAGATCGCTAACTACGCCGATACCAGTGGAAATCCCACCGCTGCAAAGGTCTACCGAGCGGCCAAAGTCATCCTGTCACAGGCCGGCATCGAGGGTTATATGCTCGGTGGATTCATCGTGGCAAACCAAGAGCAGTGGCACCATGCCCATGGTGTGGTGAAAGCCCTCAGGGAGGAACTGATGGATAAACCTGGATTCCCCGTCGTGCTCCTGCTCTGCGGGAATAAGGAGAAAGAGTCCCTCGAGATATTGCAGGAAGGGACGAAGGATCTGCCCGCACGCGTCGAGATCTATGGAAGCGATCGCGTGTATGAAACGGAATTCCTAGCCAAGAGGATGAAGGCCCTCATTGAGAAATATCGAAAGGAGAGAAGGGTAAAGGAGGGATAGGCCGATGATAGAATTTGAGGAAAGAACCATTAAGATAATCATCGATGACAAGAAATGCCTCGATTGCAAAACGCATGTGTGCGCCGAGGCATGCAAAACATACGACCGGGGAATCTTGGTGATCAAGGATGGCAAACCTGCCCCATCAGGGGATGCGGAATTTACGAAACGCGTCGGCACGGAGTGTCTGGCATGCGAGTACGAGTGCTGGTTCAGGGGGAATAAAGCGATAAAGATCGAGGTCCCGATCCCGGGATTGGATGAGTATCGGAGAAAACACGGATTAACCTAAGAGGTGGTGAGAAAAATGGCTATTCTACTGAGAAAGGATACAAAGGTATTAGTTCAGGGCATTACGGGGAGGGAAGGTTCGGCACGGGCCGCGTTTATGAAGGGGTATGGCACGAAGGTGGTGGCCGGAGTCACCCCAGGGCGTGGCGGAGAGGACGTGGCAGGAATACCCGTTTATAACACGGTGGAGGAGGCCGTCAGTGCTCAGGGAACCGTAGACGCCAGCGTTACCTTCGTTCCCGGGCCGGCCCTCAAGGGCGCCGTTCTGGAGGCAATGGATTCCGGGATTCCGTTCATCGTGATGCCCGTAGAACGGGTTCCCCTCTATGATATTCTCGAGATGATGGCCTATGCCAAACTGAAAGGGACTCGTCTGTTAGGGCCTGGTGCAATCGGAATTATCAGCCCTGGTATTGCTGTTGCCGGCTGGCTCGGGGGTACCCCCGAATTCGCTAAAGCGGTTTTCGTACCTGGACCCGTTGGGGTTATCTCCAGAAGCGGTGGACAGTCCGGCACGGTCCCGTGGGCCATTAAGGAAGCAGGACTGGGTGTCAGTACGGTATTGCATATCGGAACAGAGCCGGTCGTGGGGCAGTCAATGGGGGACATACTTCCCCTCTTCCAGGAGGATGAAGATACCAAGGGCGTCGCCATCTTCGGGGAAATTGGCGGCCCCTATGAGGAAGAAGCTGCAGAGGCCGTGAGGGAGAAGAGGTTCACCAAGCCTCTGGTCGTCTACGTCGCCGGAGCGTGGGCTCCCGAAGGGATGCGATTCTCCCACGCCAGCAGTATCGTCGAGAGGGGAAGGGGATCGGCCAAGGACAAGATCCGGTCCCTCAAAGAGGCCGGAGTCCACGTCGTTGACAGACCCGATGAGATCGCTCCAACCTTGAAGCGATTAATCAAAGCCTAATTGATGAACGTTCACCAAGACCCTAAGAGGAGGTGCGAAGATGACTGTAATGAGATCCGTTTTCTATGTCCCGGGAAACAATGAAAAGATGGTTTCCAAGGCCCCCTCCTTCCCAGCAGACATCATTACCCTGGACCTGGAGGATTCCGTTCCCCCCGCGGAAAAACCGAAAGCCCGTGAAATGATCAGGGAGAACTTGAAGTATGCCGGAGAGGGTGGATCCATCGTTTACGTGCGAATCAACAATTGGGAGACCGAGATGACCAATGACGACTGTGAGGCAGTGGTCCATGAAGGACTCTCAGGTGTTTGCCTGGCCAAATGTGGTGGGCCCGAACATGTCATCCGTCTCGACTGGAAGCTGGAGGAATTGGAGCGAAGGAGAGGCTTGGAGATAGGCAGTGTTGCTATCCAACTCCTGATTGAGACGGCAAAGGGGGTAATCAATGCCTATCCCTCGGCAATAGCCAGCAAGCGGGTCAACTCCCTCATCTTTGGCGCGGTGGACTATACCAAAGACATGAGGGTAAAGCTCACCTCCGAAGGGGAGGAGCAATACTATGCCAGGGCCCACACCCCAGTTGCCGCCAGGGCGGCGGGCTGCATCGCCATCGACTGTCCCTTCGTGGCCTTTAGGGACACGGAGGCCTTTGAGAAGAGCACCGCCTTCGGCCGACAGCTTGGCTATGAAGGAAGAATGCTCATTCACCCGAGCCAGATCGAGCCCTCTCACAGGATCTATACGCCATCTCCGGAGGATGTGGAATGGGCGCAGGGCGTAGTGAAGGTCTTTGAGGAGGAGGGAATTGCCAAGGGGGCCGCGGCCGTTACCTACCAGGGGAAGATGGTAGATACCCCTGTCTACGAGAATGCAAAGACGGTCCTCGCCACCATGGAGGAGATATCTGCCCTAGAGGCTAAGAGGAAGTAGCTCCCTAATAGCCCTATTATCCCAATAAAGCCTCGAGAAAAGATCGTTAACTGGAAGCAATCGGGGAAGTCAACCATCGGGGGTGTATGAAAGGATCAGTTCTTCGATTCATCACTTCTCCGGTGAACTTACCGTAGCTTTGGCTGCCCCCTCGAGCCTTCAGCCGAAGGTCCCCGGATTTCTTGCTGCGTAAAGGAACTATACCCAAAAGCATGATCCAGTGAATAACGGGTTATCTGGCGAGCATTGAAACGAGGGAAAAAGAGGTTCTTCTCTTACCGGGAGGTTCGGGCTATGCGAATTATCGTAATCGGTCAAAGCCCCTTTGGCGAGAAGGTACTGGAGGCCTTAATCCAAAAAGGCGAGGAGGTGGTTGGGGTCTTCTGTCCCCCGGATAAAAGGGGCGAGGCGATGAAGGGATTGGCCGAAAGATTCGGTATTTTCCTCTTTCGCCCGAACCAGATGAAAGACCCCAAGGTATACGGTGAATATGCACAGCTGCGCCCAGACTTGTCACTTCTGGCGTTTGTCACCGATATCGTCCCTGAAAGGCTGCTCAGTATTCCCTCCCTGGGAACTCTCTGTTACCACCCTTCCCTTTTACCCAGGCATCGAGGGGCCAGTGCCATCAACTGGGCCATCATCAAAGGAGATACCCGTACCGGCCTAACCATTTTTTGGGTCGACAAAGGCATCGATACCGGTCCCATTCTGCTCCAAAAAGAGGTCGAGATCGGGCCCGAAGATACCACGGGATCCCTTTACTTCAATATCCTCTTTCCCATGGGCATCGAGGCCATGGGTGAGGCCGTTGAATTGATAAGGAAGGGGGACGCACCAAGGATCCCCCAGGATGAATCCAAGGCGACTTACGAACCTCTCTGTGATGACACCGTTGCTTCCCTGGACTGGGAGAAGTCCGCCCAAGATCTGTATAATCTCATCAGGGGTTGCGACCCCCAACCGGGTGCCCACACGACCCTTAAGAGGAAGAAGGTAAGACTTTACGATGCCAAACTGCATCCCGTGGCTACGGAAAAGCCCCCGGGGGAGATACTCTCCATCGAAAAAGGAGGGATGCGAGTGGCGGTAAAAGATGGTTTTATGGAAATTGGCAGGCTCAGGGTCGATGAAGGGAAGAAGGTGGAGGCTATGGAATTCGCCCAATCGGTCGATGTGGCGAGAGGGGACCGATTCGGGGATTGATATCGAACATCGGGCCGGTGGTTACGATCTTAGCCTCATTTCTATCCGAGTCTCAATAATCATGCCATGAAATCCATTTCAACAACTTTTTACTGCGTATAACCTTATGAGGCGTTCGATACTTCTGGCTTGAGTTATTCACCGCCATCATACGTTCCACAGTCCCGTTTCTCTATCCAGGATCTCACAGTTTGTCAATTGGGCCGCGCCAATTCACTCAAGCTTCTTTTTTCAGCTCTGATAACAGGAAATATTCTTCAGTATCAAGAAAAACTCCGCACGCACGCCGCCTTTGAAGCTAACCTTAAAAAAATTTTTGCTCTGGCGCTTATCGGGGCTACCGCGTCTTCTATCAAAGATCGAAAATTTTTCCTGGATTGAGAATGTTATTGGGGTCAAAGGCCTTTTTCAACTTCTTGAGGATCTCGATCTGGTAGGGATCAAGGTTCAAAGGCAAATAGGATTTTCTCAGAAGGCCGATTCCATGCTCGGCAGTGATCCTTCCTCCCAGTCCGATGGTCTCACCGTATAGGTCTCTCTCCACTCTACCGATCGACACCTCCCACTCCCTATCGGCCAGTTCACCTTTAAAGAGAAGGACATGGACGTTTCCATCTCCTGCATGGCCAAAAGACATGGCCTTGATTCCATATCTTTCTGGAACTTCCTGGATCTTTTTGACCAGCACAGGAATCAGGCTCCTGGGAACAACCACATCCAGACTCCTGTACATGCCTCCCGCCTGGCCTGCTGCTTCAAACAGGCACTTACGGCCCTCCCACATTCTTTCCATGGCGGTTCGTGTATTGGCGATGAGGATGTCAAAGGCGCCATTTCTCTCGCAAATTTCTCCCACTCGGTCTCGCTCCTCTTCCAGGCTCACTTGCTGATTCCCATCCAAGGAAATAAGCACATGGGCTTCTGCGTCTCTAAAGGCCAGCTTTCGCTTGGTGAAACTCTCCGCTAGGTCGAAACAGTTTCTTTCCATGAATTCAATGGCCGTCGGGAGGATCTTTGCCCGGATGATTTCGGAGACCGTTTGAGCAGCTTTGTCGATAGATGCGTAGGGAATAAGCAGGTCCATCCGAAACTTGGGGAGGGGAATGAGCCTCAGAATGATCTGGGTTACCACGCCCAGTGTGCCCTCCGATCCTATGATAAGCTGTGTCAAATTGTACCCGGTGACATCCTTGACTACCTTGCCCCCGGTTCTGATCATTTCTCCCGTGGGAAGGACTATCTCCAATCCGTTCACGTAGTCCTTAGTGGTCCCGTACTTAACGGCCCGACTTCCTCCGGCCCCCTCCGCAACGTTGCCGCCGATGCTGCAACTCTCGAGACTCGCCGGATCAGGTGGATAGAAGAGGCCCTCGGCTTCGACGGCCTTCTGTAGCTCCCCTGTGATGACTCCGGGTTCGGTGGTCACCATCAGGTTATCGTTGTCTATTTCGATGATCCTTTCCATTCTCTCGCATGAAAGGACAATCCCGCCATTGAGAGGGACGGCACCGCCACTAAGGCCCGTCCCTCTTCCTCGGGGAACGACTGGTATGCTTTCTTGATTGGCAAGGCGCATGATCTCCATTATTTCCTTCGATGATGCCGGCTTAACCACCACCTCGGGCTGATGGGATAGGCCGAGAGTCTCGTCCCGTGAGTAAACGTCTCGGGTATCCTCATCGGCAAAGACAGCCTTGGAACCCGAAATCTCTCTCAGACGCCTCAGAATGGCTTCATCAACAGGTCGGTACATCAGATTCCTCCCTTTCTGGAAATTCGAACCAGGTATGCTAGAGTCTTTTTATACCACACGTCGTGTCCAAAAATCAAAGAGACCTAAGGATGGAATCTCTTAATTTGTCTTTGCGTGGTAGACACCACGAAGGAGGGACAAATAAGGGGATTGAGAAAGCTATCTCAAGCCACATGAACTGATTGTACGCTCTTTCGACCCGAGAGATTTTGGCCCCTTGAAATTCTTTTTGATTTTTGCTTTTTGGTTGTTAGGGATACCATTATCAGGGCAATTCACCTTTAGAATAAAAGAATCCTTATTCTAGGATCATTACCACACATGACGCCCGATTCCAATTGAGGACCATTTAATGAAAGCGTCTCTGAAGCTTCCTGAGTTTTACAAGGAGTATTTTTGTAACTTGGAGATCATATGGCAAATTTTACTTTTCATAAGTGAACACCGTTCTCCCTTCGGTTGCTCGTGGTCTGTTGCCCTAATTCCCTTTCGCTCACTGAAAAGAATTGTGGACCATTCTAGAGTTCGCTTCACTGCAAATCCAAAACTCGGCCTTTGGGCTCGGAGATTGGATTTGCGGTCGTTTCACTTCACTAAGAATGGTTAACCAAAATTCTTTAATGTTCCCTCCAGGAAACCAGGGCAACGGCCTGTTTCGGCGTGACCCTTCTCAAGCGAATTTCGCTCATGGACAACGGTGTTCGTTAGAAACTGAGGAATCTCCAGCATTAATTCTATTGACTTTTAGAGGCCACCAGGTAAAATGACCTAAGGCCGATGAGGGAACTCCTCCTCTCAAACTAACCGCGGAGGACCTTCACTTTTCATCATGATTTCCAAAATGATCACTGCAAGGCAAAGTTCCCGTTGAAAGC
>JBGVTJ010000006.1:0-3940 GCA_041862515.1 Thermodesulfobacteriota bacterium | reverse complement strand
ATTTGTGGTAATCGTGAAGGAACAGATTTTGATTTTGCATACATTCATGGTAATAAAAGGAGTAACCGAATGGCTAAACCATCTCTGGGGGTGGGGGGGAGCCACAGGCTTCTGGAGAGGAGAGATTGTAACCCTCGATAAAGATTCGGAGGAGAAGATATGGAGGATACTTTTAGCTTTCAAGATAGAAGGGGCTCGATCAGGTTGAAGATGATTTACCCAGCTATCTACACTCGGTTTGACAACCAAGGAAGGCCATATGACCAAAAAATCTCCCGATCAATGAACGTAAGTCAAGGAGGGGTGAGGTTGCAGAGCAGCTTTCTGGTTGGTTCCGGAGAGGTGCTTGATATCACCATGGCCCTGGGGGAGAACTTGGTAACCTTCCAGGGAGAAGTGATCTATGTAAAACCCTCCGAAGATGAGAGCTTTGAATTAGGTATCTCCATCAAAGATATCGAGAATCAGGACAGGAATGCCCTGACCCGGTTCATTGAGAATTTTAAGGGATCTGGACCAAGGTGGGATGCGTAAACTAGTGCTTGCTTAATCCAGGTGATGATGAGGACAGAATCCAACTGATCGGACGGTGGAAAGCTGCTATTCCTGGACCAACTTAATCGCACTTGACGCTAAAAAAAGCCTTGTTATTTCAAATCCATTTATGGTAAGAGAAATGGTAGAAACAAGGCCAAATCCTTTCCGGGGACGGGGCGTAAAGCTACACTTCTATTGAGGGAAACGTCAAAGACCTTTCGAATAACGGCATCAAACCAGAGGGCCGGGTTGATGAAGGAAGTAACAGAGAGGGGGTGGTTTTTTAAGAGAATGGAAATTGTGAGATTCAGGGAATGAACACCGAAGCAAGGAAAAAGAGAAGGAGGACGTATTATGAGAAAGAAAGCAATAGCAGGGTTAGTTGTTTTGTCATTTTTGATGGTTCTCTCTGGCCTAACCGGCTGTGCCAAAAATGCGTACTTCGGGGTCCGAAACAAAGCTATCGGCGTACCGAAGGATTTTCAGCAAACGGAGGCAGCCATCGAGAAGGCAGAGAAGTCCCCTGGGGCTCAATATGCTCCCGAGAAGATAGCTAAGGCCCAAGAGTTGGGGAAGAAGGCGGTTGAGACTTACTGGGGCTGTCGCACTCAGGAGGCGATGGCCATGTTGGGGGAGGCTCGCAAGCTGGCTGGAGAGGCGGAGTTGGCCAAGGCGCCCCCGAAGCCTGTGCCGGCGATTGCTAAGCCTGCACCACCTAAACCAGCGCCCGCTCCTGCTCCTGCTGTACCGACGCCGGTAGCTGTTCCTCCCGCACCGAAAAGGATCATCATTCTCAAAGGGACGAGTTTTGGCTTTAATTCGGCTGATCTCACTCCCCAAGCTCGGTCGATTTTGGACGAACAGGCAGCGATTTTGGATAAGGAACCCACCATCAGGGTTGAAATTGCGGGTCATAGCGATAGCACTGGTCCAGAAGCTTATAATCAGGGACTTTCGGAGAGGAGGGCAAAAACGGCAGAGGAGTATCTTATTTCAAAAGGAATCTCTCCGGATCGTCTGAAGGTAGTGGGTTATGGAGAGTCCCGTCCCATCACCACCAATGATACCAGGGAAGGCCGGGCGGCAAATCGGAGGGTTGAACTCAACGTTCTGGAGAAGTAAGAAACCTTGACCTGGTAAAGAAGGAACTTTGTCTTTGGCCCGAGCGATCGTCCAGGTAGACAACTCGGTCCAGCCTTTTTGTTTCATCAACATCTCACCCGAGATTAACAGATCTGTCTTTGTTGAAGGAACATAAATCAGGGTCAGTCGACCCTGATTTTTTTTGTACGCATTGCTCGATTCTGATATTATGTGCCTATGAGGTGGCCGGCAAAAAGATTTTCCTACCTCTATTCATTCATTATTCCTGTCTCTCCTTCTTTTTCTCTTAAGCCATTGATTTTCGAACCGCCCGGGTCAAACGAGTCGACGACGGTAATGTGTTTCTGCTCATCAACCGTGAAAGGATAAGGCTCATTGGTGCAAATACTGATCGGCCAAGATCTCAAAGGCCCCCGATACCGTAAGAGGGAGATAGATACCGTGAGGAAGGAGAACCATGGCTTATGGCAATAGAGCTTTTTACCAATGCAGGGATAGGGGGGTGATAATATGATCAAGGCCTATATCTTGGTCAGTCTGGTTCCCGGACTTGAATCTAATACCGTGCCGCAGATCACCGTGCTCCCAGGAGTTCGAGAGACCGATTTGGTCTTCGGCCGTTGGGATGTGGTGGTGCAAGTAGAAGCCAAAAGCATACCCGACCTCTCTCAGATGGTTATCAATCAGATAAGGGGGCTGCAAGGGGTCCAAACCACGGAGACGTTGATAGGGGGAGTGATTTAGGATAGATTTACATGAGGAGGAACAAAAGTTTCCCTTGTGACAGAGAAGGGGGCCTGGATTCAGGAGATTCCATCCTTATTTCGCTAACCATACTACTCTCCGAGATTGCCCTAAAATGGCGGCCCTCCAATAGCCTGGGGGAGCGAACCACGCTATCAAAAAGAATTATCCTTCGCTGAAGAATGAGGAATATGCACAATGTTTGAGATTGAGGCATTGATTGAATTACTATTGGAGAGGGAATCGTCACTGAGATGAGTTGAATGGCTAGGATGAAAAAGCTTGGCAGAGAGACGAAGGAGAGATAAATTACATGGATATTCTCCCTTCATGCTCATTGAAAACGTAAGGTATCGAAAGTGCCTCAATGCAGGCAGTCAAAAGAGGTGGTGATCCATGAAAAAAGAGGACCGCTCTCTAAAAGGGCATGGAATCAAAATAGCGATAGGAATTATGTTTTGTATTTTGATTTTTTTCACGGGAATGTTGTTCTCTATCAATTATAGACTTGTTCATTTTCAGGCAGGCATAGAAAAGAGAATTTCTGAGCTGGAAAAAAGGCAAAGTTCGATTGAGCAAAGCTTGGATTTTCTCGAAAATATTCAGCCTGGAATTGAAGGCCTTCATAAGTACGGGGAAGCTCTTAAAGAGAAAATGAAGGTCATGCAGGAGGCTTTAGGGAAATTTATCGATGAACTTTCAGAGTCATTCAGCACTGAACAGAAGGAAAAAGTGAAGAAAGCCCTCAATAAGTTCTTTCGCCTGTGGGAGGCATTTGGTGAGTTCCTGGAGGAGTTAGAGGCTGAGAATCGAGAGATAAAAGAAGGAAGGCAAGGCGAGGGCGGGAAGGATTGAGGGATAAGACAGGGAAATGGAGGAAACAGGGCAAAGCAATGATTTTCCAGCACACGTTTTGCTGCGAACATAGTCTGCCTGGGGCTACCAGTGGTTTGAGACAGGCCGGAGCGAAATCGGAACGGAGTCCACTCTTTTTTTACAGAAAAAAGTGTAGGTTCTCTTCGGTTTGAGTTAACATTTACGTAAATCCGGAGGCAATCGAATTAATCGTCCAGAAAATGGGGATCGAAAATTCAATATCCTCGGAAAGGAAGGAAAGACATTATGAAACTCCATAAACTCCTCGCTCTTTTTGTCCTCATGGGCCTCATGACCATCCAACCTCCTTCTGTCTCCGCTCAGTTCAAAGATATCCTCAGGGGCATCGGGGAGGCTTTACGAGGTGGAGAGCTTTCGGAGAGCAAGATCATCCGGGGACTCAAGGAGGCACTCCAGATCGGCACGGGCAACGCCGTTCAGAATGTCTCCCGGGTAGATGGGTATTACAAGAACCCTGGGATCCGCATTCCGCTCCCCGAGAATGTCCAAAAGGTTGAAAAGATCCTGAGGGCAGTGGGATACGGCCCTAAAGTGGACGCCTTTGAGCTGAGCATGAACCGGGCGGCAGAACGTGCAGCTCCCGAGGCCAAGTCCTTATTCATAGACTCGATCAAGCAGATAACCTTTTCGGATGCAAAGAAGATCCTTCAGGGCCGGG
>JBGVTJ010000005.1:0-4577 GCA_041862515.1 Thermodesulfobacteriota bacterium | reverse complement strand
ATTCTCTTGGAGCAACGAGACAGGAGGTCATAACGAAGGTAATGTTGCCCTATGCGCGCTCTGGAATTATGGCCGGCACCCTCCTTGCCCTGGGAAGGGCCCTCGGCGAAACGATGGCGGTAACGATGGTGATCGGCAATTCAAACTTCTTGCCTCTCAGTATATTCAGCCCTGGAAATACCATGGCCAGCGTCATTGCCAATGAGTTCACTGAGGCAACAGGTAAACTCTACCTCTCGTCCTTGATTGAGATAGGTCTTCTCCTCTTCCTCGTGACCATGGTAATAAATATCATCGGGAGATACATCATCAAAAAAGTAAGCGTAGAGGCCTGAATGTACGGAGAACGGATGAGGTTGAGAATAGCAAGGGATAGGGGCTTTAAGGGCCTGGTGGTATTCCTCTCCTTTTTGTCAATGGTCCCTTTTTTCCTTATTCTCTTCTACATCCTGAGAAATGGCCTCTCATCCCTAAGCTGGGAGTTTTTGGTGGAGCTTCCCAAACCCGTGGGCGAGGCAGGGGGAGGCATAGCAAACGCCATCGTCGGCTCGTTCCTGCTGGTGATCATTGCCAGCCTGCCCGTTGTTCCCATAGGGATTACCGCAGGAGTATACCTCTCTGAACACAAAGAGGGTAAGCTCTCCTATCTAGTGAGGCTCGCTGTAGAGGTCCTGCAAGGTACTCCTTCCATTGTAGTAGGGATCATCGCTTACCTGTGGTTGGTGATTGCGATGGGTGGATTCTCTGCGTTGTCGGGCGGGATTGCACTGGGCATCATGATGCTGCCCGTCATCGTGAGGGCAACCGAGGAGACCCTCAAGCTCATCCCGGATACGCTCAAGGAGGCTTCTTTGGCATTGGGTGTCCCATATTACAGGACTATCCTGAAGGTCATCTTGCCCGCTGGCTTGAGCGGAATAGTAACCGGCATCCTGATCAGCGTGGCGAGGATCGCCGGGGAAACGGCTCCACTGCTTTTCACCGCCTTTGGAAACGCTTTCATGAACGTGAATGTCATCAAGCCGGTTAACGCCCTCCCACTGCTGATCTACAATTACGCCACAAGTCCCTATCCCGAATGGCATTCCGTCGCCTGGGGCGCTTCCTGCGTTCTCGTCGGCTTAGTATTAACTTTGAATGTAGTGACGAGGATCATAGCGAGGAGATGGAAGGTACAGTTCTGAGGACAGCGGACCTTTCCGCGTATTTCGGGGATAACCGGGTGGTTAAGGATGTGACCCTTTCCATCCTTGAGAAGATGGTAACTACTATCATGGGGCCGTCTGGATGCGGAAAGACAACGCTCATTAGGTGTTTTAACCGCATGCACGAGCTGGTACCAGGGGCAAGGGTCGAGGGAGAGGTGTTCTTAAGAGAGGAGGACATATACGCCATAAACCCAATGATCGTGAGGAGGCGGATAGGGATGGTCTTCCAGAGGCCGAACCCGTTTCCTACCATGACCATCTACGATAACGTGATCGCCGGGTACAAGCTCAACGGCGTTGAGCTCAGCCGTGCCGAAAGCGACAGAATCGTCGAGGAATCCTTGAAGAAAGCGGCCCTCTGGGATGAGGTCAAGGACCACCTGCGGAGGAAGGGCACTTTTCTCTCAGGGGGGCAACAGCAAAGGCTATGCATCGCACGCGCCCTTGCGATGAACCCTGATGTTCTGCTCTTGGACGAGCCGACATCTGCCTTGGACCCCAAGGCAACGGCCCACATAGAAAAGCTGATGACAGAGCTGAAGAAAACGGTCACCCTCATCCTGGTAACTCACAACATCGGACAGGCGGGAAGGGTCTCCGACTTTACCGCCTTTCTCTACTTGGGGGAATTGGTGGAATTCGGCCCGACGGATCAACTGCACACTGCTCCAAGGGACAAGAGGACAGAGGAGTTCTTGACGGGAAAGTTTGGATAGGAGGAAATTGATGCTGGACGAAAGGTTGGATGAAGTCAAGGGGAAACTGCTGAAAAGCGCCTCCTTGGTCGAACGCATGGTAGAGAAGAGCGTACGAGGACTCACGCGGAGGGATGAAGGATTGCTCCTGGAGGTGATAGAACAGGATGAGCCGGGGGAGAACGAGCTCGAGGTGGAAATAGACGAGGCCTGCATCCAACTGATCGCGCGCTATCAACCACAGGCGAGGGATTTACGTACTATCATGATGATTTCGAGAATGAACAACGATTTGGAACGAATGGGGGATGAGGCGGTTAACATCTCCGAAGGTGCCCTGTTTTTGATCAAGAGGCCAGAGGTGAAACCGTTGATCGACATCCCGAAGATGGCGAAAGAGGCAAGGAAGATGGTGAGGGATAGCCTGAAATCATTTATGGAAGAGGATACCCAGCTGGCTAAGGGGGTTTGCCAAAGGGATGACATTGTTGATGGGCTGAGGGATCAAATTCTGAGGGAGCTCATTACCTTCATGGCATCGGACCCCACTACAATCGAACGATCCAATCACCTGATCAGGATTTCCAGGAGCCTGGAGCGCATCGCCGATCTTTCAACAAACATCTGTGAGGACGTTATTTACATGGTAGAGGGGAAGACGATAAGGCACGGCAGGTTTGGGGAATAACCATACCAGTCAGGAAGCCAAAACCCATACTTAACTCCTCTGAATAGCTTTTTCGCTTCAAAACTGGCAAGTATTGAGGGCTTTCGGACACGGGTAGACGCTAGTAAAAAATATTCGATTCCTCGATGAAAGGGGTTATTTCCTCTTTGCCCTGGGCCGTCTCGGTTTAGAGGGTTTTTCCTCTGGCTTTCCTCTCAGGACCTTTTCCGCGCGATCGATGACATCGGCCGTTCTCTCCCTAAGGGAATCTGTAACAGATGTCAGTTTTTCGACCTGTTCCCTTACGCTCCCACCCGTGCGATCCTTGAGGGATTCCATGGTTGATGTGAGGGAATCGACCGTTTTCTTCAGCTCCCTTGCCCCACCTGCCCTCCGATAGGCCAGGATTGAAATGAACAAGGCGATAATCGCGATGATAAAGGTGACAGCTAACATTAGTTTTACCTCCTCTCGCTGAAGGTTTGTATTGTCAGTTTTATCTCCCTTCGTCCTCGTTTTTTCCGTTCGTTTCCTCTTAGACTAGTCTGTGCAAGTGAAGAGCCATCCCAAGATAATCGTACTAGCTTATTTTCTTTGGTTTACACAGGAGATTTTCATCTACGGCAACACGTCCACAGGTCTCACAGGTGTACCTGATTTTTGCCAGTTTTGGTTTGCAAATGTGTCTTGGGTTGCCCGTGCTGACCCCGCAATACTCACAAATATGAGCGGTTCCCCCTCTATTTCCGGGGATAGGATCACAAAGATGTCCCTTCCCTGCTGTCACACTTCCACAGGTCTCGCATGTATACAATTCATCGGCCAGCATAATCACCTCCTTCCTCAGGAAATTGCTGTTTCTATCCCAAGAACTTGAATAGATCTTAATCCTCCCTGTTCTTTGATGTCAACACCTCCACAAAGACTTCTAATCCAAAAGGAAAGGGATTCTTTGAATTGATCGGCTATTTGGAAAACGAATTCCAGAGGAGTGGACTCAGGAGGAGCCATCAAGAAAAGGTCTTCGATTCTTTAGGCTCGTGCCCATACCCGTTCCCAGAACGCGGTCGCCTGATTCGCTTGAAGAACTTGAGCGCCTCAAATATTCCCAAAAAGATGACCGCCGCGCCGAGGACAAACAGCCAGTCAGTTACTGTTATGGGGCCGAAGCTGAGAAAATCGCTAATGTAGGGCGCATAGATGGCCACCAACACCAGTCCAATGGAAACCGGGATCGAGAATAGCAGTATCCGGTTGGTAAGGAAGTTGCGATTGAATAGGGAGATGCGTTCGAACCTCCTCTGGAGGATGTTGAAAAATTGGCAAAACAAAATGGTGGCATAACTCAATGCAGTAGCCTTGAAATAATCCATGGTACCCACACTATCGACCGTCAGGGTTATTCCCTCCCGCCCCATGAACAGGAAAAAATTCAGGAAAGCCAAGCCTCCCATCAGTATTCCCAGGAGCGTAATCTCCGCACCGGCGAATATGTTCAGCATATGTTCCTCGGGTTTCCTGGGGAGTCTGGTCATCACGTCTCTGTCCGGGGGATCAAACGTGAGGAGGGTAAGGGGCCCGATCTCTCCCAGCAAATCGATTGCCAGTATCTGACCGGCCAGTATCGGTATGGGATAATTCCACAGGGAGGCCGCTAGCAGGCCTAGTAAAACTACTGCCAGTTCTCCTACGTTGGTGGTCAGAGAAGCGAACACCGTTTTCTTCAAGTTATTGTAGATCGTTCTTCCTCCCCGTATCGCGTGAAATAGCGTGGAAAAATTATCATCAAGCAAGACGAGTCTCGACGCTTCTTTCGCAACGTCATTCCCCCTCTGCCCCATGGCAACGCCGATATGTGCCCTCCTGAGGGCGGGCGCATCGTTCACGCCGTCTCCGGTAACCGCGACGATTTCGCCCTGTTCCTCCAAGACCTTCACGATCTTCAGCTTGTCTTCAGGGTCGACGCGGGCAAATATGATGGACTGATTTTTTTGTAATACCTTTTTC
>JBGVTJ010000004.1:0-5279 GCA_041862515.1 Thermodesulfobacteriota bacterium | reverse complement strand
ATCCCTTTCGAAAGGCGACCCACACCTCCCTCAGCGAGGGAAACGTCCCGGATGGATACTTGTATCGATACGCACAGAAGGCGACATAGGCCATGAACGCCATCGCCATGACGATACCCGGTACGATTCCCCCAAAAAAGAGGGCCCCGATAGACTCTTCGGCCATTACCCCATAGGCCACCATCGCGATGCTCGGTGGAATGATGGGCCCTATAAGTGACGAAGCCGCCGTGATCGCCGCGCTGAAATTACGGTCATACCCCTGGTCCAGCATCGCGCGCATTTCCACGGTCCCGAGTCCAACCGCGTCGGCCGTCGCCGAGCCCGACATCCCCGCGAAGATCATGCTCGCCAGCACGTTGGCATGCCCGAGTCCTCCTTTGAGGGGACGCACCGTAATACTGACGAAGTTGAAGAGGCGATTCGTAATCCCGCCGGTATTCATCAATCTCCCGGCGAGGAGGAAAAACGGGATGGCAAGCAGGAGGAAATTGTCGATTTTCGCAAACGCCAGGCGGGCGATCATGATCGGAACCCGGGGATCCCCGAAATCACCGAAGAAGTTTGCGGCCCCAATCGTGGAGATAATGCCCGCTCCGAATCCCACCGGTACGCCGATGATGATGAGCACGATGAGGCCGAGCGCGAGGATTGCGTAGACGATCATGGTTGCTCACCCACAGCCCTCACTTCCTCACGCGATCGCATTGTTCGGGCGTTTTCCAGGATTTCCAGGATAATGTAGAACATCATGAAGAGTATCGCGATAAATTCGCCGATATAGAGGTAGGCAGTTCGAATCCAATCGAGGGCGATCATATAGGAGTTCCACATGATCTGCACCATGGATACGGTACCCCTAGCGAGGAAACAAAGCAGGATGAGAATGGCAACGTCGAAAACGATATGGCCGATAGCCTGGGCGCGGGTGCTCATTTTCTTGAAGAGAAAGTTCACGACGATGTGTTCCCTCTCTCGAATGGCGATGGCAATCCCGAGGAACATGCTCAGAATGAAGAGGATCCGCGCGAGCTCCTCGGTCCAGGGGACGGGAATCTTGAGCACATAGCGGAACAGAACCTGGCCGCCCGTGGACAGGAGCATCCCGATGAAGCCGACCATTGCGATGGCCACAAGGGACTTGTCAAGCACTTGCACAAATCTCATACGCCCCCTATATTCCACGGCAGGCTTCCCCCCTGAAACGAACAACGGGCAACAGCGCTAAGATACCCCCTCCCCTACCCGTCCACAACGGGTAGAGGAGGGGGAGGACCTCCTGCACCACCTCACACTTCTCTGAAGTTCTCTACTGATATTTCGCGATATCGTCCAGAAGACCCGGCCGGCATTTCTCAGAGGCGAACTTCTTAACTATGGGAGCCGCGACCTTCTGGAAGGCGGCGACATCTGGTTTGATGACGGTGACGCCCTTCTGCTCCATCTTTTTCAGGAGGTTGTTCGTCTCCGCGGGCACCGTTTTGTTGAGCCAGGCAACGGCGTCGTTCAGCGTGTCCATGAAAATCTTACGGTGCCCCGGGCTCAACGAATCCACGAATTTCTTGTTCGCGGAAATCACCCAGTAGCTCCACACGTGGCCCGTGAGATTAATGTACTTCTGTACCTCGTAGAACTTGTGCCCCCAAATCGTCGAAATCGGGTTCTCCTGAGCCTCGAAAACACCTTGACGAAGCGCACCGTAAAGTTCCCCGATTGACAGGGGAGCCGGCAGCGCGCCGAAGGCCTTGAAGATCTCCTGACGGAGCGGGTTGGTGACGCGGATTTTTATGGCCTTCATATCCGCGGGTTCCCTTACCGGCACGTTGGAGGTCAAGTTGCGGGCGCCACGCGAGCCAACACCGACAATGGTTATGTTGTACTGGCTCTCGAGTTTCTTCGAAACCTCTTTGCCGAGGGGCCCTGTCCAGACGCGGAAGCCATGTGCCTCGTCCTTGTAAACGAATTCGGCCTCCATGCACTGGTACTCCCGGACGAGGTGGTGGACGACTACGGGACCTGCAACATGGAGCTGAATCTCGTTGGCCGACAACTGCTGAAGGAGCTGTTTGTCTCCACCCAATGCGCCGCCGGGAATGAAGGTCATGTCCAGCTCCCCGTTGGAGGCTTCCTTCATGGCCTTCTGCCAGCGCATCACCGCCTGCGAGCTGAAATCCTTGGGACTATTCGTGGTCGCAAAGGTGAACTTGACCTTTTCGGCCTGGGCCGGCCCCACCGGCAGAAGAAGTCCCAAAACCACCAAAAAACCCAATATCTTGAAAAAACCTTTCATTTCACTCCCTCCTTTCTCGGTTGCGAAAGCCCCTCACTCCCTATGGGAAGCGTTCGTTTTGCTAAAAGCCTTTCCCCCAGTCTGCCGTTAATAAAGCACTGCCTTTTCCGCGTGGCAGTATAGGAAAACAAGGCTGGTTTGTCAAGGAAAAAAGGTTACAAGAGACTGCCGCCTTCGATCTCCAAGGCCCAGAAGTGTTCCCTGAGCCCCCGCCCAGGGGGTTGAGAGACTCCTCACGTCAATGCCTATACCAGGTAACCGTGCAGGCCATATTGGATCTGAAGCCCCGGGTCAAACAAGGCGTTACACCATACAGTTCGGCGCCCCGCCCACCGAGGTCAAGAACGAAACCGCCATAGCTTTCCCACGTTTTCCATGATGAATTTGTCCCGATTACGGGGCAATCT
Organism: Thermodesulfobacteriota bacterium; assembly: GCA_041862515.1. GTDB lineage: Bacteria > Desulfobacterota > BSN033 > WVXP01. Next base: position 2,582 of record JBGVTJ010000004.1, on the reverse strand, counting down.
TGACGGAAATGTGGCCTTAGTTAATGATGGACTTCAGCTCTGCCACCGCGCTGTCCGGGCTGGTCAATACGGTTAAAAGGCTCTCTCTTAGCGGAGTAGTATAGGAGGAGGTAAGCGTGTGTGGCAATGAAAAAGAAAACCTCCTGGCAGATCCAAACCGATCGGCCCCGAAGAGGACTTATAGATGGGCACAAAATGGATAGGCAAAAAATGCTTGACAAGGAAAAATAGATATGATATTGGTGAATCGATTCATTTTGCAATTGAGCTCGGTGTTTCCCCATTTTCTAATATTATTCCTTCATTTTCAATAGGTTAATTGAAATGGCCAAGCACTTTTTGACTAACCGGGCGGTAGGGTGAATCGTTTCATAAATACATTCTGTAAAGTGTTTCGCCAGAAACTACGCGTAAACAGATATTTCAATGCCGACAACTATCAAAGACATAGCTAGCTACGCTGGCGTTTCCATTGGCACGGCATCCAAGGTACTAAACAATAGAGGAAATGTGAGTGAAGATCTTCGCTTCCGGGTGCAGGCGGTGATCGAAAAACTAAATTACCGGCCAAGTGCGCTCGCGAGAGGGATGAAAATCAAGAGGACCCACACGATCGGGTTAATTATTCCCAAAATAATAAACACCTTTTATGTCAAGGTCATTGAGTTGGTGGAAAAAGAGGTACACAACAGAAACTACACCCTCATCTTGGGTAATACCGAAGAAGACCTAGAGAGAGAGATTAGTTGTTTACAGACTTTCTCCGATATGCGCGTTGACGGTCTCATCCTTGCCTCGGCTGGCAGGACACAGGAGGGAAGAATTCAACAAGAGATCTCTTCGTATCGCGAACTCAACATACCGGTGGTTCTCATAGTCCGGAGACTTCCAAACACCGATCTTGACACCATTGAACTTGAAAATAGAGAGGGAGCATATCAAGCCACTCGTTATCTCATCCAAAATGGGCATAGGAGAATTGGAATGATCTCCAGTTCCATAAATACTTCAGCAGGACCAGAACGAGTAGAAGGATATATGAAAGCTCTTGAGGAATTTCGGATACCCTACGATCGGGAGCTCGTGCACATGGGGGGACTTACCCTTGATAGCGGGTACATCATTACAAACACGCTATTGGGCTTGCCAAATCCTCCATCAGCCATGTTTGTCGGCACTAATTTCCAACTCTTGGGAACCCTGCGGTCTCTCAAAGAGAAACATATCACTGTGCCGGAAGATATTTCCCTCATCTGTTTTGATGATACGGAGTGGAGTTCCTTTGCTGATCCTCCATTGACAGTCATAGAACCTTATTCGGAGGATCTCTGTAAAATAGCCGCGGAGTTACTCTTTGACCGAATTGATGGCGCATATTCCGGGGAAGGACGCCATCGGGTCATCCCCACAAAATTGGTCGTTAGGGAATCGGTAAAACCGATTGCCTAATGGACTTACGAATAGCAGAAGCCGAGGGAGGTTTCGGATGGTTCCACTGGTAATAACGGTTGCAAGCACTAACGTAAATCGGACTAAGAAAGATAGTCCCTACATGCCGGAAAAACCGGAAGAGATAGCCGAGGACATCATCAAAGGCTCCGAGGAAGGAGCCGCGGTTGCTCATATTCATGCCCGAGACGAGAATGGAAACGCCACATTTGACCCGGAGTACTATCGAAGAATCATTGAACAAGTCCGTAAGCATTGCGATGTCATCATCCAGATATCGACTGGTGGGCCCCCTGCTCCCGTTGAGGAGAAATTGGCCCCTATTCGAGACCTCCGTCCCCATATGGCATCCTTGAATATCAGGGGAAGTGCTGAAGAGATCGAGTACACGGCAAACACAATGAGAGAGTTGGAGGTTATTCCGGTTATCGAAGCCTTCAATATTGATATGATTGAAACGGCAAATACATTGATTGAAAGAGGGTTGATCACCCAACCGGCTCATTTCGAGTTGGTGTTCGATTTGGTGCGCGATGCGGATAAAACCGTGCTGGAAGACTATGATGAAATGGTGCAGAGAGTTAAGGCCATGTTCCCGGGAAGCATATGGTCAAGAAACAGGGGTGCACACAACCAATGGGCCCTAGATGTCATTACCATTATGCTTGGAGGCCATATCAGAGTTGGGCTTGAGGACAATCTCTTCCTCGAACCGGAACAACTCGCAAAGGATAGTGCTGAATTTGTGAAACGCGCAATACGCCTTTCTCAGGAACTCAATCGGAGGGTAGCAACAGTCCAAGAAGCAAGGGACCTTTTCAGAATAGTCCATTAATTGAGGGAGGAAGCCCGCTGTGGGCTTAATGTAAACCGAGAAATTCAAGGGGGTGAAATCAATGAGAAAATCTTCACACGTTTTAGGAATCACTGCTTTGTTGGTTGGGCTCTTCTTTTTTGCCTTATCAGGTACGTCCAACGCAGAGGTTGAAATGACCATCGCTACCTTTCATCCTCGCACAGGCACTGCAGACGTGGAAGGCCTCTACCATTACAAAGAATTGGTAGAAAAGAACAGCAACGGGGAAATCAAGATCAAGGTGTTCTACGGGGGCACGCTGGGTGGCGAGAGGGAA
>JBGVTJ010000003.1:0-3179 GCA_041862515.1 Thermodesulfobacteriota bacterium | reverse complement strand
ATCCTTAAACCTCTTGGCTTTGACTTCGTGCCGTGGCAGGCTGCCGTATGGATGGAATTCAAGATTGTAACCCAGATTCGTTTTCAGCCGGAGCTGATCTATCAATTTCCTTCTGACGCTATCTTTTTCTCCCTCGGATCCAGGATTTAACTCCACCCTCAGGGTGATGTCATCCAAATCTCCTTTCTTCGTTACCACCACTTCAAATTCATCCCCAAGCTCCGGGAGGGTCCTAACCACCTCTTCGATGGCCGAAGGTGCCAACAAGACACCCTTCACTTTTGTAATATCATCAGTTCGCCCAACGATTCCTCGACACTTGCGGAAGGTCCGACCACATTCACACGTCTCTCCCAGCCAAGCTGTGACATCCTTCGTGTCAAATCGGACACAAGGTTGGGCCACCCTGTCAAAGGCGGTGATCACCAGCTTGCCGGGTTTATCCGGCTCCTCGATAATTTTTCCCGTCTCCGGGTCTTCAATCTCTGCCAGGAAAAAGGCCTCGTTGATGTGAAGTCCCCTCTGTACCTGGCACTCATAAGCCCAAGCACCTACCTCAGTAGCGCCAACATGATCGTAAACTTTCGCACCCCACGCCTCCTCTATCCGTCTCTTCGTTGAAGGGATACTGGCACCAGGTTCACCGGCACAGGTGATCTTTTGGATGTTGAGATCTTTTGCCGGATCTAAGGAAAGCCTTCTCTTTGCCACGTCCGCCATTGCGAGGACGTACGTTGGTGTTGCCATCATGGCGGTGGCTTTAAGTTCCTGCATTTTTAGGATTCTTGCCTCCGTGTTCAATACCCCGCCCGGGATCACCTCGCATCCGAGCTTTTCAGCCGCGTAGTGACCGGCCCAAAAAGCGACGAAGACGTTATAACCGAAGGGGATAAACACGCGGTCCGTATCCCGATACCCATGAGCATACAGTATATAGCTCCAGCACTCCGACCACCATTCCCAATCCTGCCACGTGTCGGCCTGGTAGACCGGGACACCGGTTGTCCCACTGGTCTGACGGTACTCTGTGACCTCCGAGAGAGGAACACATAGGGCGTCCCCGTATGGGAAAGGTTCCTTTCCCTGGATTTCCTGAACCATGGCTTTTTCGATTTTGGGAACGTTCCGAATGTCTTCTAACGTTCTGATGTCCTCTGGGGCAATTCCCGCATTTTGGTATAATCTCCTGTGGAACTTCGAGTTCCTGTATGCCCATTCAAAGATCCGTTTGAATTTCCTGAGCTGGAGCTCCTGAAGTCGTTCTCTGGATAGGGTCTCGACGAAAGGATTCCAATATTGTCTATCGGCACTTTTTCCTGAGCTCATATTTCCCCTATTCTCGTCAGGACTCGGTATATGCCTAAGAAACGAAAAAGATTCGGGTACCGACGCAGAATAGGCCTCGGACCACATATTCCATCATTTCTTATTAAGCGCTCATCCCTCCCGGGCTCAATGTTCTACAGAAACGCAATCCGAATTATTCACACTTTTATGTTTCACCGCATCATATTTCCATTGATATAGTGTGTCAAGGAGAAATCCCGCCAGGCTCTCCCATTAACGGATTAAACGATAATTCCCACCTAATCCTCCACCCGGGCTTGACGGGAGATTCAATATCTCTCATTACCTAACACATTGTCTTCACGGAAAAAATATGACAAATTGAGAATAGAAATTGGGAGATAAATTTCCCCTTGACTTCCGCGGGAAGTTTCAATAAATTTAAACCTTGTGCATTCTAGCCCGGGGGAGCCTTCATTTTTTCAGCAATCTCGCTCAGCAATTATGCTCTTCGGTGAGTCAGCATGAACAAGAGGGAGAACCTCAGGAATGGTTCTCCCTCTTGCGTCTCAATGGGGATTGAATGGTAAATGATGACCTGGGGAGGGTTCATTCGATCCGTTTTCACGAAAGGAAATACTTCCCGTGAGTTTGACACTGGCTCAAATTGGTTATGGATAACGATCCTTACTAAAGTGGAGGCGTGAAATGCGGAACTTGGACAACTACAGAGAGATTGTCGGCGATAACATTATATCTGGGATATATAGAAAGGCACGGAAGCTCTACGGAAAACATTTCTTACAGATCAATTCTACCTATTATGGTGGCGGTGTAGCTGAGATATTGGACTCCCTCGTGCCCCTCATGAATAATGTAGGCATAGAGGCAGATTGGAGGATACTCCGCGGTAGCCCAGATTTATTCACGATAACCAAGAAATTTCACAATGCCCTCCAGGGCGACTCAATAAACCTCACCGAAATAAAGAAACACCTCTATGTTGGAGCCAATGAGGCCTTTTCCACCTATTGCCACATAGAACACGATTGTGTCATTGTCCATGACCCCCAGCCCCTTCCCCTCATAAGATTTTACAAGAAAAGACAACCGTGGGTTTGGAGGTGCCACATAGATCTCACGGATCCGAATGAAAAGCTCTGGGAATTCCTGAAAGGGTTCATCCTTAAATATGACATGGTCATTTTCTCCTCCGAAAAATATAAAAAGAAGGATCTTCCCGTAGAGCAAAGGGTTATTGTCCCCGCTATCGACCCTCTATCACTCAAGAACAAGGAGCTCTCAGAAAAAGACATACTAAAATACGTGAAAAAAGTAGGGATTCCAAACGATAAACCGGTTATAGCCCAAGTCTCGAGGATGGACCCGTGGAAAGATCCAGAAGGCTTACTCGAAATATTTAGACAGGTAAAGGAAAAGGTGGATTGCAGGTTGGTTTACTGCTATGACATGGCGATAGATGACCCAGAAGGTATTGCCATATATTCCAAGGTATACCGGAAGGCCAACAAGCTGAGGGAAAGGGGTGACGTTGTATTCGTTGTGGGGAAGAACCAAATTCATGTCAACGCTATTCAGAGGTTTTCCACGGTTGTGGTACAAAATTCCATACGGGAAGGGTTCTGCCTTGCTATAACAGAGGCATTATGGAAAGGAAAGCCAATGGTAGCTACAAATGTGGGAGGTATCCCCCTCCAGATAACGAACGCCGAAGATGGCTTTCTGGTCGAACCTCATGAAAAAGACGAATTTGCAGAGAGGATTATCGAAATCTTGAAGAACCCATCTTTGGCTGAAGAGATGGGAAATAAGGGTAAGGAGAAGGTCAGAAAGAATTTTCTCGTCACAAGGCTTTTGTCAGATTATCTGGA
>JBGVTJ010000002.1:0-4913 GCA_041862515.1 Thermodesulfobacteriota bacterium | reverse complement strand
GTCCGCATCAATTCGAGGGCCTCCTGCCTCGTTATTCCCGCATCCATTTCCCTTCCTCCCCTTGTGAATTTTACGGTACATTACCCCGTAAAGAGGGATTTCGTCAACCCCCATGGTTGTTGGACGGTAGAGGTTGGAGGTTTGAGGCAAGGAGAATGCCTCCCTTCTCTCACCTCCCTCCCTTTTTTTCCTTAATCTCTTCCTTAGCCTTAACCTCAACCTTAGCCTTTCAGCTCTTCACTCTTCATTCTTTCTTCCTCCCTCCGCCCTTCCCCCTCTAACCTTAACCTTAACCTCAACCTTAACCTCAGCCTTGACCTTAACCTCAGCCTTGACCTTAACCTCAACTTGAATCTGGATTGCTTGACAAAAATCCCTGATCTTTTTAGAGTAATAAGGGTTATTCCTTGAGCCTACAATCATCACTGAAGGGGGTTATATGGAAACGGGGTTTTCGGAAACAATCGCGTCGGAGGTTCCCAAGGACTGTTTATTAATTTCCGTTGGGCTCCCCGGGAGCTGGAAGAGTCCAGTCACCGAGGAGATCGCCAGGATGAAGGGGTTTCAAATCTTGAGGTCGGATTTCATTCGCCGGGAGGTCTTAGCGGGACAAGACATCTTCGACGAGAAGGTAGCCTCCAACCCAGACAAGAGGAGGATGGTTTATGATGAGATGTTCAAGCAGGGGGAGGCGATGTTGAAGGAAGGGACAGGGGGCCTGATTTTGGATGCTACCTTCTTCACCCAGAAGTTGAGGTCGAGGGCGGCAAAACTGGCCGAAGGGGCTGCAAAGCCCCTGGTGATTGCCGAGTGCGTCTGCACGGAGGATACCTCCATCAAGCGCATCTTGAAAAGGACGAAGGAGAATTATGAGTCCAACGCCCTGACCAGGCAGGCCTATCTGAACAACAAGAAGATCTTCGAACCGGTGGATATAGACGAACTGAAGCGGGATTATGCTGACCTCCCCATAATTCAGTTGACCATCGATACCGAGTTCGATGATCCACCCCGCTGGCGGGTAACCACCATCAAAAAAAGATAGGGCCCTGAAATGGATTCACGAGCCCTCCGACAGGCCTTGTTAAACCCGGCTATTTACCCCGAACGCCCGAGAGAAGTCGAATTCTCTGAGACCCACATCTCCCTGCTCTTCTTTACGGAGAATCACGTCTATAAGGTAAAGAAACCAGTCGATTTTGGCTTCCTAGACTTTACGGATCTCGAAAAACGCAGATTTTATTGCCATCAAGAAGTGGAGCTCAACAGGCGGTTATCCGCCAATGTCTATTTGGGGGTGGTTGAAATCTCGGAAGAGAATGGGGGGATATCCCTCGATGGGAGCGGAGAGGTCATCGAATATGCCGTTAAGATGAGGCGGATTTCAGATGATCTTTTGATGAGCCGACTCATCGAGGAGGGCAAGGTAACGGAGCAGATGATCGCAGGGGTGGCCGAGAAGCTGGCTGACTTCTACGTGGCGGCCGATACCAATGAGGAGATAAGCAGTTACGCGAAGCCAGAGCGGATCCGCCAGGATACCGATGAAAACTTCCACCAGACCCGTACCTATATTGGGCTTACCATTTCCCGTAGGGCGTTCGAAGCGATCCAAGGGGCCACCAATTCCTTTTTAAATGAAAAAAGGGCATTCTTCGAAGGGAGGATCGCAGAGGGTAAGGTCAGGGACTGTCACGGCGATCTCCGATCGGAGCATATCTACCTGGGGGATACGATCCTCATCATCGACTGTATCGAGTTCAACCAACGGTTTCGATATACGGATGTGGCAGCGGATATCGGTTTTTTGGCCATGGATTTAGATTATCGGGGAAGGAGCGATTTTTCAAAGTATCTCATCGATTCGTATATTCGCAGGAGTGGGGACCGGGACATCCTCGAAGTCCTCGATTTTTACAAGTGCTACCGGGCTTATGTGAGGGGAAAGGTGGAGAGTTTCAGGCTTGATGACCAAAATATCTCCCCTGGTGAGAAAGAGGAGGCATTGAGAAGGGCTCGCCGGTTCTTTCGCCTCTCCAATGGCTATGCAACGCGATTACGGGGAAACCGCTGATTTTTATATTCGAATTAACCTTATCGGAATCCTTGGCGGATGACGAAAGGAGGTGCGAAATGGCAAAAGTACTCCGATGCAGAGATGTCGGCATGGACTGCGACTTTGTGGCGCGTGGTGAAACCGAGGAAGAGATTTTGAAGAAGGCCGCTGAACATGCTGACACAATGCACAACATGAAGGAGATTCCGGAAGAAGTCCTCGCGAAAGTTCGTGCAGCCATCCGCGACGAGTAGCGAGCAGGGAAACACCTGGGATATGGCCCCAGGTGAATTAAGGTTGGCTCTCCGCACCTGGTATTTAGCCGGTAGCGTCTAACGACGGATTGTTGCTTTGGCCTCCGGCAAATGCAGCATCGCCCAAGTGTGGAAACCCACAGGTCGTTATCACGATGAACAAACCTATAACGGGCAATTGATGCAGGCTTTTCTCCGAGGCAATCTATTGAAACCGTTGGAGCACATATTAAAAAGGCCGGACTCGATCCTGGTTTTCCCTTATTTGAATCCTTCTGCTCCGGCATTTATGAAATCTCCAATCAGATTGTGGTATTAGGTGACATGCTGTGATATTTTATCATTTAGTCGCTGCATATAGCGGAGAGATCGGCTCTGATGGCCATGCAGTAAGGGACTCACTTTCGAGGATATGAAAAGGAAGAAGACAAGACAGATCTCAATAGGTGGGCTTACGGTAGGGGGCAATGCCCCCATTTCGGTGCAGTCCATGACCAAGACTGACACTCGGGATGTGGATAAAACCGTGGCCCAGATCCAAGGTTTGGAGGCTGCCGGATGTGAAATCGTAAGGGTGGCCATCCCCGATAAGGTGGCCTGCGAACGATTCGGTGAGATTCGGGAAAGAGTCAAGCTCCCCCTGGTAGCTGATATCCACTTCGACCATCGCTTGGCCATCGGGGCCATGGAAAGGGGCGCGGACGCCATAAGGATTAACCCAGGCACGATCAGGGGACGAAAGAGGGTGGAGGATATCGTCGGTATGGCTAAGGATCGGGCGATTCCCATCCGTATTGGGGTCAATTCCGGTTCGCTGGAGAGGGATCTCCTGACCAAATATGAAGGGGCTACCCCTGAGGCCATGGTGGAGAGCGCCCTTCGCTCCATCCGTTTCATGGAGGACTTGGATTTCCATGAAATAAAGGTTTCCTTGAAAGCATCGGATGTAATAAGGACCATCGATGCCTATCGGCTCATTTCCCGCGAAGTGGACTATCCCTTACATCTGGGGGTTACGGAGGCAGGGACGCTTATTTCCGGCACCATCAAATCCGCCATCGGCATCGGTCTCCTCCTCTATGAGGGCATCGGGGATACCCTTAGGGTTTCCCTGACCGGGGATCCCGTGGACGAGGTGCGGGTAGGCTATGGGATACTGAGGGCCCTGGGACTCCGCCAGAGGGGAGCAGACATTGTCTCCTGTCCCACCTGTGGAAGATGCGAGATCGATCTGATTCCCATAGCCGAGGAAGTGGAGAGGAAACTGAGCCACTTGCGCGACCCGATTCGGGTGGCCGTCATGGGCTGTGTGGTAAATGGCCCTGGTGAGGCGCGCGAAGCCGACGTAGGAATTGCAGGAGGAAGAAGAGGGGGATTACTCTTCCGTGAGGGAAAGGTCTTGAGGAAATGCCCGCAGGGGGACCTCGTCCAGGCCATAGTAGAGGAAGTTGAAAAGATGGTGAAGAAATAGTAGCACGGCACAAACTCTAAGGTGCTCCATCTCTTCGGGGAGGATCCATTGCTCCCTTGAGCTGTTTCCACGTATAGTGAATGCGTTGAATAACGGTGAAATGGGTTAGAACGGCCAAGATCCACAGAACCGGTATCATCACACCGAAGAGCGCTCCCACCGCGAGAAGCACTATCCTCTCTGCCCTCTCCACGAGGCCGACGGAACACCTTTCTATCACCCCTTCTGCCCTGGCTCGGACATAGGGAACCAGGGCCGTGCCGATGAGGACCACGGACGTTAAGATCACTATACTGGTTGATCCCGTACGCGTATAAAAGAGGAGAATCCCCAGGAGTACAATCAGATCGGAATATCGGTCCATTACCGAGTCGAAGAAGGCGCCAAAAGGGGTTGCCCTCCCCTGATTCCTTGCCATCGCCCCATCCATGAGATCGCAGAGTCCCGCTCCCAGAATGGCAAAACCTCCCCCCTTCGGGTATCCCATGGCCAAGAGGAAAGCCGCGCCCGCATTGAGGATAAACCCAGAGAAGGTCAGGAGATTCGGGTTGACCCTCTTCCCCAGCACGTGCTTGACCACCATGTAGATATAGGGGTCGAGTTTATGGTCGATTTTAGAGCTGATCATATTCTACTTTGAACGATCAGGGTCTCTTCCGAGAACGATCCCCCAATCCGTATTCCGTTCCCGTATGAAAACGATTCGATATTATAGGGATATTTGGGAAAATGTCAAAACAAAATGCACTGAAGCTTCCCAATTGCTCCTTACTGCCTACTCCCTCCTCCATACTGCCTACTCTCCATTCTCAGCCTCAACCTTAACCTTCCACCTCTTCCCTCTCCCCTCTCCCATCTCTTAGCCTCACCCTCAACCTTACTGGAGTTTCCTGGGTTTTAATGCAAATATCTTATAAATATTTGACTTTATTGGAAAAAGAAATTTCAGTACGGACTCCGCTGTTTCTTTGCTTCAATACCTCCGAAGTGACCCTTTCGGGGTTCGCAGGCGGGGAATACTTACCCCTTCCGGCCTCTAAAGGGCCGGCTTTCCCCTTCCGTTCGGCTGAGCTCACGTCGAAGCCTGCTCACCCTCGATGGGTACCCCACTTCTCCAGCAGATTACGCTCAG
>JBGVTJ010000001.1:0-17871 GCA_041862515.1 Thermodesulfobacteriota bacterium | reverse complement strand
CAAAATTGGTCATTGTCGTTACGGTCTTGATCGTCATTGTTGGGGTCACCTTATACTTCACGACTTACCGCTCGGCAAAACAGGCTCCCGAAGAGAGTGCAAACGTCCGGGTGAGGACCATGAAAATATACGGTGACACGAAAAAAAGGCCTGTACCCAGGCTAGTGGAATTAGGCGCAGATAGATGCATACCCTGTAAAATGATGGCACCCATCCTTGAGCAACTCCGCAAGGAATATTCTGGAAAACTGCAAGTCGCTTTCATCGACGTTTGGAAAAATCCCGATGCCGCAAAACGGTATGGCATTCGCGTGATCCCAACACAGATATTTTACGATGCCTCCGGGAAGGAGCTTTTCCGCCATGTGGGATTCATTCCCAAAAGGGATATCCTGGCCAAGTGGAAGGAGCTGGGGATTCCTATTGAGAAACCGCGAAACAGCAAGGAGAATCCATAGGATTCAGCTGGTCCGCTTAGCCCTATTTGTCTTGGTCGCGCTCACCGCGATTCCAGCGGAGGCGAGAACAGGCGATGATTCCGCCACGGTTGAGTCTACCTACCCCGGTTTGGCATCGGGGGTGCTGACGTACGCCAGGCTCGCTGATTTACCTGGGGACACATTGTTGCGGTCGGGTCGCGTCGAGATCACCACCGATGAACTTAACGGCGAGGTAGTAAGGGCCCCGGAACCCTTGCGGGATCAGCTGAGGAAAAATGGCTTTTTTCTCCTCGAGCAGCTCGCCGCAAGGAAATTACTGGTGCAAGTGGCAAAGGAGCATGCTGGCAATGCAGGGGCTGACCTTTCCCAGAACTCCGAGGGAGACATCGTTAGGAATTACCTTCGACGGATTATTGACAAGGTGGAGGCGACAGAGGCCGATGTGAAGGAATTCTATCGGAAAAACAAAAACGTATTTGGCGGTGCGAAACTTGATCAGGTTAGAAAGCAACTTCATCAGTACATACTTCATCAGAAACAGGAACAGACCATCTCCGAGCATATTCGCACTCTCGGGCAAAGTGTACCCATTATGATTTCCGCCTCCTGGGTAAGGGAGCAGTCTACTTTTGCCCGGGACAACCCCGTGGACAAGTCACGCATGAGTGGAAGGCCTAGTCTTGTGGATTTCGGCGCGAGTGGCTGCCGCCCATGTGACATGATGGTGCCAATTCTGCGCGATATCAAGAAAAAGTACGAGGGAAAACTGAACGTGATCTTTGTCCATGTTCGAAAAAAGCAGGTTCTTGCCGCCCGTTACGGAATTCAGGGAATCCCGGTGCAGATCTTCTTCGACAGGGAAGGCAAAGAGGTATTTCGACACACGGGCTTCTTTTCGCAGAATGAGATTGAAAAAAAGCTCAAGGAGATGGGGGTAAGATAGGGATGCAAGCGCTCTTCACTACCCTGACCCACGCCATCGAGGGTGCCCCGGCAATTGCCCTGGCGGCTGCCTTTACCTGGGGCATCCTGAGCATCCTGCTCAGCCCCTGCCACCTCGCAAGCATCCCGCTTATCGTCGGCTTCATCGATGACCAAGGACGTGTCTCGGCCAGGCGCGCCTTTCTCATCTCGGCCCTTTTCGCTGTCGGCATCCTGATCACTATCGGCCTTATTGGAGCGATTACGGCTCTCGCCGGGCGTATGATGGGTGACATGGGCAGCTATGCGAACTACCTCGTCGCCGTGGTCTTTTTCCTCGCCGGACTCTACCTGCTAGGTGTGATTCCCATGCCCTTGTCGGGACCGGGCCAGGTTGCCCTGAAACGTAAGGGCATGCTGGCTGCGTTTATTCTCGGCCTGGTCTTTGGCATTGCCCTTGGGCCGTGTACCTTCGCTTACATGGGCCCCATGCTGGGCCTCACCTTCAATCTTGCCGCCACGAGTTTACCCTATGGCGTATTGTTACTCTTGCTTTATGGCACTGGACATTGTTCGGTCATTGTTTTGGCAGGTACATCCACGAAGCTCGTTCAAGGGTATTTGAACTGGAACGAACACTCTAGGGGAGCTGTCATTCTGAAGCGAATTTGTGGCGTTTTGGTGTTGGCAGGGGGCTTGTACATGGTATATGGTGCTCCCTAAGAGGACGGAGTGATGAGATGGGAAAGGTGAAATGAAATTGAGAAAGGTAGTGCTCCAGTTGACCCCTGAGGAAGTTCTCAGGTTTATGCGCATTATGACGGATCAAGACAAAGATGAAGCCCTGACTTTTTTGAAGGATGTTGTTAAACCCCAAGTTGACGATGCCACGCGAAATCACTGAGTGCCCGTCTTTGAGGTTAGTTATAAACCTCACCAAGCCGATCGCTTCACGTGGCGGAAATCGTGACAGATGGAGGAACTGCGGTTCCTTGGGCCTTGACCAGCCAACGTTATCATCCAGGGCCTTTCAACTCTTCTGAGGAAGGTATCGAACTTGATGCTGCTGAAAAGCTTTGAAATTACCCATATCCTCCCGTGTCTGGCCGATCCTGAAAAGATCAGGACCATCGCTCAGCTCTCCGGTGACGTTCGTGAAGCCCTTCCGTATCTTAACGCCACCTTGAAGGGAACCATATACAACCATCGGGCTGGGATTCTTACCTTCAAGAAAGATGGAGTGATGGTCACCCTCTATCCCACCACCGTCACTCTTGCAAAGGTGGATGATGAAACCCACGCAAAAGACCTGATGGAGTGGCTAACAAGGCTGGTTAATGAGACGTTCGAGAATCGGAAAAACATTCAACCTGACTATGAAAGAGGGACAACCCTGAGGGCTCTTGACGTTTTCAAGCTGATCCCCGGAACCAATTGTAAAAGGTGCGGGGAGCCCAGTTGTCTTGCCTTCGCCGTGAAATTAGCAGCCCAGGAGATGGAGATTACGAAATGTACTCCCCTCTTCTCAGCGGAATACAAGGAGAAGCACAAGGTATTGCTGGAACTCCTTCATGCCGCTGGGTACAATGTCCCAAGCGCCTTTTTGGGTTCTGAAAGGGGTGAGTGAAGAATATGAAGGTTACGGTAAAATATTCGGCTATTCCCGAACTTCTTTCGATCTTCAAAGACGAGAAGGAGGTTGAAGTTGATTTTACCGGGGATACAGTAAAAGATCTCTTACATAACCTCTTCTTAAAGATTGGGCCAAAAAAGGGGGGTATCTTTGTTAATGATCAAGGAGAAATTTCACCTTGGGTATCGGTACTCATTAACGGAAGATATATCTTCAGTTCGAGTCGGCTTAGCCAAAAGCTTCAGGAAAATGACGTCGTTGAATTGACTTTATCCCTTGGGTGATGATGAGATCTTCTCAGCCAGTCTGGCTGAATCAATTCTACGAGTAAGGGTTCTGATGCAAAGGACCTTTGAAACCATCGTAAATCTCAGAAAGACGAGAATTTGCTGCTCTCGCCATTATTGCCAAGACGCAAGGGTCCACACGCAAGAAGATCGAAGCAAAAATGATTATCGTAAGGGACTGAAAGATCATCGGAACGATGGGGGGTGATCTGGAAAAGGGAATTATCAAGGGAAATTTTCCGGTTAGGGACCGGATGGCCCTTTCCTGAATGGGGAGGAGTTTGAAAAACTGATCCGTCCTCACTTCCTATCCGATTCTCGGTAATCATAGTTAACGGGAGAAGAAGGAACCTGCACTTTTTCGGATAGAAATGATGAGTTTCCTAGAGAGAGGCAAGGTGTATCGTATTATGCTAGAATAAAGGAATGGAGATGGCTCATATCAACGCTGATCGCGTACAAGGCCCTATCAAACCTGCTGCGAGTACCATCACCCTGGCAAACCGCTGGGACCATTTTCTGGCACGCTGGGGATTTAAACGTTACCACCATTTGGTTGAACCGGGGCTTTATGCCCTGGGCAATCCGTCAGCGGACTCGCCTGTTTTTGTCACCGCCAATTACACGCTCAGCTTCGACGCTCTGCGGTCGGCATTAGCAGGAATTGAGGGCTATATAATGGTGCTGGATACCAAGGGGATTAACGTCTGGTGCGCCGCCGGCAAGGGAACCTTTGGCACCGATGAGTTGGTACACCGGATCGAAGCGACCGCCCTCCATAACGTCGTCAGGCACCGCGTGTTGATCTTGCCCCAACTGGGCGCACCGGGAGTTGCCGCCCACGAGGTCCTGAAGCGTTCGGGGTTTAAAGTTGAGTACGGCCCCGTGAGGGCGATCGACCTGCCGGAATACCTCAAGGACCATCGAGCAACAGCCAAGATGCGCCGGGTGCGTTTCAACCTGCCTGATCGTCTGGTCCTGATTCCGGTGGAGCTGGTTCATATCCTGCTACCCATGGTGATCGCGGCGGTCTTGGTGTTTTTCGTCCTCGGCATCCTTGCGTCTGCGGGCACGGTTGTGGCTATCCTGGCCGGCGCAGTCCTATTCCCCATCTTGCTTCCTCGGCTCCCGACATCAGACTTCAGCGTGAAGGGGTTCATCCTGGGCGGTTTGGTGGCACTTCCATTCGTCGTGAGAATACTCCTGGCCAATCCGGATACAGCTTTGTGGCTCCGGGCCTTGTGGGCGTTGATCTTTCTGCTGGCCATGCCGCCGGTGACGGCCTACCTGGCTTTGAACTTTACCGGGTCGACACCGTTTACCTCCAGAAGTGGAGTCAGGCGTGAGATATTTGCCTACACTCCTATTATGGCATTGATGTTTGGGATCAGTATCGTACTGCTCATTACCTTTACCATCATTCGAGGATGGGGAGGTGCATAGCATGCTTGGCTCCTATAGGTCCAACTCCCTTCAGTTCGATCCCGAGCTGTGCATCAGCTGTGGGATGTGCAGCATCGTCTGTCCGCATGGGGTTTTTGCACCGGATGATAACATGGCCCAATTAGTACGCCGTGAATCATGCATGGAATGCGGGGCCTGCCAGCGTAACTGCCCGGTATCTGCGATCACGATGGATAGCGGCGTGGGGTGTGCCGCTGCCATGATTCGCGCTGCCCTAACTGGCAAGAAAGAGGCCACATGCGGCCCTGAGATCGGGTCGTCCTGTTGTTCCGAAGATAGGGAGACGGCGAGTTGCTGTGACACCGAGCGCGGATGATCAGAAGGCTCTTCCCCTTCTGGCGGTATTCGCTTCATCTAACTCCACGCTTCCGCAGGAAGAATCCCTTATAGACCAGCTTGGTTTCAAAGGAGGAGATAGGCTTAAAGTTACCAAGAGAATGGATAGTACTATCCCGAGGAAAACGGAAAAAAGAGGATCGGTAAACAGCAAGGGGGGGCCCACGGAAGGATCTAGCAAGGAGGTTTCTCAATCCCCTTTTCATGAAAAAAGTGACCCCGAGGAGAAAACTGAACCCCCGGGGTCATTTGGTGACGTTACTTCTCCCTGCTCACTCCAATACCGTTACGTTTGTGGCTTGAAGACCCTTTTCGCCTTCGGAGATCTCAAATTCGACTTCATCCCCCTCGTGAAGGGTCTTAAATCCTTCTCTGTTAATGGCGGAAAAGTGGACAAAGATGTCATCCCCATCCTCTCGGGTGATGAACCCATAGCCCTTCTTCTCGCTGAACCATTTAACCTGCCCTTTGGCCATTACAACTCACCCCCTTCCATTGTAAATTCTCAGGTAAGTTGTAATGGCTTTCAGGTCTAGCATAAAGCCACAAAATACATTGGTACACATACGATCTTTATCTATGATCCTTGAAAAACTCCTTACAACTTACGCCATTCGGCCCAATTTAACCATTTTTAAAAGAAAAAATCAAGGAAAATCTTCGAAGACTATTACATAGGTCAACACGGAGACGATGATCACTGAAATGCCAGAAAAAGATGTTGACAGAAAATCTTTTCTGGGTTATAGAGCAGATTCAAAAGAGGCAAGTGCTTGGGCAAAGGGAAGACGGTGAGAATCCGTCGTGGCCCCGCCGCTGTGAGTGGGGACGAAAGCCACATGTAGTTGCCACTGTCCTGATTCTTCGAAGGATGGGAAGGCGTGGCGAGTAGGATAATCCACGAGCCAGAAAACCTGCCCTCAGCACTGCTCCATGGAGATTCCTCGAAGGGTGGGAATATGGAGTCGGCAAAGGGAGTCAGCCTGATCATGTCTGGGGGTCAGGCTTTTTTCGTGTCTTAACAGCCTTTAAGCTGCCCTCCTGTTGTCAACCTCCTTTCCCGCCTGATTTTTCAGTCATTCGCTGAGGGTGTTCGGCCACCGTTTCTTATCATTCGCCTCTTCACGGTTTCATCTCTGCGGTACATGGATGGGATGGGTGGAGGATGCAGCCCTCATAGAAGGAAGGAGGGAAAAGGTATGAATGGAGGAGAGTGGACCAAGAGAAAACTCGTGATTTTTCTTTGGACTGCCTTGCTGGTGCTCTCATTGGGCTTCCATCCAGATACGGCCAAAGCTGAGGAAAAAGAAGAAGTCCCCGTCCTTAAAGAATTGGTGGTTACGGCGACGCGCCAGGAGGAGGAGATTCACAAAATTCCGGCGAACGTGACCGTAATCACCGAGGAGGACATCGAGAATTCGAACGCAAAAACGGTGCTGGATCTCCTCCGGTCTGAAGAAGGGATTGTAGTGAGAGATCTCCTCGGAAACGGGAAGACAGCCCAGGTGGATATGCGAGGGTTTGGAGAAACAGGACCCTTTAATACCCTGGTGATGGTGGATGGGCGGCGTGTCAATGAGATCGATCTGAGCGGGGTCGATTGGGGGCAAATTCCCTTAGATCAGATCCAACGAATCGAAATCGTGAGGGGAACGGGAAGCGTGCTCTATGGCGATAACGCGGTGGGGGGTGTGATCAATGTCATCACAAAGCCCCCAGCCGAGAAGTTGACCGCGGCGGTTGGCGGCGGTGCCGGAAGCTACGAGCATATCGGGGGAAAGGCTTCAGTCAGCGGTGGGTACGAGAATATTGCAGGCTCCCTCTATGCCAGCTACGAGTCCACCGATGGATACCGAAGAAACAACGAATTCCGAACGAGGGACGTGGGTGGGAAGATCATCTTCGATCCAACGGAATACATCAGTTTCGCCTTGAGCGGATCCTGTCATCGCGATGACTTCGGCCTTCCAGGAGGGGTTTCGGAGACCCAGCTCGCTATTGACCGACGGGCTACCACAAAGCCTTTTGATGAAGGAGAAACCACCGATCAGTACCTCAATCTCAATGCGGATTGGGACCTGGGAGAATATGGAAGGATTACCTCCGATCTTTCCTACAGGGATCGAAAAAGTGAAGATGAGTTCGTCAGTTTCACCTCGGCAACAGATAGGGTGCTTCAAACCTGGAGCATTACGCCTCGATACTCCTGGAATGGGACACTCCGTGATCACACAAACACGCTCATCGCGGGTGTGGATATCTATGCATCCGACCTTGATGTGGATTTCTTTTTCGGAACACCCCTGGCTCCATCGGGTTTTTCCGAGATTCAAAAGTTCTCCTACGGGTTTTACGCACATAATGAACTCTCCCTCCTGGAAAATCTCATCCTCTCGTTGGGTGCTCGACACGAGCGAGTCAGATACGATCTCGAGCAGCAGGATCTCCTCCTTGGTCTGGCCCCCTTGGATGATACCGTCAGGGACCGGGAAGAAGCCTATAGCGCCGGCATCAGTTTCCTCTATGACGAAAGATCCTCTCTCTTTATCCGCGCAAATCGAAGCTTCCGTTTTCCCCTTACGGATGAACTGGTTCTCTTCGATTTCATCGCCGGAAGTATTCGGGTTAACTCGGACATTAAACCCCAGAGGGGTTGGCATTATGAAGCGGGAATCAGACACTTTTTCGCTCCTGATATCGATGTGCTCCATTTTCTCGCTCCCGAGATCGAAGGAAGGGCCACCCTGTTTCGGGCAGAAATCAAGGATGAGATCTTTTTCAATCCCGCTACCTTCACGAACGAAAACCATCCAAAGACCCTACACCAGGGGGTGGAGGTCGGGATCAGCGCACATCTCTTCAAGAAGGTAACCGTATTTGGGAACTACACCTTTGAGAAGGCGACATTCCGGGATGACCCTTTTGAGAACAACGACATACCGGCCGTACCGAGACACAAGGCCAACCTGGGGTTTCGACTCCATGATCTCATCCCCAGTCTCATCTTTTCAGCCAACTATACGTTTGTTGGCTCCAGTTTCCTCATCAGCGACCAGGCAAACCAATTCAGAAAACTGGAACAATACCACACCATCGATGCCAGGGTCTCCTATAATTGGAAGTGGATTCAGGCCTTTGTTGGGGTGAACAATATTACAGACGAAAAGTATTCCGAATTTGCAGTTCTTGGCGGGTTTCCAACAGTTCGTAACTTCTATCCCGCTCCCGAAAGGAACTGGATTGCGGGACTTGAAGCTGTGTTCTAACCCCCATATGGAAGAACGTGATCTCCATTCCCGCGGTAACCCGTGCGGTGGCAATTATTATTTCTCAGTCGACCGGAGATGCCCGGATATTCAGTGGCGAGAAGATCTTTCCGGATAGGAGAGGCTCTCGGAAAAATCGTAGTATGAAAAATACCTCAAAATAGGTGAGCAGATTTGACATGGCCTGAGGGAATGGTTATATTTTTTCAAAATGTGATTCCTTTCATAAATGCAATTCGTATTTTTCCATATTCCCATGATATCTCAATAGGTTTAGAGGGTTTTTCCCAATAAGAGCTGAGAAGGCTCGATAAAATTCGTCAGGAAAGGAGAAAGGGCCATGAATATCAGACCGCTTCAGGATCGTATTTTGGTCAAACGCATTGAGGAGGAGCAAAAGACAGAGGGAGGGATTATCATACCGGATACGGCCAAGGAAAAGCCCATAGAGGGTAGGGTCATTGCGGTTGGGAAGGGCAAGGTATCCGAGGATGGTAAGGTCAGGCCCCTTGACGTGAAAAAGGGAGACCGGATCCTCTTCGGGAAGTATGCGGGGACGGAGGTGAAGCTCGAGGGCGAGGAGCATTTGATCATGAGGGAAGACGACGTATTGGGTGTAATAGAGAAATAAATGATAAGGAAATGGAGGGATTAAAATGGCAGTCAAGGAACTCAAATTTGATCAAGACGCACGCAATTCCATTCTGGATGGCCTTAACATTTTAGCCGACGCGGTAAAGGTCACCTTGGGGCCGAAGGGGCGAAACGTCATTCTGGAGAAGTCCTTTGGCTCACCGACAGTAACCAAGGACGGGGTGACAGTGGCAAAGGAGATCGACCTGGAGGATAAATTCGAGAACATGGGCGCCCGTATGGTCAGGGAGGTGGCCACCAAGACCAGCGATACGGCGGGTGACGGCACAACCACGGCCACCGTTCTGGCACAGGCTATGTTCCGGGAGGGGTACAAGGTAGTGGCCGCCGGTGCCAACCCCATGGATGTTAAAAGAGGCATTGACGCGGCCGTTGACACGGTGGTCGCGGAGCTGAAGAATTTGAGTAAGCCAACAAAGGATCAGCAGGAAATCGCCCAGGTTGGTACCGTCTCGGCAAACAACGATGAGACCATTGGCAACATCATCGCGGAGGCCATGAACAAGGTAGGAAAGGAGGGAGTAATTACCGTTGAGGAAGCAAAGGCGATGGAGACCACCCTGGATATTGTTGAGGGGATGCAGTTCGATCGGGGGTATCTATCGCCCTACTTCGTGACCAATGCGGAAAAGATGGAGACAGAGCTGGAGGATCCTTATATCCTGCTGCACGAAAAGAAGATCAGCAACATGAAGGACATGCTGCCCATCTTGGAGCAGGTGGCCAGGTCGGGAAGCCCCTTTTTGCTGATTGCGGAGGATGTGGAAGGGGAAGCCTTGGCTACCTTGGTGGTAAACAAGATCCGGGGAACCCTTCGGTGTGCGGCGGTCAAGGCTCCAGGCTTTGGGGATAGGCGCAAGGCCATGTTGGAGGACATCGCCATTCTCACGGGTGGTCAGGTCATCTCCGAGGATCTCGGCATTAAGCTGGAGAATGTGAGGATGGAGGATTTGGGCCGAGCCAAGCGGGTGCGCATCGACAAGGACAACACCACCATTATTGAGGGATTGGGCAAAAGCAGCGCTTTAGAGGGGCGAGTCAAGCAGATTCGCGTCCAGATTGACGAGACAACCAGTGACTATGATCGGGAGAAGCTCCAGGAACGACTGGCGAAGTTGGTCGGAGGTGTTGCCGTGATCAATGTCGGTGCTGCTACGGAGACGGAGATGAAGGAGAAAAAGGCCCGGGTGGAAGACGCCCTCAATGCCACTCGTGCTGCGGTGGAGGAGGGAATTGTCGCCGGCGGTGGAGTTGCCTTTCTGAGGTGTCTGCCCGCTCTGGATAAAATGAAGCTGGAGGGTGATAGGCAGACGGGGGTGAACATCGTGAAGCGGGCTTTAGAGGAGCCCGTTCGCCAGATTGCACACAATGCCGGCCACGATGGCTCGGTGGTCACGGAGCATGTGAAGAAGGAGAAGGGTGCCTATGGATTCGATGCGGCCAAGGAGGAATACACGGATCTGATGAAGGCCGGCATCATTGATCCCACGAAGGTAGTGAGATTGGCCCTTCAGAATGCGGCCAGCGTGGCATCGTTGATGATAACCACCCAGGCTATGGTGGCGGAGAAGCCTGAGAAGAAGGCCCCCATGCCACCCATGCCTCCAGGAGGCGGGATGTATTAACGGCGGCTGATAAATCAACAATTAAATACCAAAGGTAGGAAAGGTAGGGGGCAGTTTTCATGCTCCTACCTTTCCTTATCATTTTATGTTCTCGATTTACGCAAAAAAACTTCACCCAGATCTTTTTACGCACGAGATAGCGAAATCGCAAAAAGGGTTGACTCATGAGCGAGTATAGGGTAAAGTTCCCCAATCATCCCCTGGAAAAGATCAAGGAACTGGTCAAGGCCCGGGGGATGGACGGATATCATATCCAGCGGATTTCAGCCCTTTTCCGACTGGGGAGATGAAATCGTGCCACCACCGGGAGGTAAAATGGGTGATACCGCGCAAACACACTGCAAGAATCAGGGAAGGAGGGATTCTCATGACGAGGTCTAAGCTGAGTCAAATCTTCTTCACTCTTTTCGTTCTGGCAATGGCCGCCTGCCTTATCGGTCCTCCGCCGGTGCTTGGGGATGAGGGCAAGAAGGACGACAGGCCGGCGAGGGCCGTTGCAATGGCCCCGGAATATCCCGGCGTCATCATTCCGCCCGGTGAAGATGTCAGCATGGACCTGATCCTATACAACAAGGGAAGAGCTGACGAGAACATCGACGTCGAAGTCACCTCGAAACCCAAGGGTTGGAAGGCAAGGGTCAAGACATATAGCTTTACGATTACCGGGGCCCACGTAGAAAACGGGGAGACGAAACGCCTGACCTTTTTTGCCGAGCCGGAAACGAAGGATGTAAAGCCGGGGAGGTATGTATTCAAGGTACAAGCGCGAACCCAAGATGGCGCATTCAATTTATCGCAGGATATCACCGTAACGGTGTCGGAAAAGGCCGAGGCGGAAAAGGAAAAGCCCGTTACCATTACCACATCTTACCCAGTGCTGCGCGGGCCAACGGATGCCGCGTTCGAGTTTTCCCTCGAGGTGGACAATAAACTGGATAAGGAAAAGGTATACAACCTTACCTCCACGGGACCCGAGAATTGGGACATCAATTTCAAACCTGCCTATGAGGACAAATATATTTCCAGCTTGCGACTTGACAAGAATCAGAGCAAGAGTGTGGCCGTAACGGTAAAACCCTATCGGCTGGCCGAGGCGGGGGAGTATCCTGTCAATGTCCGGGTCGGCTCAGGCGACGCGAAGGCCGAGGTGAAGCTGAGCGTCATCCTTACCGGGACCTATAACCTGGAGGCCGGCACTCCAACGGGCCTTCTTTCCCTGGAGGCCAAGAAGGGGAAGAATGCGAATATGTCCATCTACGTGAAGAATACCGGTTCGGCTACAAACCATAACATCAAATTCCTATCTATCAAGCCGGAAAACTGGAAAGTCAAGTTCGAACCCGAAAAGATCGAAGCCCTCAACCCGAACGATCTCAAACAGGTGGAGGTAACCCTCACCCCTGCCGAAGAGGCGTTGGTGGGAGACTATTCCGTGGGCATCAGCGTCGATGGGGAAAAAGCCTCAAAGACCATGGAAATGAGGGTGACCGTGAAGGCCTCCTCGACATGGGGATGGATCGGGATCGGCATCATCGTCTTAGTGATTGCAGGTCTCGGCGGACTCTTTACGTGGTTGGGGAGAAGATAACATGGCCACCCAAACGGTGATAGAAACGAAGGAACTATCTAAGTACTACGGCCAACAGGCCGCGGTTGAAGGTCTGACCCTCCAGGTCCAGGAGGGTGAGATCTTCGGCTTCCTCGGGCCCAACGGTGCGGGAAAGACAACTACCATTCTCATGCTCCTCGGGCTCACCGAGCCCTCACAAGGGGAAGCCCGGGTGTGTGGATTTAACCCCATAAGGGAGCCGCTCAAGGTGAAACGGCTGGTCGGTTATCTGCCTGAGAACGTAGGGTTTTACCGGGATATGACGGCTCGGGAGAATCTCCGGTATGTGGCGAGGCTCAACAAAATCCCCGACCGGACCTCCTCCGACAAAATCGATGAGGCCCTTGATATCGTCGGGCTTTCCGGCGAGGCGAGGAAGAAAGTGGGGGCCTTTTCCCGGGGAATGAGTCAGCGGCTGGGCATCGCGGAGGTGCTGATTAAGGATCCCAAGATCTGTTTCCTCGATGAGCCCACCCTGGGCCTGGACCCCGATGGGGCCATACGGATGATCGAGCTCATTGAATCCCTCAGCCGCGACAGAAAGATCACCATGCTCATCTCCTCCCACAACCTGGAGCAGGTGCAGAGAATATCCCATCGAGTGGGCATCATGATCAAGGGAAAGCTCGTTGCTGTGGGCCCGATGGGGGATCTGGCCAAGGAAAAGCTCGGGATGGGTAAGGAAAAGTACACCCTGGAGGAGATTTACATGAAGTATTTCCACGAGGTGTAGCTATGGGTAAATTTTCTGAAAATCTCCGTGAGCTCCTTTCCGAGGGGATCGATGCCCAAGGTCTTCTTACCGTATTCAAGAAGGAGCTTGCCGATCATTTTAGCAGCTACCGGTTTCTCATCCTCTTTGCCCTCATCGCAATGGTGAGCCTCATCTCTGCGTACATGACCGGTATCAGCCTGAGGGAAGAACTCGAGGGGATTGCCAAGCCAAAGTTCGTGTTCTTGATGCTCTTCACATCCACCGGAGCCTGGTTTTCCCTCGCTCAATTCGTGGCCTTCTTCGGTCCCCTCATCGGGCTGGTACTGGGCTTCGACTCCATCAACCGGGAAAAGAGCACTGGGACGATGAGCAAATTGGTCTCCCAGCCCATATTTCGAGATTCCATCATAAATGGCAAATTCCTTGCCGGCGTAACTACTATTGCCATCATGCTCGTCTCCATCGTTCTCGTCATATCCGGGCTCGGTCTTCGAGTGTTGGGCGTGGTTCCTGGCATCGAAGAGCTTTGGCGAATCATCATCTATCTGGTCATCAGCATTGTATATGTCTCCTTCTGGTTAGGAATATCCATGCTCTTTTCCATCGCCTTCCGCAGTATTGCCACATCGGCTCTGGCATCTATAGCCCTCTGGATATTCTTCTCATTCTTCGTCTCCCTCGGCGCAAGCGCTGTGGCCAGCGCTTTTTCCCCCATCCCCTCGTCCGGTGCAGAATCTGAGACCATTATCCGGCATGCACGGATCATGGAGGGGGTCAGATTGTTTTCGCCCATGGAACTCTACAGCGAAGCAACGGCCACCGTGATAGATCCCATGCGCAAGACGACTAAGTCCCTCATTTTGATGGGCCCCATGGAGCGATTGTCGTCGGCACGGTTTCAGAACCCCCTTCCGTTGAGTCAGAGCATTCTCGTGGTATGGCCTTACATCGTCTCGTTGGTTGCGCTAACCCTGGTGTGCTTCGGGCTTTCCTATGGGGTCTTCATGCGGCAGGAGATCAGATCGGCTTAAAGTACAGCTCTTTCGGTAGGGCTTCGGTGGGCTCTAGCGGCTTCCCGCTCGCTTTAACTCCCTCGCGTAGTGGGCGATCCATTCCTCTACGTCGAGATACTTCATGGTCTTGATGTCGTAGCGTTTCCCCGCCCACGGAGGCCTCTCTCCTTCACTTCCCTTCGCCTCTTCGAGAATGGCTCCGAGGATCCGATCGATTTCATCATCCGTGAATCGGAACTCTTGGGCCAGGGCAATTGCCCCCGGGGCGTTTCGATATTCCGTGATATACTGCTTAATGGCGACTTCCTGAAGCTCCTTGATCTTCTCCTTGGGTTCTTCCAGCCGTTCAGCCATCGATGCAGCGGCCGCGTAATTCCGTCGTTCTATATGTTCCCTTAATGAGGCTTCCAGTTCGCTTTCTTCCAATTCCATCCCTCTCGCTACAGCGAAGAACTCACCGGAGTATCTCGGATCCAACCCTCGGGGATTACTTCTACGGCACCCGGCCATAATCATCTTCAAGCCTGACGATGTCGTCCTCCCCGAAGTAATCCCCCCATTGAACCTCAATGAAGGTGAGTTGAGCATCCCCGATGTTTTCGATTCGGTGGGCAGCTTCGGGCGAAATATCCACCGACTCATCCTGGCCAAGCAAGATCTGTTCCCCGTCGAGGGTGACCCTGGCCCTACCCTCCAGGATAACCCAGTGTTCTGCTCGCCTAAAGTGCTTCTGGTAGCTCAGGCGCTGTCCCGGGTGGACCCAAATCCGCTTGACCTTATGGGTCGAACGATCTTCGAGGACTGAGAACCCCCCCCAAGGTTTGCTCTCTTCCAAGAGCGCCCTTTGATTCCCCATTAAATGGCTTTCCCCCAAAGTCTCGTTGCAGGCTCAGGGCCGAAAGAGAGCTTCCCATAAACCCCACCTCTCCCTCTCCAATTTTTCAACGGATATTGGAAGGATACCAAAAAGAGATAAGGAAGGGAAAAGGCCCTCCGTGACAGATAAAGGATAATGATCAATGGGCGCATTGTCAAGGAAGGCCTCTCAGGGAGATTAGTTATAACCCCTTGGAATTTCTCCTTTTCTGGGAAGCGACGGTGGTAAAATTTTACATACATGTGGGCTGGATTGATGTATTTCGATTTCCCCTTGGGGGGCTCTCAGGGCTGAATTTGTCTCCTTGTTGAAACATATGCATAAACAGCCAGATTCCCAATACCATCAATAATGCACCAATGAGGTCGAGCCAAGACTGAAATATTGACTAATAGAAAAAAGGAGCACTAATGGTTTAAGCCATTGAGAAAAGCGCACGAGGTTGAAATGTTACGAGCTATACCCCTAGTTCCGTTCGCAGTTGGAGAAATTGCAAGACATCGCTCCGGCAGAGGATACCCTCGACCCTTTCCCCTTTGACTACGGGAACCTGATTTACATCTTTGACCGTCAGTTTGGCGAGAACACTGGTACCGTCATCCTCGGGAAAGACGGTCTCCAATTTCTCTTTTGGGGTCATGATTTCGCCAACACTCGTGGCAGCCCAATTCTCCTTGGGTACCTTCTTTACGTCATCCAGGCTGATGATGCCATGGAGTTGCCCTCTATCGAATACCAGAAAAGCCCGCTGGCGCCTTTTGAGGATGTACTCATCGATGAGTTCCTGGAGGGGAAGATCGCGGGAGATGGTCTCAAATTCCCGATTCATGAGGTCCTTGGCCCTTATATCCTTCAACATATCCTTGATAACCACCTGCTTATATCCCCTGACCGCTGCACTGTGAATGAACCACCCTATGAAAATCATCCAGATACCGTTGAAGAATACCCTGCTAAAAATCAGGATGACCCCAAACATGATGAACAGGAAAGCCATTACCTGACCTGTTATGGAGGCAATACGGGTGGATTTCCTCAGATTTCCCGTTATCTTCCAGATAATGGCTCGAAGGACACGCCCTCCATCCATGGGAAAACCCGGAATGAGATTAAAGATCCCAATGATGAGGTTAATGAGGCCCAAATATCGTGTAAGCGCCCAGAGGGGCTGGCTGAAATCGCGAACCAGAACTGATATGGACCAGAAGAATAAGGCGATGACCATGCTCGAAAGAGGCCCAACAAAGGCCATGCTGAACTCCTTGGATGGGCTCCCCGGTTCCCCTTTAAGCTCTGCCACTCCTCCCAGGATGAACAGCGTGATACTCCGAACTTCCTCGCCTTGCCTCATGGCTACGAGGGAATGGGTGAGCTCATGCCCGAGGACCGAGGCAAAAAAGAGCAGACTGGTCACTACTCCAATTACCCAGTACTGCCACTGGGGCCAACCTTCAAAACGATTGGGGAAGTAAAGTGAAGCCAGGGCCCAGGTAACAAAGGTAAAAATAATAATCCAGCTGGAATCGATTCTGATCTCGATTCCGAAAAGGTTACCGATACGCCACGACGTTCTCATGGTTTCCTCCTCTCAGATTCATGCGTTACAATAGGAACGCTGACCATTCTGAAGACGCTATGGGATCTTTTAAGGCAATGGTCCGTCCGGCATCAGTCGGCCAAGAGCTACATCAAAAGCCTTACTTGAAGGATAGGCACTCGTTTGATCAAAGTTCTGTTAGGTAATCTCATCCGTCATAGGTAACGTCAAGGAGAATGGCTAAGTTTAGGAATCTTCAATTTGCCTGACTATCTAAGGCTCTTACAGTCCCACTACCTCAATGAAAACGAACAATGCCAGAACAAACAGGGTGAGCCCTCCTATGATGGTCCATGCGCTTTTGTTCACCATCTGGGGGAGAGTCGCCGTTTTTATCTTCCCCCAATCCAACACGTTCCGCTTCAAGAAGCCGTAACTCTCCGCAAAGAGTGCGGCACCCACCAGCATACCTAACACACCTCCGAACAGGGCGTCCAAGCTCCCCTGTCCCACAGCCCCCCAGCCTGTACCAGGACAATAACCAAGAAGCCCAAACCCTATCCCGAAAATGATGCCCCCAAAAATATTCCTCCCCAGGGCCGCCTCCTTGATCTCGGGTCCAACCCGACCTTTCCCTTTCAGGTAATGGATACCAATGGCCCCGACAACCACGGCTGAAAACATTACCTTCACCACGGTCAGATCGGTGAAAAGAAAGGTTCCCATGATTACCCCATATGTGGTCACCTGGCCCTTCTGAAGCAGAAAACCGAAAATGATCCCGGTGATCAATCCGAAAAGAAGTTGTCCATTTCTCGATTTCACCCAAGGTGTCATATTGTCTCCTCAAAGATAAAGAAGCCTTCCCATGGCAATCCCACCTACAAAGAAGCAGATTGCGCTCACCCAACCACTTATAGTCAATTGCAGCGTACCGCTGATCCCATGGCCGCTCGTTCACCCACCGGCGAGGCGTGCCCCGAACATCAAAATCACCCCTCCCAAAAAGGCCATGGACCATCGAAACCAAATGCTCGGGCCAAACTGCCTCTCCCAGAGTCCTGGCACGGCTTTGATTGAGAAATCTCCCGATATCCAGGCTGAGAGGAAAGAACCAATGAATATCCCGAGAACCAGCATCCACTGCCAGTCGATCTCAGGCTTCTCCTCCTGGAAATAGGGGGTCCCTTTCGCATGGTCAGGGATAAATGCCTTTTCGATCATCCCGGTCGTCCTTACAAAGGCTGTGGAAACTCCCAACAGTTTTCCAACGGACAAGAACGCAAACCAACTCAAAACCCCGATGAGGGCCCCCACAAGGTAGGGTGACCATTGTACCTGCTGAAAAAATTCAAGCATGGGAAAATCCTCCCTATGGAACTCTATAACCTAGGGCCATGGGTTACAGTGCAAAGGGGGCGCTCGGTCCTTATAGCCCGTTGTCGCCCAGCCCCTCATCCCTCTTTCCATATTATACACCTTATTGAATCAATC